>CALBPF010000221.1 GCA_937899105.1 uncultured Flammeovirgaceae bacterium | reverse complement strand
AGGGTTTAGAACAAAACATCGGAGAACAAACTAAAATTCATATTCTCGGATTTTCTCAAGGAGCAGCAACAGCCTCCAGATGGGCAGCAAATCAAGCTATGAGATTTGATAGTTTAATACTTTGGTCGGGCATCTTCCCCCCTGATATGGACTTTAAATTTGCCGCCACAAAGTTTGCAGGTAAACCTATTACTTATGTGTATGGTGTAGAAGACCCTTTCCTTAATGAAGCAAGGTTGAATGCAATGAAGGTATTGTCTAATAAATTAAAAGTAGTCCCAAAGATTATTAAGTTCATGGGTGGACATGAGATAGAGCCAGAAACCCTTAATACCCTAAGTCTTTCTTTACAATAGACGCATTAGCTTGAGACGTTGGTAACACCGTCAGGTCACTTACATTTACATGTCCAGGCCTTGTAACTGTAAATAAGATAATTTCAGCTATGTCTTCTGCTTTTAAAGGGCTGAATCCTTTATATACTGACGCCGCCCTTTCATCATCACCCTTGAAGCGCACCTTAGAAAACCCTGTTTCCACAAGGCCCGGATTAATTGCCGATACTTTAATACCATATTGGTTAAGGTCTATTCTCATGCCATTATTTATTGCATCAACCGCATGCTTTGAGGCGCAATAGACATTTCCATTAGGATATACTTCCTTTCCTGCAATAGATCCAACGTTAATGATATGCCCTGATTTTCTCTCAACCATGCCAGGGATTATAGCCTTTGATACGTAAAGTAACCCTTTGACATTAATATCGATCATCGCATCCCAATCATCAAGGCTTCCCGCCTCAATTGGAGCCAGTCCATGTGCATTACCGGCATTGTTTATCAATATACTAATATCTTTCCAGTCGTCGGGTAAACTCCCTAGTTCAAGAGCTACTTTTTCTTTGTCTCTCACATCAAAGATCAATGGTAGAACAGCATTACCAAACTCTTCGAATTCCTGAGTCAATCTTTCAGACCTGCGACCGCAAACGATTACTCTAAAACCATTTTTCAGAAGTATTTGGGCGGTAGCCAGCCCTATACCTGAGGTGGCTCCTGTTACAAGTGCAATCTTAGTCATTATTGAAAAAGTAAATAGAGTGTGACGGTATTTGTACTCAACCTGTCTATACCAGCGCTTAATTCGTTGACATCTGACCCAAGCATATTGGCTAGACCTTTAGAAAATCTGATCTCAGGGGAAAATTTAAAAAGTGGATAGTAAATATCAAGGCCAAAGCCTAATTCCGCCGAAAAATTAAATTCGTTTATAGGCAAGTTATCATCGCCTACGGCTTCTAAATCATTTTTACCTGAGGCCTCAAACCCTGGCTTCACTCCTCCTACAAAATACATTCTATTATTACCTCTTCGTTCCGACTTGTACTTAAATACGATAGGAAATTCAACCACGGTGGTCTCAACCAGTTCTTGTTTTGTAGGGGTATCGTCCAAAAAGCGATACTCTAGTTCATGTTCATAAAAAGCCACTTTAGGTAAAACGCGAAAATCAAGGAAATCTGCAAGCTTAAGATTAACAATAAAGCCCAGAGAAAATCCTGGCGACCATTTCGGACTTATCGAATAGATATTGTCCAGATCACGCGACGTAAATTGATCAGAGTACTTTAATTGATAAGTGGTAGTATGTAACCCTATTAAAAAACCGTAGCTAATAAAGCGGTTATCATAATTTGGATTGTTTACCCCAACCTGCCGCTGACCTAAACAATTGAATAAAGGAAGGACAGTAACAAAGATTATAAGAGCTACTTTACTCCTACATAGATTGAACTTACCCCAAATGTGAGTGGTGTACATGTGGTATTTTTAAATCCTACTCGCTCTAGTACCTTTAAGAAATCAGTACCATCCGGAAATACCTGCACAGACTCCGGAAGATAAGTATAAGCAGATTGATCTTTTGATACTAGCCTGCCAATTTTAGGTAAAATCGCTTTAAAGTAAAAATTATAAATACTCTTAAACGGAAACTTCGAAGGCCTTGAAAATTCCACAATCACGGTCTTCCCCCCTGGCTATAATACCCAATACATGTCCGCCAGGCCCTTTTCCAAATGAGCGAAGTTTCTTACCCCAAAAGAAACGATGACAGCGTCAAATTTATTATCCTCAAAAAGCAGCTTTTCAGAATCCCCAAGCTCTAACTGTATGATATGATCCAAACTCTTCTTTTTGAGCTTTTCACGACCTACCGAAAGCATACCTTCTGATATATCAACGCCAGTGACTTTCTCCGGCTTGAGAGAAAGAGATTCAATGGCAAAATCAGCAGTGCCTGTAGCGATATCCAGTATGTGCTTGGGATTGTCCTTTTTTAGGAGTTTAATCGCTTTTTTACGCCACCTGATGTCAATACCTAAACTGAGAAAATGATTGAGAAAATCATATTTCTTGCTGATGCTATTAAACATTTCAGCAACCTGTTCTTTTTTATTTGCCTGTTTCTCTTTGTAAGGTAGTACCTCCATGCGTCACTTTTAGTATTTAAACCACCAAACCCGTTAAGAGTTTTAAAGCCGCAAATATGAATTTAAGAAACAGGTAATCCTAAAAAGAAACAATGAAATAATCTACTTGCCTATTACCTTGAACTCCACCCTTCTATTGAGCTCACGGCCATCTCGTTCATCATCGTTACTGGCTAGCGGCCTTTCCTCTCCATAGCCAATGGAAGTGATTCTCCGCGCATCTATGCCTTTGTTAACCAAGTAGTTTTTAACAGCGTTAGCCCTACGTTGCGAAAGGTCTTTATTATAGGTCTTTCCACCAATGTTATCTGTGTGACCTGATATTTCAATTTGAACACCAGCGCTCTGCGCCATCATAGCTTCCAACTTATTAAGCTCTGTATAGGACTCATCCTTAAATGAGGCCTTATCAAAGTCAAAATAGATATTCCGAAGCACCTTTCTGGCCCCTACCTGCAAACGCCTTAAAGTCACCTTCCTGGTGATGTTCTGGGGTAATGATGTAGCAGCCGGAATAGTAATATCCAGGGTTTGAAATAGATAACCTGATTTCTCAACAGATAAATTATATGCCGTCCTCTCCGGAACGGTTGCGGTAAACGAATATATACCGGTACCTTGACTTGATTTACCTGCCGTTCTTCCGTTGGATTTTCCCGTCAAGCTTATTTTGGCGTCTGTATTACTACCTTTGTCATCCACTACAGTCACTGTTAGCGTTACCGGTTGTAGATCGTTAGTTACATCTATTTCCACCTTCTCAGGGTCTGCGGTATCAGGTGTTTCAGGTTCCGTATCTTCTTTTTCCACCCCTTTTGCGGTCAGAGTTTCACCTATTTCATCCTCCTGTAAGATAGTAACCTGGTAGATATCTGTAAAGCCCTGACCATCCTCGCGAACCGAAGCGTAGTAACCTCTTTTACCATCTTTTGTACTCACAAAATAAACATCGTCATCCGGCGTGTTTATTGGGAAACCTACATTCTCCGGTTCCATCCATTTACTTTCAGCGCTGTCATATTCAGACCTAAATATATCATAGCCTCCCATACCTTTTCTTCCCTGACTACTAAAATATAAGGTCTTACCATCGTAGTCTATAAAAGGACCGTCATCATCAAATTCTGTATTGATGATTGGCCCCAGGTTTCTGGAACGGGTCCACTCGCCATTCTCATCTTTAATACTGTAATAGATATCAATACCACCCTGACCCCCAGGCCTGTCAGAAGCGAAAAACAAAATGCTTCCGTCCGGAGATATTGATATGGAACTTTCCTTGAAACCCTCAGAATTGATATTCTCGCTCATGGATTGAGGGTACGACCAAGTACCATCGTCCTTTCGATATGACTCGTAAATATCACCGTTATTGTCATCCTTATATAAAAAAAGCTGCTTACCGTCAGCTGATAGCGCCAGGTTAGAATCATGAAATTCTGTATTAATTATTTCACCTATATTTTGTGCAGGTGTCCAAGCACCTCCTTTCTTTTCTGTGAAAAAAATATCTTCATAGGGTTTATTATCAGAAAATACGTTTTCATTAAGGTTTCCGTCTCTACGCCTGGTAGTAAAGATCATTAGCGTCTCATCCTCATTTACGACGGGGGCAAAGTCATCAAATTCTGAGTTGACAGCGCTCCCCACATTCACAATAGAATAATGCGCCGGGTTTGCGACATACTCAATAGCATTTTGACACTCGTAAATTCTTCTTTCAACATCCGGCAGTTCCGTTCTATCTCTGCCGCGATATCCGTCTTTTTCGGTAAGCTTGGTTTTGTATCGATTATAATAAGCCAGCGCTTTATCGAATTCCATACCGTACTGATAGCTTCTGCCAATCCAATACGTAATATCAAAACGATACTCAGGATCTAATTCTAAAACTTTCAAGAAATACTTAACAGCCCTGTCTTTACCTACGGTTTTCATGTGGAAATCTCCAGCCCTGTAATTCGCTACAATATTATCAGGATCTGCTTCCACAGCCAGTATGTAGTTATCTCTTGCTTGGTCCATGGCCTGAGTCTCTGCCATGATCAACTCGGCCACTTCAATTAATTGTTTTGCAAGCTCCTTCCCGTCTTGTCCTTCCTGCGAAAATAAATGGATATTAAAAGCCAATAAAAAAGTGGCTGAAAATAAAATCTTATACCTTTTATACATTTGTCAAGATATTTGCAGTCGTTCTATTAAGTTTAAAAAATATCAGGAACCTCACTAGTTCCTAAATCAATTTTCTGGCAAAAACACCCAATGTTTGTTTAAAGTAATACTTTAAGCCTAAAAAGTCTAACAACTGCTTTTAAATTACTAAATATAGGTATTGTTTTGGATTATCACAATTTGCATAACTGAAGAATGAATATAATAAAATCCGAATTTGTTACTAGCAGCGCCAACATCAGTCAGTGCCCAAAAGAAGAGTTACCTGAGTTTGCCTTTATAGGCCGTTCTAACGTAGGGAAGTCTTCGCTTATAAATATGCTTACAGATAGAAAAGCATTAGCCAAGGTTTCATCAAAACCTGGTAAAACCCAGCTCATAAATCATTTCATCATTAATGAAAGCTGGTATTTAGTAGATTTACCGGGATACGGTTGGGCGAAGGTAGCAAAAACTGAAAAGGCCAAATGGGGTGTAATGATTCATGATTATCTGTTAGAGAGGCAGAACCTGGTTAACCTTTTTGTCTTGGTAGATTCGCGATTGGAACCTCAAAAAATCGATATAGAATTTATCAACTGGTTGGGAGAAAAGCAAATACCGTTTGCAATCGTATTCACTAAAACTGATAAACAATCAAAAAACAAGACTGAATCGAATATTGCCAAATACAGAAGGTTTTTGAAAAATTATTGGGAAGAGCTTCCACCTATTTTCACCACGTCATCATTCAAAAAAGAAGGCCGTGATGAGGTCTTAAATTTTATTGAGGGTCTTGTAACTGCACCATAAGATTATAGTTACTTTTGGTGTTCAAATAGATTATATATGGAATATAGCGACATAGCATCTGTCTCTGGCAAAGGGGGACTGTTCAAAATAGTTAAGCCTACAAGAACAGGGGTAATATTGGAATCTCTCGATGCTGATAAGAAAAAGTTGGTAGCAGGCGCCACACAACGTGTTTCCGTTCTTAGCGACATTAGTATTTATACTACAAATCAAGAAGGATCTACTCCTGTTGATGATGTATTTAAAAAAATGTATGAAGAATTTGCCGATGACTTGGGTATTACCTCAACATCCGATCCTGATGAACTGAAAGCTTTTTTAAAGCATATTTTACCTGAATATGATGAAAATCGTGTATATGTTAGCGACATAAAAAAGTTAGTCACATGGTACAGGCATATTTTTGACAACGCTCCTGACTTGCTGAAAGCAAAGCCGGAAAAAGATGATAACAAAGACGCAACAAAGTGAGATTGAGACGTTAGTTAGGCTTACAGGTAATAATCTTTACTTGTTCCTGATTTAACCGTGACTCAGAGAAGGTTAGCGACATAAAAGAGTAGCTTACAGCAGCAATTAGCGAGTTATTAGATAAGAATTTTGATCAACTTTTAAACACTCTTTACAGGTTGGATGTCTTGGAGGAAAAGGTAAAACAAGTCTTAACTCAGGCGCCATCGGAACGAGTAGCTGGCGCCATAGCCGATCTTATAATTGAACGGCAGTGGTAAAAAATTAAAACCAGAAAAAAATATTCTAGCTCTTGAAATAAGATTCCGCTTGCTCCACCATCTTTTTTGACCCAATAAAAAGTGGAACGCGTTGGTGAAACTCCTTGGGTTGAATTTCCAAAACCCTGCTATTGCCCGTTGAAGCAAAACCACCAGCTTGTTCAATGATAAAAGCAAGCGCATTGCATTCATACAATAAACGAAGTTTCCCATTCGGATCTTTTGCCGTTGGTGGATAAATGTAAATACCTCCCTTAAGTAAGTTTCTATGGAAGTCAGCCACCAATGAACCAATATACCGTGCCGAGTAGTTACTAGTTCTGCAAAAATTTAGATATTCTTTTACTTCATCAGAGAAACTGTTATACGATCCTTCGTTTATTGAATATACGTTACCTTCATCTGGAATAATCATGTCAGGATGGGAAAGAAAGTATTCACCAAGTGAAGGTTCATAGGTAAACCCGTTTACACCATGACCTGTCGTGTAGACCAGCATTGTAGATGAACCATATAATAAGTACCCGGCAGCTACCTGCTCAATACCTTTTTGAAGTGCATCCTCGTTTATTATTGGCATACCTACAGGTGTAACCCTACGATACACGGAAAATATCGTTCCTACAGAAACGTTAACATCAATATTGGAAGAACCGTCTAACGGATCAATGGCAATTACATACTTACCTTCATTTTTAAGGTCAGTAATGTCCTCATCCTCCTCAGACACTATAGCACAGGTTTCACCTCCTTTTGTAAGCGCTCTGATAAAGCGGATGTTTGCCAGAACATCTAGCTTTTGCTGCTCTTCACCTTGTATATTCTGCGAGCCAATAGCTCCCGCAATATTGATAAGCCCCGCTTTATTTATTTCCCTGTTAACTACTTTACCCGCCAGAGCAATGTCTCTTAACAACTGAGACAACTCACCTGTGGCGTACTGAAATTCATCTTGTTTATTTTTAATGAATCTGTCTAATGTGGTTCCAATGGGAAGGGCAATTCTTGAATCTTCCATAAATGCTACGGAGCTTTTAGATAAAAAATATTAACCGCTATTTTGAGGCAAAAATAAAGATCATTCAAACGTTTGCAAGGCATGAGGGTATTCAAATTTGGTGGAGCGTCAATTAAAGATTCTGACGCTGTGGTTAATATGGTAAACATCATAAAAAGCTATGCAGCAGAACCGCTTCTTATAGTAATTTCCGCCATGGCCAAGAATACCAACCTTCTGGAGGACATTGTAAAAAAGAAGCTCAACGGAGAAGACTACTCACTACTTTTAAAAGAGTTTGTTAGCTTTCATTTCAAGATGGTGAAATCCCTGTTTGATGGACCAAATGAGGTGCAAGACAGTATTCAACAATTGATAGACCAGTTAAAATTGAATCTTTCCGGAGAACTCGATGGTCGAAAGCTTTACGATAGTGTGGTCGTGTTTGGAGAATTAGTATCAACTACTATCGTGGCAGAGTACATACAAGAAGCAAAATGGGTTGATGCTCGCGACTATATCAAAACGGATGATCACTACAGACAAGCAAATGTAAACTGGGAAGAGACTAACAAATTAATCACCGAGGAATTCACAAATCAGAAAGGTATAATTATTACCCAAGGCTTTATAGGTAGCTCGCACATAGGAGAAAACACTACTTTGGGAAGGGAGGGGTCAGATTTCTCGGCAGCAATTTTTGCCACGTGCTTAAGCGCCCAATCCGTTACGGTTTGGAAGGATGTACCGGGTATTTTAAATGGGGACCCCAAACGGGTTGAAAATACCCGCATGTTCGACCAGTTACCATATAAAGAGGCTGCTGAAATGACCTATTATGGCGCTTCTGTAATTCATCCAAAGACTATTAAACCTTTAGCAAATAACAATATCCCGCTATTTGTTAGAAGCTTTTCACATCCTGAGAAAGAAGGGACTATCATCCATAACTGCGATTTTGAGCCTATACCCACCATAATCATAAAAGATAAACAGTGTTTAATTTCATTTAAAGTACTGGACTATTCATTTGTAGACGAGGAGAACCTTAGCCTAATATTTAAGGAATTAGCGCTTGCAGACATGCAAATTAACATCATGCAAAGTTCTGCGGTATCTTTCTCAATAGCCGTAGACAATGACCTGGAGAAAGTAGAAGAGCTCGTAAAAAAACTTAAGAATGACTTCCAAATACGTTATAACACCGGATTACAGCTACTGACCATTAAAAACTATACGAAAGAGCTTCATACAAACTATCAAAAAGAGAGTAAAATTTTGTTGGAGCAAATGTCTAGAAACAACTACCGATCGCTAATAGCTCCTAAATATTGATTCAAGCTTTTCAGAATAAAAGGAAATAACGCTACGTTCTACAATTTCAAAAACCTCCTGAAAGCCTCTATCCCCACCAAAATACGGATCCGGGACATCAGCGCCAGGGTTCTGTGGGTCGAAGTCCCTTAGAAGAGATACCTTGTTACGATTTTGCTCAAAGGAGCGCAGCTTCCTCATATTATTAACGTTGGAGTTATCCATTGCCAATAAAAAGTCAAACTCAATAAAATCCTTATCCTCCAGTTGTCTCGCTTGATGAGATAATACAATACCATTCTGCTCGGCGTTCTTTCTTGTTCGCGGGTCAGGCTGTTCTCCTGTATGGTATCTACTGGTGCCGCATGAATCGACCTCAACGAACCTATTTCCTTTAGTCAGTAAGTAGTTTTTTAAAACCCCTTCGGCTAACGGTGATCGACAGATATTACCAAGACATACAAAAAGTACTTTTTTCATTGATCTAGAATTTGAGCTTCGTATAGCATTAATTGAACAAACAAATAAAATAATTTTGATTATTCGGTTACCTATCTTCAGCTTCTCGTATATCTAACTACATAGCACTTTTTTACTCACCTGTTTAGTATGGTTAGTTAAGCCGCCTTTTACGCAAGGGCGGCTTTTCTTTTCTTAATAATTCCATTGCGAACTGACTTTATATCTGTTGGTAAACGCCTTTATTGATGAATGTTTATTTTTACTCAAAAAGTGAATACCATGGACTTCATCAAAATCACTAAAAATAAAGAACCTAATGTTGCGCTGATTGAGCTTAGCCGACCAAAAGACCTTAATGCATTAAACCTTCAGCTGATGGGGGAGCTGAAAGATGCGCTAAGAGAATTGGATGCTGATGACTCAGTAAGGGTGATCGTATTAACCGGTAATGAGAAAGCATTCGCAGCGGGAGCCGACATTAAGCAAATGGCAGATAAGAGTGCCATCGACATGTTAAAAATTGACCAATTCAGCACATGGGACCAGATCCGTAAAACCAAAAAGCCCCTGATAGCTGCAGTTTCAGGTTTCGCTCTTGGTGGAGGTTGCGAACTCGCAATGACTTGCGATATGATCATTGCTTCAGAAACTGCTAAATTCGGCCAGCCTGAAATTAAAATAGGCGTAATGCCGGGGGCTGGTGGTACTCAAAGGTTAACTAAGGCATTGGGAAAAGCCAAGGCTATGGAACTTGTATTGACAGGGAGATTTATAAGCGCTGAAGAAGCACATAATTATGGTCTTGTCAACAAGGTAGTGCCTGTGGAAATGTATCTGTACGAAGCATTGAACCTAGCCAAAGAAATAGGAAATATGTCGCCTGTGGCGACTCAATTGGCCAAAGAAGCAGTAAATCGTTCTTTTGAAACCCACTTGGATGAAGGCCTCTACTTTGAAAGAAAAAATTTCTATCTTGCCTTTGCTTCTGAAGATCAAAAAGAAGGAATGAAAGCCTTTATTGAAAAGAGAAAACCCGATTACAGAGGCAAATAACATAAAAAACGCCCAACTCATTTACATTTTATATTTTTAAGGTATAAAACCTTAAATAACTGTCTATGAAAAGATTATTATCTCTATTAACCATGGCAACCATTAGCCTCGGTGTTGTAAAAGCACAAGATCTTGAAGACTTTGTTTCCAAATATACAGATGAAAACGGAAGCGGATATTTGCAACCTCTGTCTGATGCTTTTGGAGCCAATATGAATACCGGCTGGTTCAGACATGCCAAGGTGAACAAAAAGAAATTTCAATTCTATATTGGTGTTGTAACTACTGCCGGTCTTTTAAAAGATGAGCAGAAAACCTTTCAGGCTACGTCTCTTTTTAGTGATCAAACGGTAACTGCCCCTTCCATCTTTGGTTCGACTGAATCAGTTATCAATAGTGATCCTGGTGGTAGTGGTTTGGAGGAGAATTTTCCCGGTGGCGCAGACTTTAGCATCTTACCTCTGGCAGTTCCGCAGCTCAGCGTAGGTGGACTTTTCGGGACTGAATTCTCTGTTCGATATTTTGCTTTTGATGCAGGAGAAGACGTAGGTGACTTAGACGTAAAAGGTTTTGGTATCCGTCATAGTATTTCTCAATATTTCAAACTAATCCCCGTAGATATTTCCCTAGCTTTCTATACACAGTCTTTTCAATTAGGAGACATTGTAGATGCCAATGCCAGAATAATTATGGCTCAAGTAGGAAAGCGACTAGCGATTGTAGATTTTTACGGTGGTATCGGTTACGAATTCTCAACTATGGATATACAATATGACTTAGAGGTAGCGGGTGAAGATCCTACACCTATCAGTTTCGAGCTTGAAGGTGAAAACTCACTACGTTTAACGGCTGGATTTATGTTGAACCTAGGGCCTGTAAAACTAAATGCAGATTACAACCTGGGAGATACGAATGTGTTCAGTGTAGGGTTTGGATTTGGTTTTGGTATTCCCAAGCCGGGTGTACTATAAAGAATAATTAAAAAGCTATGAAAATGAAAAAAACAATTTTATCGTTGGCAGCGGCGCTTTTATTAGTGGCTTCTGCCTGCACAGAAGAAAAAGATCTGGACTTAGTGGCCGTTTTTTCAAATGACTATGAATTTGAAGTGGTAGGTAACGGTGATTTTAATCTTGATGATGAAGTAGGAACAGAAGATTTACAAGAGATTGTTGATGAGCTTGACGACGAACTTCTAGAAGGTTACAAAAGAGTTAGCATTGAAGCCATAGAGGTTGAATTAGTTGGAAATTCTGTAACGGCCAACTCTATTACTATAGACATTGTAGAAATCACGCTAGATGGTTCAGATTTAGTACTTTTTGAAAATCAGACATTTGATGTCAATGGCGGCGTTGTTTCGGTAACAGACTTGAATGCAGGGACTGTTTCGGCGCTAAAATCAAGACTGGAAGACTTGTTAGTGAACAACGATTTTAGTCCCATTGCCGGAAAAGTTCAAGGTTCGATAAATGATGGACAGTTAAATGCCACGTTAAGGGTTAGTCTTGTAGCTTCTGTCGTTGGGACGCAAGAGATTGAACTACCGGACTTATAATAGTATAAGTAGACAAAAAAAGAGAAGATCTCTTAAAAGGGTAAACCTATTAGGTACCTTTCCAGGAAAGCTTCTACGCAGAAAAATCTAAGGCCGTTCAAAATAATTTGAACGGCCTTTTTTTGTCCAACAACTTGCAGCGTAGTTGACCTATGTCTATATTTACAAATAATTACTAAATAATAATTATTATCAAATAATATTTATTTGCAAAAACTGACGAATATAAAAAGCCAGCTTAAAGAAGCAGGTCTGAAAGCTACTCATCAGCGATTGGTTATAATGAACGCTGTTAAGGAGATGAGTGATCACCCGTCAGCTGAAAAGGTATTTAGCTCGATCAAAGCAAACAACCCTAGTATTTCATTGGGAACAGTATATAAAACGTTAGAAACACTGGTAAATAATGGCCTACTAGCCAAGGTAGCTACTCGTGAAGGACAAATGAGATATGATCCAAGACTAGATAACCATGGGCATATTTATTTAACTAATACAAAGGAGTTGGTAGACTACTATGATGAGGAACTGGATACTTTGATTATCGATTTTTTTAAGAGGAAAAGGGTGAATAATCTTAAGATCAAAAATATTTCGGTCCGGATTAACGGCGAGAAATTAGACTCAAATAAAGAAGTACTTATTAAATAATTTTATATCACATAAACTGAATATTAAACTATGTCACTCGTAGGAAAAAAAGCTCCATTATTCAATGCTCCCGCAGTTCTAAATGGTGAGGAAATTGTGGAATCATTTTCATTGGAGGATTATATTGGTAAAAAAGAAGTAATGTTCTTTTTCTACCCGAAAGACTTCACTTTTGTATGCCCTACAGAAATACTTGCCTTTCAAGAAAAGTTAGCTGAGTTCGAAAAAAGGGGAATCCAGGTGGTAGGTTGTTCTTGCGATACCGAAGAAACGCACCTTGCCTGGTTGATGACTTCTAAGGACAACGGCGGAATTGAAGGCGTAACCTATCCGCTGGTAGCAGATTCAGCGAAGACCGTGGCTTCAAACTTTGGGGTACTTGCCGGAGACTGGAATTATTCTGAAGACGGAGCTCTTACCTTCGAAGGTACTCCTGTTGCATTTCGAGGAACCTTCTTCATCGATAAAGAAGGCATCGTTCGCCACGAAACTATCAATGATCTCCCACTTGGTCGAAATATAGATGAAATGATCAGAATTGTGGATGCCTGGAATCATGTACAGGAGCACGGTGAAGTTTGCCCTGCTAACTGGGAAGAAGGAAAAGATGCTATGAGCGCAACGCGAGATGGTGTAGCGGAATACCTTTCTACACATTAAGCTATCTAAATATTCAAAAGAAAGCCTGCCTTGTTAAAGGTAGGCTTTCTATTTTTACGGCTCATGGGTCTTGTCTTTTATCGCCTGTCTGTTTTCTTCTATTTTATTGCTATCCGATTAGCGGCTCCTTTTAACAATAAAGCTCGGCTCTTCACAGATGGGCGCAAGAATACCTTCCCGTCTCTTGAGAAACAACTAAAGGAAAATAATGCTCCGATCATTTGGGTTCATTGCGCCTCGCTAGGAGAATTTGAACAAGGCAAACCAGTAATTGAACGTCTGGCAGAGAGGTACCCATCCTACAAAATACTATTGACTTTCTTCTCCCCCTCCGGATACGAGGTGAGAAGTAATTATATTGTAGCCGATCTTATTCACTATTTACCATTAGATACACCATCAAATAGCAGGAGATTCATCGAGTTAACTCGCCCATCATTAGTAATATTTGTAAAGTATGAGTTTTGGTACTTTTACTTAAAAGAACTCGATAAGCGAAGCATTCCTACCTTATCAATCTCTAGTATTTTCAGGCCAAATCAAATCTTCTTTAAAGGTATTGGAGGGTTTCAGAGGAAGACCCTAAAGCTTATTGACCATTTCTTTGTACAAACTCAAAAAAGTAGTGATTTACTTCTAAGTATAGATGTAAATCAGGTTACTGTGTCGGGCGACACACGATTCGACAGGGTTTATGATACATGTCAAAATGCTGAGTCTATTTCTGGAGTTAGTGAATTCATAGGCGATTCAAAAACCATGATCATTGGCAGCAGCTGGCCTGAGGATATGGAGATTTTGAACCCATTTATAGAGTCAAACCGTCTTAAATACATTATAGCTCCTCATGAAATAAGTAAATCAGGCATAGAAGAACTCATAAAAGGATTAAAGAAGCCCTTCGCGCGTTATTCGGATGACCCATCGATCTGGCAAAAAAAAGATATTCTCATTATTGATAATGTAGGTTTACTTTCCAGGCTGTATCGATATGGTGACTATGCTTATGTTGGCGGGGCTTTTGGCAAAGGGCTTCATAATACACTTGAGGCCGCCACATTTGGATTACCCATTTTTTTTGGAAATAAAAATTATACCAAGTTCCAGGAAGCTATACAGCTGACGCGACTTGGTGCGGCTTTTCCCATTGGATCATACCGGGATTTACAAACCAAGTTTGACAATCTATCTGAACACGTAGGTCCAGTTGCCCGAAATTTTGTGGAAGATAATCTCGGAGCTACCGAAAAAATAATGGCTTATTTAAATGGGAAGCTGTAATGGAAGGTATTGTATTTAAATCCACCGGCTCATGGTATTTAGTTCTTACCAATGAAAGTAAAGAATACAAGTGCAGAATAAGAGGTAAGCTCAGAATTAAAGGCCTGAAAACTACTAATCCGCTGGCAGTAGGTGACTGCGTACGTATCTCAGTGGAAGATAGGGCACAAGGCCTCGGCATCATTGAAGAACTCCTGCCCAGGAAAAATTATATCATCCGTCAGGCAGTAAAAAAAGTAGCCATGCACATATCCTGGCGGCCAACATAGATTTGGCGATGTTAATTGTTACAGAAACTTTCCCAAAGACATCATTAGGTTTTATTGATAGGTTTCTAGTTACAGCAGAGTCATTTCGTATCCCTCAGGCTTTGATTTTTAATAAAACGGATCTGCTTGATACACAGCAAATAGTAGGTCTACAGCAAAAAATCGAACTTTATAAAGGCATTGGAGTAACATGTATCCAAACATCGGCCATTAAAAAAGAAGGCATAGAAGATATGAGAAGTATTTTTAATGATAAGGTAACATTGATTTCCGGTCATTCAGGTGTGGGTAAGTCAACCTTAATCAACTTAATAGCGCCAGAAATAACCCAAAAAACTGGTGAGATATCAAATTTTGCCGGAAAAGGAGTGCACACCACAACATTCGCAGAAATGTTTAAGATTGCCGATAATACACTTATTATTGACACTCCCGGAATCAAGGAGCTTGGCTTAATTGAGATTGAAAATGACGAGCTATCGGATTATTTCCCTGAAATGCGTGCATTAAGTCAAGACTGCAAATTTAATAATTGCCTTCACCTCGATGAACCTGATTGTGAAGTTAAATTAGGCCTGGAAGATGGAAGAATAAGTGAAAGCCGCTATCTAAGTTATTTAAGTATGATTGAAGGTAAAGACAACAGGAGGTAGGCTTAGCTCTTCATAAAATATGAATTCTTTAAGACTGCCCCTTTTAAGCTGTAACCATATTTGCCCAAATAATCAACTAAATCAGGTCCTGGATTCAGTTCAGCTACAATTAATTCTGGTTTATACTTTGCCAAATCAATGGACTGTAAAACGTTCCAATCATGACCTTCAACGTCAATTGACAAAAGATCAAATTCATGAGGGCAATGTAGCTCATCCAGAATGGAACTTAACGTTCGAGGTTGCATGACTTCTTTTTTTAATATTTTCTGTCCTTGTTCCAGAAAATCATTCATGTAGGTAGAATGAACGGTTGATAAAACATTGTTTGTGAGTTTCATAAATTCCAGTGGTTCTACCCTATTGGATACCAAGCTTGCAACGACCTTATCTCTCGGTCTATACCACCGAAACTTCTTAATCAAATCGGCGTTTGCGTCAATACCAATCCCTCTCCATCCTCTTCTGTAAAAGAGGTAGGTATTAGACAAGAAAACCGGATGATTACAACCCACATCTACATAAAATCCATTATAAGTAATACTCTTTTTTAAAAGCGATTCAATCAGACGGTCTTCGCCGGTAAAACTATAAGAGACTCTTAAACTCCTACCTGTAACTAGCTTTAAAGTAGACAATATGATCAACCAGAAAGTCCTTAAAATGGATAGAGGATTCCAGGACATAAACTGTCTTGGAGCCACTCTTATTTCTTTGATCATTAAACCAAAGAGTCCAAAAAGAGCTCTTGAGAAAGCTTTTTTATATAGTTGTGTTTCAAGCCACTTTCTCAAAATCCTCAATTCTTTTTAACAGATCAAAATATCTAATTGCCGTGCCTAAATTAAGATGCTGGATTGCCTTTCTCAACTCATACCGGCCTCGCCTCAAAAGAGCTTGTTTTTCTTCGGTGGTTTCAATAAGATTTAAAGCCTTTTCGATTACTAAAAATGTTGAATAGGTATGCTTGTTAAGCAGTTTGAATTGATTACTGGACTTAGAGTTTTTCAGAATTCTTTTTTTAACCAGGATATTGTCAGTGTAACAATATTTATAAAAACGTGAAGATCTGACCCAGAAGTCGAAATCTTCATAGGTTAAGTTTTCATCATACCCCTCTAACTTCATTAACACATCCTTTTTGTACATCATACTAGGTGGACAGATGTAGTACCTGTCAATTAAATCCAGAAATACATCCCCTTCAGAAATACGCTCCAAGCTCCTACCTTGACAATCTACTGGATAAAAGTATTTGCTATGTTCACCTTTAGAGGTGATTATCTCCGCGTTCGTAAAATTAACTCCGAATGTTGCGTCGCGTCTGGTAAACTCATGGACACCTTCTTCTACTCTGGAGGGCAAAAGGATATCATCTGCTGCCAAATCTATAATGTAGTCGCCTTCAGCCAACTTCAGAGCTTTATTAAACGCCCTGCAGTTTCCTACATTTTCCGGCAATGAGATAAAACGAATTCCCGGTAATGAACTGACTATACTCTTGATGACGGATTTACTATCATCAGTACTGGCATCATCTACAACTATGAGTTGAATTGGTTCGTAAGTTTGTCTTAGTACCGATTCTATAGCTTCCCTTACATATTTGCTGTGATTATAACAGAGACAAATAACACTTACTGCCGGACTAGGCCCCTCCATTATAAACAAAAGTAACCTTCAAACTTAACTCGGAGCCCAGGTACTCCTTAAAGTCAAGTAAACTGTAATTTGTTGTTGAGCCTTCTGGAGATGTTCCGAAGTCTAAAATTTTCACTCCCTTACTCTGGCAGTCTTCATATATACCTTGATAGAGTTGCACTATGGGACTAACCGAACTATAAGTTTTCAGATGATCAGCATAAAAAACATAAAAAACTTCCTCAGACAATTGTATACATATAGCCGCAGCAACCAATTTATCATTATGGCGGACGGAGTATAGATGAAATTTATCAGGTTGATAGGATATTATTTCTTCTAATTGAGATCTTGTTAAAGACAAATTCCTACCCTTTGTTCTCCTACAAGCTGCAATCAAGTCATAAAACTGAAATAAGCTATCAACGCTCTCGACTAGAAAACAAAATCCTAGACCTTCCGCTTTTTTTATTTTTTTTACCTCACTCTTGTGTATTTTACTTTTAAAGGTATGCTCTGAAACAGTCAATGACGCCACCACCTGGGAGTTAAAAGCGGAATATCCTGCATCCGAAAATGCCTGGTAGGCTTTGACAAACCGTTGATTATTATAAACCTGTGGTGGCAGAGTAACAGATATCCTATTGACCTGCCTTGAAATTATCTCTTTACTCGCATTGAGAACCAAGTCTGTCAGCTCTTTAAGCTTTATAGAATCATCAAACTCAATACCACCAAAAGTTGCAGATAGCGGGCTTCGGCCTTCATATTCGTAGATATGTACACTCCATTCTGCCTTTACCTGTTTTGCCTTTACCTTAAGCCAATAATAGGTAACCCAGCCACTATTCGCCTGAGACATTCGATGTTTTGCAGTATTAAACAAATACGGGGTAAATGAAAACTTATAACCTGCGGGAAGTTGCGAAGCAAACATGAGTTCCTATGAATATGGTCACATTTTTGTTTTTACCTTAATCCAGGGCTTTACCTGCCAATGAACTCTTCCTGTAGAAAGATGATTGCCCTCGCTATCCATAATTTTTACTTCGCAGACTATGATAATACTATCTGACTGTCGTAATGGCTCGTAAACCTCAGTTTTAAGCCAGTCATCGCTTAGTTCAAATTGAGCATGTGCATCCATTTTCCCCTGATAATGGTAGTCCATCTCAAGGGTCTTCATTATAATACGATAGGCTTTGGGGTCAAGTCTTGATAACAACATGAATCCTGTGGCAAACTCTGAAACAGTAGCCATAGCACAAGCGTGGATACCTTTAATATGATTGAAGTTACTTTTTCGATAGGGCAGGTTAACTTTAATCTGACTGTCGGAAATCTCCGCTACCTTAAAACGGTGAGGTTTGTTAAAAGGAATCATCTTAAACAATCCCTGATTTAATAACCACAGATAAAAGCCGGAACGCTGTGCTTTGTCAATGAGTTTTTTTGTATCCATTCTTATGCTATTTGGAGTGCTGCAAAATACCAATTATAAAAATACAACTGGTTTGAGCAGCTTAAAAATTGTTAATTCACAAGTGTATGATCAGTTTTTGGGAAAGAGAATCTTTCATAAGCTACGATTTTGTAATAATTGGGGCAGGAATTGTTGGCCTCGCCACCGCGCTTTCCATTCGAGAGAAAAACCCGAAAGCCTCAATTGCAATCTTGGAAAAGGGAATATTACCTACCGGTGCAAGTACCAAAAATGCAGGCTTTGCCTGTTTTGGAAGCCTCACTGAACTCTTAACAGATGTAAGATCAATTGGGTCGGAAAATACACTGGATCTGGTGAAGACCAGAATAAAGGGCCTTAAAAGACTAAGGGAAAGAGTTGGTGAAACTAATCTTGATTTTCAACAACATGGTGGATATGAGTTGATCGGTAAAAATGAACTTAATGCTGTAGATCAACTGGATTCCATAAATGAATTATTATATCCGATTTTCAAATCTGAAGTTTTTCACTTAAAGCCGAGGTTAATTAAGGATTTTGGGTTTGATGAAAACACCATTAAAACACTGGTATACAATCCCTACGAAGGCCAGTTGGATACGGGAAAAATGATCAAGTATCTCTTAGTTATAGCTGCGCAAAATGGTATTGTAATACATACCGGCGCCGAGGTTATATCTTTAGAAGAATCAGGAAAAGTGATTATAAAAGCCAAAGCTCATAATTCAACCGTTTCTTTTGATGCTAGTCGAGTAATTGTATGCACAAATGCATTTACCAAAAAGCTTATTCCTAACGAAGAGTTAGTGCCCGGAAGGGGTGTAGTACTGGTTACTAAGCCTATCCCCGAACTACGATTTAAAGGTACTTTCCATATAGATCAAGGCTTTTATTATTTTAGGGATTTTCATAATCGTGTGATCTTTGGTGGTGGCCGAAATGCATTTCTTGAAGAAGAAACCTCAACAGAATTTGAAATCAACGAAAATATTCTCACCATTCTTAGAGAGAAGCTAAATACAACTCTTCTCCCTAATACGAGTTACTCAATTGATACGATCTGGACTGGAATAATGGCTTTTGGAAATAGTAGGCAACCTATTATACGTTGGCATTCTGATAAAATCTTAGTAGGTGTAAGACTAGGAGGAATGGGTGTGGCTATTGGCAGTGAGGTAGGTGAAAAACTTGCCGATATGGCTTTAGAGAATGACGTTTAAAAAAACTTTTTTAACTTAACCTTTTAGCGATAAGATATGACCGATAAAAAAGAGCCTTCTTTTATCCTTTCTCTTTTACCTCTACTGTTCCTGGTTCTACTACTTGTATTCAACGTAATTATCTACAGCGGAGATTCTTCTTACGGTCCTAATCAAATTGCGCTATTATTATCCGCCGCATTTGCAGCGGTACTTTCTTTACGCCTTGGTTTTACGTGGTCAGAAATTGAAAAAGCTATTGTTAAAAGTATCAGTTCAGCAATGGCTGCCATTCTAATATTATTGATGATAGGCGCCCTCTCGGGTACATGGCTAATCAGCGGTATCGTGCCCGCGATGATCTACTACGGCCTGGAAATTCTTAATCCCACTATATTTCTTTTCGCAGCGTGTATCGTCAGCGCCGTAGTATCGCTAGCTACAGGAAGCAGCTGGTCAACTGCGGCTACAGTGGGCATAGCCTTAATAGGTATCGGCAAGGCCATGGGAATCCATGATGGCTTAGTAGCCGGTGCAATAATTTCCGGGGCTTATTTTGGAGATAAAATGTCGCCGCTTTCAGATACTACCAATCTGGCTCCTGCTATGGCAGGAACCAATCTATTCACTCATATTCGCTACATGACTTATACCACGGGCCCTTCTATTTCCATAGCGCTGATCATATTCTTGATTTGGGGCCTTACCTTAGACGCATCGGCTGACCTAAATCAGGTGGCCAGTGTACAAGAGGCCATTCAAACCAAGTTTAATCTTAATTTAGCCCTCTTTATAGTACCGGCAGTCGTAATCTTTCTTATCATTAAAAAGGTGCCAGCGCTGCCAGCGCTACTCGTAGGTTCATTATTTGGAGGCGTATCGGCGCTAATATTTCAACCTCACCTTATAGATACCATTTCCGGTATTTCCGATGATAGTCTAAAGTCGGCCTATGCAGCGATTTTGAAGGCCATGTTCACAGATGTTAGTATTACCACGGGCAATACAACTGTTGATGAGTTATTAACTTCAGGAGGAATGGCGGGCATGCTAAATACCATTTGGCTCATTCTTTCAGCTATGGTCTTCGGTGGCGTGTTAGAAGGCGCTGGAATGCTCAAGCGAATAGCAAGTGAAATAGTCAAACTGGCACACTCCACAGGTTCACTCGTGGCATCTACCGCAGCTACTTGTTTTACATTTAATGTAACCGCATCAGATCAATACATAGCTATAGTAGTTCCAGGACGAATGTTCAGCAGCGCTTACAAAGAACGAGGCCTTGCTCCGGAGAATCTAAGCAGAACGCTGGAAGATTCTGGCACTGTAACTTCTGTACTTATTCCATGGAATACCTGTGGGGCCTATCAGTCATCTGTTTTAGGAGTTGCTACATTAGCCTACCTCCCTTACTGCTTTTTTAATCTGGTTAGCCCTTTTATGACGATACTTTTTGCCTACCTAAAAATTAAGATTCGAAAGTTAGAGGAGTAACGTGTTTTTAGAGTCCATTTCAAATCCTGAAGTAAACGAGCTTGAACTACGAAGCTATGAGGGTACTATTACCCTTATCGAAGATAAAAGAGATTTCAAAAGGGCTTTTTCGAAGATAAAGCGACAGTCATTTATAGGATTTGATACTGAAACTAAACCGGCCTTTAGAAAAGGAGAAGTGAATGACGTTTCGTTGATTCAACTTGCTATCCCTGATGAAGTTTTTCTTATCAGGATAAACAAAACAGGTTTAATCGACAGCATGATAGAGTTATTTGAATCAAATGAGATTTCCAAAATTGGTGTAGCATTGCGCGATGATATAAAAGATCTCCAACGTTTAAGACCATTCGAAGCTGTAGATTTCATTGAGTTGAACCATGTAGTAAAAGGCCTGGGTATAGAAAATAACGGCCTACGCAAGCTCACAGCCATCATCCTTGGCTTTCGCATCTCCAAAAGCGCTCAAACCTCGAATTGGGAAAATGCTGTACTCTCCGAAAAGCAAAAATCCTATGCTGCTACCGATGCATGGGTGTGCCATAGGATGTATCAGGAATTATTATCAAAGGGCTATATATCAGATTGATCTAAAGTCACAGGTTCAACAACAGCTGCATTCTGTAATACTTTGAATATCAACATCTTAATTAAATCCATAATTATTCTTATGAATATTTTGGCAAAAAAATAAGATCGCCCATATAACGCTATCATTCCCTCTACTTGTAGAAAACACACACTCACGTAAGGTTTTAACCATTTAAGTGTAAACTATGTATTTGAAATTAGTTCAATTATTTCTTTCTTATTGAATATTTTATTTACAACCTAATCAAAAATCATATGTTAACAACCAAAACTAAAACCTATCTTACAGTTTCATTACTTTTCTTATGCTCTTTATCCTACGCTCAAACGAAAGAACAAAAGGAGCAGATTCGTAGTCGCTATAACCAGGCGAAACTTTCGGAACTGAAAGCCACGTTCGATAATAAAGCGATGGCCAATAAGCAAGAAGCCCTTCGTATCGCGGCGCAAAGGGGATGGGACATACTTAAAACGAATCCCGATGGATCAATTGACGAATTAATGGCGGTGTCAAGCGATGGTCAACCCATTTATTACACTATCTATAATGTGAACGCCGCCAAATCCACTCGAGCTAATCATCTCCATTCCGGGGGAACGCTGGGACTAAATGTAAACGGCTTGGGTTTGACTGCGCATGTCTGGGATGGCGGACCTACCAGACCTACTCATCAAGAGTTTGATGGCCCTGGAGGTCCTAACAGAGTAACCATAAATGACGGAGTTACAACGCTTAACGGTAATAGCTTCCATGCTCAGCATGTTACAGGTACCATTGTGGCGTCCGGAGTACAAGCTAACGCCAAGGGAATGGCGCCACAAGCCTTTGCTTTAACACATGACTGGAATAGTGACCTCAGCGAAGCAACGACTGAAGCAGCCAATGGCATGCTAATATCCAACCACTCTTATGGTTTCCGGGCCAGCTTGATACCCGATTATTATTTCGGAGCTTACATCGAAGAATCCAGGGATTGGGATAATTTGATGTATAACTCTCCCTTTTATCTTATGGTGGTGGCCGCAGGTAATGATGGTAATGATAACTCTTCCAATGGGTCTCCACTTAACGGTAGCTCTGCCTTCGACAAACTAAATGGGCACGCTACCTCTAAGAATAACATGGTGGTGGCCAATGGACAAGACGCCAATGTAAATACCGATGGTACCTTAAACAGCGTTTTGATCAATAGTAGCAGTAGCGAGGGACCTACTGATGATCTCAGGATCAAGCCGGATATTACAGGCAACGGCACTTCAGTATATTCGACTTTTGACAATAGTGACGCCGCCTATAGTTCTATTACGGGAACATCAATGGCTTCACCTAATGTGGCTGGTACGTTACTCCTTTTGCAAGATCACTATAATCAAGTAAATGGCAATTTTATGCGGGCTGCTACACTTAAAGGGTTAGCGCTACATACGGCTGATGACGCCGGGATTTCGGGTCCTGATGCTGTTTATGGATGGGGATTACTAAATGGTAAATCAGCGGCTGAAGCCATCTCTGGTAACGGCAGCACTTCCAGAATAGAAGAACTTACGCTCAGCAGCGGTCAAACCTATCAAATCACTGCGGATTCTGATGGAATAAACGCGTTAATTGCTTCCATATCATGGACAGACCCGGCAGGAACTGCCAATACCGGAATAGTAAATCTGAGCACACCTGTATTGGTTAATGACCTGGATATTAGAGTTACAAAAGGAGCCTCTACCTTCTCTCCCTATTTACTAACCGGTGTAAATAGTAATACCCAGGGCGATAATATAGTAGATCCGTATGAAAGGATTAATGTTGCCGGGGCTAGTGGCGCCTATACAATAACTGTAACCCATAAAGGAGGATTAGCCAGCGGATCACAAGATTACACACTTATAGTCACCGGAATTACAAGTACACCTGTTGTTTGTAACGCTATTACCCCTACCGGGTTGAACGCCATCAACCTAGGGGCTTCATCGGCAACACTTACCTGGAATGCCGTGGCCGGAGCTTCATATGATATTAGATATAGAGAGATAGGCGGTACAACGTGGACCAATGCGACTGATGTAGCTGGTAACACACTGTCGCTGAACGGCTTAGTTTCAAGTACATCTTACGAATTTCAGGTTAGAAGTAAATGCCCCGATGCTACAGCATCGGGATACAGCAGTTCTGCTTCCTTTACTACTACGGCAGTTTCGTATTGCGCATCCAACGGCAATAGCGTGGCAGATGAATATATAAGTCGTGTGCAGCTAAGTGATATTGATAACACTTCAGGAGCTAGTGGTAGTGGTTACAATGACTTTACATCTATTTCCACAGATTTGGCTAAGGGCTCTTCTTATACCATTACGATTACACCCACTTGGACAGGAACAGTTTATAATGAGGCGTATAGCGTTTGGATCGACTACAACCAGGACGGTGATTTTAGTGATAGTGGAGAACAAGTATGGACACAGTTACCTACTTCTGCCAGCAGCGTCAGCGGCAGTTTTACAGTACCATCAGGCGCGCTGGATGGGCCGACACGCATGAGAGTATCTATGAAATGGAATGGTATTCCTACCTCTTGTGAGTCCTTTTCATACGGTGAGGTAGAAGACTATACAGTTAACCTTGGCTCCGGAGGTGGAAGTACAGGTTGTAGTGCAGTTACCTTTAGCGCCGTATCGTCATACGGCGGAAGTCAAGATGCCAGTGGCGATTTCCAAGTACAGGATGCTGGCGCTACACTGTTCCTAGAAAACAATACCTGGAAATCTATTACCCTTAACTATACAGTAACCGCCAATACCTATATTTCATTCGATTTCAGGAGTACCTCACAGGGTGAGATCCACGGGATAGGCTTTGACAGTGATAATAGCATTAGTTCCAATCTCACCTTCAAAGTACATGGAACGCAGTCATGGGGTATTAGCAACTATGACAATTATATAGGCTCCAACTGGGTGTCTTATGACATTCCTGTAGGCGCTTTCTATACGGGAAGCTTCGACCGACTGTTTTTTGTAAACGACAATGACGCCGGTATTGGAAACAACTCTTACTTCCGGAATGTAACCGTGCATGAGGGTGAATGCGTGACAACATTAGCGTATACTACCTTGAATGATTCAGAAAGTCTGGCGCCGGTTATAAACAATGAAGGTGAATATAATTTCACGGTCTTCCCGAATCCTGCTCAACATACACTGAATGTATTACATAATCAAGGAAAAGCAGACTACTCAGTTCTATCTATCTCAGGAAAAGTTATTCTTAACGGACGCATTGAAGAACCTGGCCAGTTCCAGATAAGCGTAGACGGTTTAAAAGAGGGCATTTACTTTTTGAAAGTAAATACTGAATCTGGTTATCAGATTACAAAGTTTAGGAAAGAGTAAAAGAGAGAATTACTTTAACTTGTAAAGGCTATCTCCTGCTGGGAGATAGCCTTTTTTCCTGTTTTCCGCGCTGGGTCAGTCCGTATTGATATCGAATAATTTCAGGA
>CALBPF010000220.1 GCA_937899105.1 uncultured Flammeovirgaceae bacterium | reverse complement strand
CGGGCCTTAAATCGGACGGTCAAGATATCGTATGAATTTCTGGAGGAGTTTATGAACTCATTGAGTGCTTTACATTTTTAGGTAAAAGGCAAAAAATTCTTGTTGACTTCCATGTCAGTAGAATGCATTATTTAGAACTCGATGAGATCATTGGTGTTTTTGTACATGGTCTTTACTCACCCAGCCTTTAATAACAGTTTCTACCTCCAGCCAGCCATTACGCTCCCCTACTACCTTTACTTGTTGGCCTGATGGTAGAGGATTACCTACCATTTTATTTGCCACGCCTGGCCCTTGTCGAATATTCAATTTACTAGCAGTTACCGTGCCCTCAAATTCTTCGAATGAACTACTTTCAGGTCTGTTCTGGTCCAACAGGCGCGAACGAAATACATCCATAGAAAAGGCCGGTCCCGGATCTATTTTTCGCCCTACTGAAATCTCATCATGTCCTAGGACGAAGCGTATACCATAATTGCTTATAAGTAAGCTACATAACATTTCGCATACTGATGTCTGTGTTGTGGTGTATTTGTGCCAAAACCGGGCAGAACTTTCATCTTTATGGATGGCCTTCAAGACCTCTTCTTCTTTATATTCCGAATTAAACGATGATCGATATCGGTTACCTACTTTTGTAAGTGGACCTGCATTATCAAGTTCGATACCAATGGAAAAATCATTAAACCGCGACCTACCTGAGTACTCACTTACGCCCGCATGCCATGCCTTTCGATTAAATGGGACCAATTGGTAGATCTGACCTGAACGGTCAATGACAATGTGAGCCGAAGCTGCAACTGTCTCGGTGGATAACCACCTTGCAGAAGATAAACCACTACTGCCAGCTGTATAGTGAATGATGATTGTGTCTATGTTATCCATGTGCATTTCGGGCATTTCAATTCGTCTACCCTTGCTGATCTTTTTTGTAGCTGTAAATTCCAAGTTTACAGCTGGATCACCGCTCAACTTATGATCTTCAGATATACTCCAGTTCATCGGTATAAGTTTGGACTAGATTAAAAGTTTTAAACTTCATTATGGTATACGGTGTTTTATTTTAGAAAGTGGCAATGCAACCCTATTCCAATAAACGTATTTTAAACTAAACACTAGATTTGCACCCATAATTTAAAGAATAATCATGCTTACCTGGACAGAAATAATAGAATTTACAAAAAATGGCAATCCCAAACCTGATATACGAGTAGAAAAAAGCGATGAAGAATGGAAAGCGTTACTAACCGCTGAGCAATTTCGAATAACTCGACAGAAGGGTACGGAGCCCAGTTTCAGTGGTGAACTATGTCACGCCTATGATCCTGGTATTTACTCTTGCCTATGCTGCGATACTGATCTTTTTGACTCTACAATTAAATTTGATTCTGGAACAGGGTGGCCAAGCTTTACTCAACCCGTAAAGAAGAATGCGGTTAAATACGATGCTGACCATTCTTTTGGCATGACCCGGGTAGAAATCATGTGCAATACTTGTGATAGCCATTTGGGACATGTATTTCCTGATGGTCCCGCTCCCAGTAAGCTGAGATATTGTGTGAATTCGGAATCAATAAAGCTGAATAAAAAACTGTAAAGCAATAAGGACAAATTAAGCCAAGCACTCAAGTAGATAAAAGGTTTACTTTTTATCAACCTTTACCAATTCATCATTTTTCCAGATTCCACTGGCCACCACCTTACCGTCCGAACCATAGAAAATGCCCTGGCCGTTACGATGGTCATTTTTCCAGTCTCCTACAAATTTCTCACCATTAGGCCAATAATAAGCCCCTTTACCTTGACGTCTATCATTAGCGTAACTACCAATATAATGCTGCCCATCAGGCCAGTAAAAGGTGCCTTCACCATGGCGGAGATTATCTTTCCACTCTCCTTCATAGCGACTTCCGGTACTTAGTAATGCTACCCCTTTACCGTTAGCCATTTTATTTTTAACCTGGCCCACGTAATGTGCTTTTTTACCTTTGCTAGTATTAAAAGTAAGGTATGCTCCATTCTTATTTTCCTTTAATTGCCGCTCGAGGTATTTGACCTGTATATAAGCCTTGTCAAGTGCAAAATTCAGCGAATCAATTTGCCTCAATTTAACCGGTTCTAACTCTGTACTTACTATGGGAGTACTCACAGATAAAGTATCTTCGGTTTTTACTTCTGCCCTGTTTTTTTTCATTAGTTGGTGCGCTAAAGCGAATCGTAATTCAAGCGCTCTGGTAAACTCGGGGTCATCCGATTGATCCAATTGAGTTTTATAAGCCTGAATCGCCCGCTCGTATTTACCTAAGAGCAACAACGAGTCGATCGACTCCACGATCAAAGGTTGACGAAAAATATTTTCATTTTCCGTCACTTTTATCTGTTCTTCTTTACTCTTCAGTTCCGTATTCAGCTGTCTTGTCTTAAAAAGAAAATACAAGGTTAAAGTAGTTATAACAGCCAATAAAGAGAAAGAAATTATGGTGACTTTTGGCAAGGACATATCTGGTCTGGTTAAAAGCTCCTAATCACTCTGATGAATGGATGGAAGTTTATGTTTTACCTTTCTGAAATCCGGAGAAAAATACAAATGAAATCGCATCGTCCATTTTTGTTTATACGTATCGCCATCTGCCAGGTCTTGACCCTGGGAGTACATGAGGCCGGCCGCCACAGTAATCCTGGGATTTAAAATGTACCCAAAAGACGTGTGTAATCGCAGATCTTCCATGGGACTGTCAATCACAGGTTTTCCACTTTGCATAATAAGTTCGGCTTCAGGTGATACATAGAATGTATTAGAACCTAATTTCGGCTTGTTTAATGGCACCTTAAATTTCAACATATACCGCCATCGGTTTCTAAAAATATAGTCGCTTTCGTCATTGAATCCTTTTGACCAACGATGTTCAATACGAATACGGTGATACACCATCATCCTGGACATAGGCATAGCAAACAGGTACTGATGCCAAATGCGCCATTCAGGCACTGTGTTTTTCTGTTCAGAAGCACGGTTAGTATTATAATTGATACGTAAAACCCCACCGAGACTTGCATTGAACTTTTTCGAAAATAAGTAGCTAACCGCATGTCGGTTATAGATTTGGGCGACTTGTCCGATAAATGGCGTATCGTCATTTTCTTCCATTCGAAAATGTGTCTGCGCAATCCAGAAGAGCCTATTAGACATACGAATATTTCCATAGGTATTGATCCATAACGATGTAATTGGCTCTTTGTAATTCGTCTCCCTTGCTTCCTCTTGAGCAACAGCGTCAGCTCCAATAAATAAAAACAGCAGTACCAGCCCACCAAACTTTTTTTCACAGAGAAGTTTCATAATTGATCGACACTTTTGTCCTCTTGAATATTGAAAAGCCGGATAATTAACAATGGGTCATTTTCCCGTTTTAATCTGCGTTCAATTTTATCCGTATCTTCTTCTCTTAACTCCAGCATTCGTTTGTAGGAGTTATCAAGAAGTACTGTCAAACGAGTGGCATTATTACAGCTAAGATGATCGCCTAATTCATTAATGAGGTAAGGGATGAGCACTTCTTCATAAGCGCCTGTTACGCGCTTTTTCACCTCTTCATTCATCAATGTGGCCGTAAAAGGATTCCATACTTCATCGATATATGCCGCTCGAATTTCGTTGGTACGAGTGGGCTGAAGAGCAATCCTGTATGAAAGCTGCTTCATTTGGCGAAAACAGCCGGTGAGCAATCTTGCCTGATCCGGCTTTTTAGTAATATCTTGCATAGCCGAGTATTCACTAAGTTCTTTTTTAGCTGACTCTTTTACCTTCAGAAGGACTACCTTAGTTTCACCTGGCGCCTCAACTTGAAGTGAATCAACAAGGTGATTTAGTGTCGTTATTTCCAGAATTAATTTCTCTTCTAATGCCGCTAGTTCCCTTTGACGCTGCTCCTTAGTTAATTTCTCGTTTAGCCTGGATTGTATAGACAAAAAACATTCAGCAACATAATCTGATAGTACATGGACGCCTTCAATTCCATTTTTCAGAAAATTATACTCATCGGCTCTTGGCCCGTTGTAAGACTTTATAACTGCACTATCTCCTGATTCATATTCCACTCTGATTTCAGCAGAAAGATCGCCATGCGACCACAATTTGGTCAGTATATTTTCACGCTGAATGTAGGGCAAAATGTCTTTATCATAAAATTGTGTTACTTCTTTAAGTAATGGCAAATGCTTTTTAGACAATTCGTCGATTACCGACATCAGAAAAAGTGCTTCGTCGTTCGATAATTTGAGTATGTTAATTTGAGTATTACCCAGCAACTCCCGGGCAATCTCTTCGCTTTTAATAGACGTAGTCTTTATTGAATTAAGTTGATTTAACTCACTTTTAGTTAATTTTTTATATCCTGTTTTTACTTTAAATTCAGGCATAAATTGAGCTTCGCCTAACTCGGAAAATACATTGTCTATTTTTTTATAGTGATTGGCATTTTCCTCCAGAAGTCCGTTTATTTCACCTTTGATTTCAACATAATTATCTGAAGCCAGTCTAAAATTAAGTCTGATAATTTCAAGGTACTTACCGCCCAAGTTTAAGACTTTGAGATCACCCATGCCTGTTGTGTTAACATTCAAGGTAATTGTGGAATCACCACTGCTCATCCTTATCTCTTTGAGCTCTCCCTCTGAAAAATACCATCGTTCTCGAGGACCAGGGGTTTCAACGGAATACAACTCCCAAACATCGTGCGCGAGCCCATCTCTTAAAAACCTTCCTAAGAGGGTCATGATATCATTTTGAATGCTGAAGCCTTTGTGCGGAATGCCATTGTCAAAATCAATGACACTTTTAAACAACACTTCATCAACCTGGGACGTTTTTATTTGTTCCGTAATTTGGGTCCATTTTCCATTGGGCCTGCCTTCCAAAACATTGCCTGAAGCATGATGAAAAACCCCTTTTACGTTTAACTCATATTGATAGTTGCCAACCTTTAGGCCTCTAGTAGTATCAATAGCTAACTCTCCAAATTCAAAATGCCAGACCCCTTGGGGTACGTTATTTTCAAAATTACCTTTAACGAAAGCATAATGATCTTTACCAGAGACAAAATTTAGTGCATTTGCCTTTTGCAGTAAAAATGGTCCGTTAAAAATTGTATCGTTATTCTCCTGACTAAACTCAAATTCGGCCTGTCCTATGTACTCGCCAACGCGGTAAGGACCTACATATTGAGAGGTACTCTGCGCAGGCAAGTGATCTAACCAAGCTAAAAAAAACGTAAGCGTCAGTAAAATACGAATAGCCATTATTGAAAAATATGGCGCAAAGAAACCAAATTTCATTCACAACAATTAGCCATATACTTTTTTGTGTAGAAAGCTTCAAAAAGTGGTCATAATCCACGATCAATTGACTTTAGAAGAGGTCGGAATGAAAACCTATATATAACAGGTATTGCATCATTGGTCAAACGGCCGGCAGGTTGCATCCATAGACGCACTTGTAACCATGTGTAATTGGTGCAGGGTAATCAAAGTGAAGGCGCTTGGTAGCAACATAATTACCGTTCTACAACATTGGGTATGTTAAACACGAACTTGGTACCTCTCCCATACTCACTGAAAATCCTAATCGAGCCCCCAAGTTTATCTATTGTTTCTTTAACAATATAGAGCCCTAGACCACTTCCATCAGAATTCTCATTGCCTCTGTAAAACATATTGAAAATATTTGCAAGATGCTCCTTTTTGATACCAGTTCCGTTATCTTCTACTACAACAACCGATTCATTCTGACTTTTGCTGACATCAATTGAGAGATATGATTTCTTCCTGGCATCATAGTACTTGATAGCATTGCTGATAAGATTTTTAAATATTATCGTCAACCTCATAGGGTCACCATAAAATATAGACTCACCAGTAACGTTAAGCCTGATATCTACGTGGGATTTACTAGGCATATTACTAAGCTCTTGCAATACATTGTCAACAATTTCTTGAAAGCGAATACCTACTATTGTTGTTGGCAGGTTTTCGTTTTGAGAATAATTTAGAATCGACTTAATAAAGTCATCTTGCTTCTTAACACTCTCTTTGATCATGTTATTCATTTCTTTGACCTTACTAAGATCAACCTCTTCATCAATAAGGGTTGTAAGACCCAGAATAGAAGCTAGTGGAGCCCGTAAATCATGAGAAGTATGATATACAAATGAGTCAAGCTCGAAGTTCTTAATCTCAAGTTTTTCCTGTGTGACTTTTCTGTCGGAAATATCAAATCGAATTAACACATACTTTGTGATTTCGTTGGACAGGTCTTTGAAAGGGACAATATATGTGTCCAGCCAAATAAAATCTCCGTTCTTAGTCTTACTTTTTACCTCGCCATGCCAAACCTCTCCTTTTGTTGATACGCTCTCGCAAATATCATTGTGATATTCTTCCGGATGATATCCAAATCTCATGATCGTATATGGCTGGCCTATTAATTCCTCCCTTGTATATCCACTGATTTCGACAAAACGATCATTGACATAGGTCAAAACACCATCCTTATCAGCTTCGGAAACCAATGCCGACAAGTCAAGCGCCTTTTTTTGGAAGTCAAGTTGATATATAGTTTGCTTCAATAAATCCTCAAATTGCTTGGTCTCTGTAATATTCTGGGTGAGGAAAACACCGGCAACAATATTCCCACTTCGATCCTTTCCCGGAGATCCGTGAAATACATAATGTTCCCCTTTGTGAGGGTATTCAAACTTCACGTGCTCTCCATTAATTACCTTCTTGAAATAAGGCTTGAGAAACTTCAATCTCGTCTTGTCATATACCTCTGAAATTGTTTTTCCTAAATAATAATCACTGGTCCTACCAACTTTATCAAATTCTTCTCCTTCGGCGATAATAAATTTGTACTGCGTGTCAATTAAAAAGACTGCTCCGTTAGGAATGTTATTTCCCAAAGTTCTGTAATAATTAAAATATGTTTCTTTCTCAAGCTCCGCTACTTTGCGATCTGTTATGTCTCGCGAAGTACTCAATATTAACATCACATTACCCAGATCGTCAAAAATAGGTCGACTATGGGCCTCAATCCATTTTGATCCGCCATCTTTAGTTTGAAACATTACCTCCATCTTTGGAGGAGGACCTTGATCTTCACCCCTTCCGCTTCTTTGGCGGTCTTGTTCTAATTTCTCTAAAAACTCCGGATGGAGTAAATCAAAAGGTGATTTCCCCACAAGTTCATCCGGATCATACCCGGTCAATTCTTTAACAGATGGTGAGACATATAAATATTTAGTTGTAACCGGATCATGCAAACAAACCAAATCACTTACATTCTGGGAGATCAACTTGAACTTATCGACCTTTTCTGTCAATACTCTTTGTATGTCTGTCAAAGCAAAACCTGCCTCGCCCGCTTTCGAAACTTCGAGGTCATTATTCAAGAAATTAAGCGCCTTTGCAAGCTTAGTTTGTTCTGATTCTTTCTCATCTGGCAAGAAATTACCAACTGCATAAACTAATTTCGAAGTTTGATCTGCTTTTAGCCTCCAATAGGCGTTAATAAGGCCATTACCACCTATTATAGTTAGTTGAAGAGACTGTTTTCGTTTATTTGTAAGTACCTTATTCCAAGTAGTCTCAAAAGAACTTTTATATTTATCAGCCAATAATGACGAAAAGTCTACACCATCAAGATCGGAGGCCTTCACTCCCAGCACTTTTAGAAACATCTGATTGTACATCAGAATATTTGTGTCATTATCCAATACACAATGAAACTCCTCAGATAGGGAAATCAGTTCTTCATAATTCGGAGTCAATTGTATAAGTTTATCGCTCATAAAATCCTATTAAAACTAATTAAGAAAGATAGCTATTAATTTGGACAACCAATCTGCACGTAGCACAACCGATATAATCGAAAGAATACAGTTAGCAACTTCAAGGCTTCGTAAAGTTCTTGGAGAGAACCGAGTTAGCGAAAAAACTCATATGTATGAAATAACAACTTTTGAGAGCAATACAAAAGTCTCAGCGATTGTCTTTCCCGAGACTTCTCAAGAAGTATCTCAATGTATTAAAATAGCTAACGAATTTAAGGTTAGCGTTTACCCAGTAAGTGGAGGGAAAAACTACGGTCTGGGCTCTACGGTTCCCAATGTTTCCAATTCTATTATACTGGACCTAAAGCTCCTCAATAAAATATATGATTATAATGAGGCGCTGGCACATGTCACATTGGAAGCCGGAGTAAGTTTCAAGCAGCTGGAACAATTCCTGGAAGACCAAGGTGGAAAAATGATAATGGACAGTATCGGTAGTACTCCGCAGGCCAGTATAATCGGAAACACCGTCGAGCGAGGCCATGGAATGGGCCTTTATGCTGACCGCCTCGATAACGTTTGTGCGATGCAAGTAGTTTTACCCAATGGTAGTATAATCAATACAGGTTTTGCACGCTACAGCGAGAATAAGGTTGCCAAACTTTCTAAATGGGGACTCGGACCCGCTTTAGATGCCATTTTCACACAATCGAGCTTCGGTATAGTAACCAGTCTGACGATGTGGCTTAAACCTAAACCCAAATATTTTCAATCCATTATTATTCATGCACCTTCTGACGAAAAGATGTCTTTCATGATAGACAAGTTCAGACAAATGAGACTGCATGGCTTGAATGTTTCAATGCGCATATTTAATGATTACAGATTGGTGGCGTTTAATAACCAATATTATAGATTAAAACAAGAAAGTCAGGACTATCTAACTCAGGATGATATTGATAAAATCAAACCTGAGGGTACTGGAAAATGGATAGGCATTGGAGGACTTTACTCCTATTCTCAGCTACACGCAAGAGCAGAAAAAGAGTTTATAATTAATTCACTTAAGGATCATGATCTGGTAATTGACATAATAGATAAGGAAGAAGCCGATTCAAGGGGCGAACGAAATCCATCAGTAAAAGAAGAACTGGATTTCTTCTACTATAAAAGCAGCTTTACAGGTTATACAACCGATAAGGCTATCAATATGTGCTACTGGCGTGTACCACAGAATATTCCCAATCAGAAGGATATTCATGAAGACGAATGTGGCTTGTTTTGGTATTGCCCATCTATCCCATGCACGGGAGAAGACGCTAGTATTGCTGTAAATAAAATCAAAGAAATATCATATAAGCATTCACTCGAACCAAATATTGGTTTCCTGTTTATCTCAGAAAGAGCGCTAGATATTACCGGTGCAATTTGCTTTGATAAGTGCAATTTAGAAGAGTCTAAACGTGCTGCCCAATGCCATGATGAAATACTGGAGAGTCTGTGTGAGCTTGGTTACCCACCCTATAGATTAGGTATACAATCCATGCAATTGTTTGATAAAACTGAGGCTAGTTCTATGGATGTATTGAAAAAAATAAAAGCAACTTTAGACCCTAATAATGTGCTGTCTTCCAAACGCTATAACACTTTTTAAAAGCTTATGTATAAATTTAATACGTGTAACGTAATTCTATTTAATTCATCAAAATTGAACAGAATTCTTCAATGAGGTGCAGTTTCTTACATAAGTAAAAAAACCACATATTCAGCAGTTAATTTTATATTTACTACGGTTTCAAAAACAACACCACAATACTATTGAAATAGTACCATTCAGTTATTCGAATAAATACTACTCAAAGTCAACTCATACGCTGACAGTTAAGTACTTAGAGTGAAATAATCAGCAAACGTGATTGCAATAAGTTCGCTTAGCAAATTTTATTAATACTTCTAAATCTATAGTTGGCCATGCAAATCGTTATCTCACGAGCGACTGATCGTTATGATCTTGCTCATTCTTACCTCGAAAACCACAAAGCAACACTTCACCATTATAACATCTCACACATTTCAACAATGAGTTCGAGTTGGAAATACAACCCAAATACCTATATGGTCATTGCGTTTTGCCCTGATACGTCGGAGATGTTAGGCGCTGTGAGGCTAGAAATATCAGGGGACTCCGATACCATCCCAATGGTTCGTGCAATTCAAAGTATTGGTTACAACGTCTCCAATTTTGTTGAAAATTTAGCGGATCAAGGTGGTCTTGCCGAATTATGTGGTCTTTGGTGTAAGCCAGGTAACGCTATTAAGTCTCTGCCAAAAAAGCTTATTCAAGCTGCTCTTAGGTGCGCAGAGAAAATTAGAGTTTCACAAATCGTAGGTTTTGCTAATAAATATTCGCTTCCTATTGTTGAAGGCCTGGGTTTTACACATGTCAATAGCTTAGAGAATGATGGGATCTTCTATTACCCAACAAAAAAATATAAAACCTATGTTGTCCATTACTGCAAGAAAAAAGTTGAAAGTCTGGCAACTAAAATTGGTTGATTACGAAAGACTCAATATGGCGGCCATTTCTTCTTTGGTCGTTTCCAGTTTTAGATAGGAATAGGATAATCTATCATCTAGCAACAAGTTTTTCCTTTAGCGCCATATGGAATACGTCCTGGGCCTAGAGTAACTATCTTAACCAGAGGTTTAGTCTTTACTTTTGCCTTATTAATCACGTACATTCAGTAAACAGTCCATTATTTTTAATATTGATTTACTGAAAGCATGGTTAGAAATAATGGACAGCAAGGCAGCAATAATGAAAACCATCGTCCGGATAGTTATACGATAGGCAAAATCTTGCAACCATAGATCCATTAGGTAATAGTTCACTGGTACGGCCAGTATAATTGAAATACCGATAAGCCATAAGAATCGTTGGCTTATCAAGATAAAAATCGAACTTGCTGAAGCCCCTAGCGCTTTCCTAGTCATTATTTTTTGGTCTGTTGCTGAACATCATATGATGCTAGTCCAAACAAACCCAGGCAGGCAATAAATATAACCAGTAGTGCAAAATAGCGGATAGCGCTGGTAAGTTGTTCTGCTTTGATATATCATGATTGCATCTGATCATCCAGAAACAAATATTAAAAGGACGGCCAGGAATAATGGATTTCCAAGCCTTTTCGATTTGGAGCAAAGTAGGCGGCAACTCCCAAATGTCTGCAAGCTTAAGACTTACTTCACCTCCAACACTGGATTCCGTCATTCTAAACGCACTGGGCAATACTGGTCATATAGGCTCTCAAAATTTACATCGGCCAGCACGCCAGTCACTTTGATCTCTTCCGGTTTATCGGCCCCACCAGGTAGAAATGACAATTCGTTTCCAACGCCTTCCTCCGGCCTAATACTTTGGCCGCCGTTTCGTTGATGAGTATGGCCGATTTAATATCTGCAGTAGTAGTTTCATCAAAATTTCTACCTGCTGTAACTTTAAGATCATACATCTCGGTAAAGCCCTCACCGACCCACTTTATTCCTAAGGAGTAGATGTCATCCGTCGCTCTGTCCACAACTTTGAAAGTATTGGTTTAAGACGGTATTCCGGCAATATAACCGTGGTTGATATTTTAAACAAAAGGTATGGAAGCCAAACTATTCGTAAATGAATCGAACTGTGGTCCTGATAAGTTACGGCCATGACGCAGAATAAGCATCTATTCTTTATCTAATCCCAGGTCTTTATTTTGAAGAAAAGCGAGTTGGTTATTAATCACCAGTATCCCAACGATCATCAAGTTGCAAATCACAAATTGACTTATTACCATAAGTCAGTTAAACCGTTTTTTGGATTGCATAAAATTGAACTTATTGCCTAATCCTTAAGGCCTTGGCTTTTTTTTGACCATATTGAGCAATAAGATCGCCTTCAATAGCGCCTTTTAGTTCTTCACTGCAAAAACATTCAAAGAACTTCATTATCCATTTTGGGGGTAAAGGATAATTCATGCCCCACCTCCTGTCCAATCGATTTTGGGGATGGCGCCATACATGTTTTTTCTTAAATCTCTCGAGGCATTTAGCGCTGGCTTACCTATGTTTAGGGCGTCCGCCTCATGAGGATTTAGCGCCTGTTTTTCTTACCCACCTTTGACAGCCAGACCATAAGCATCTTCGTGCAGCACTACTCAGTGGTTTTATAGGTTAAAAATACAGTTGTAATCCAATGTAGAAGTTCCTAGCTGGCGCTGGTTGGTAAAACCTACCCCCGAAAGCATTTAGATCATTTCCAAGGCTATAATCAATGCCTCCAAGGTTCTCTACCCCGCCATACAATCTGGATTCTACCTTGGTCCAGTTCATTTGATATCGTAGTTTAAGATTGAGCAAGTGATAGGCTTCGGCCACAACTTCATTGTCATCGGTTAATGGAACATCATTTATAAACCGATATTGAAGAATGGTAGTCAATCTTTTCCTGAGTTCTACGGATAAAGTTTGAAATGCCGAGTGGTTGGGAACGCCAGTCACATCATTTCCTGAGAAGTCTTCACCCCTTTTGCTATACTCCTCGAAGGTAAAGTCGTAATACTGATAAGCCGTGCTTGATTTGATCTTAGTAACAAAACCGTGGCTTCGTGCATACCATAAGGACTTCAGCCCTATCTCCATTCCCCTTTGTGAGGTGCCGCCGGCATTTTGAAATAGCACTACTCCGTTGGGATCCGTGCGAGTGGTTATAGCGTCGTCAAGTTGTGTGTAAAAAAGAGCAACATCTAACTGATGTCGGTCACTATAAAATTTATGACCGATTTCATAATTAGTCCCTCTTTCCGCCTCTAGACCTGTATTGATGCTTCCTTCGTTTGTTCGTATCTCATCTAACGTGGGGCTGGAGAAGCCCTCTCCTACGGATGCATAGGTTGTGTGCACATTATTCCATGCATGATTCACGGCTAACCTTGGGATAAGCTCATTATCAAATCTTCTTTCGAACCCAAAGGGTTCAGCAAACGCATTGATTACACGATCAACCGCGTATTTTAATGAATTACTGCTTAACCCAACAGTGAACGACCATTTCTTCTTCCGCAGCTGTAATTGCAAAAAGAACACTTTACGATCTATCTCTAATTCATCTGAAAAACGAACGGTGTCCCTTACACCATCCACATTACCAAAGTTCCTTGCCCGATTATCTGCCCTTTGCCATTCCAAACCTGCACTCCACTTCATCTCCAAAGGTGACGAAATGTTATAAGACCAATGCTGGCGAATAGCCAACTCCTTATTCTCATCTTCCTTGAAATCAAGAATAAATGGATTCTGAAAATCGGTATAAGTAAGCAGCACGTGGGTGTTTTGACTCAACTGTGACGTGAAATTAGATTGATATCGCGTACCCAAGAGTAATGTTTTCTGGTCGATAGATGCATTCTGCTCAGCGCTTCCGGATCGAGCCATAGTAGGATCCATGTCAAATTGCTCCAAGGTAAGACCTCCTGGAATCTCATAAAAAAGGTCGGAATACAATGCATGCAACTCAACTTGATGACGATTATTAAACTGGTAGCGATTCGACCATTGCACCACAAACCGATCCTGGGTGTTATGATCGCGGTAGCCATCAAGAGTTTGATAACTGACGTTAGCATAGGATGTCCATTTCTTTTTTTCAAACTGATATCCGATTAAACTATTAAACAAACCATAGCTGCCAGTAGTCAAATTCAGACGCACATTATCCTTTCTTGCCGGTAGAAAGTTAGACAGCCTTAAAACGCCACCTATTCCAGCGCCATACATACTTCCCGAAGGCCCACGGATCACTTCAAGCTCTTGCATTTGTTCATTATCAAGTAGGTTCAGAGCCGTGGAACCATTGGCTTCCGTGAAAATGAAGCCGTTCCAGTAGACCTTAATATTTCTAACTCCAAAAGGTGATCTTAAAGAGCTACCACGAATGCTAACACGGTAGCTGGAGATAGCGCGTTGTTCCAAATTTATACCGGGTAGTGCATTCCAATCCATGACCGGGCTTATCGTTGAGCTGAATTCCAGATCTTTTGTGCTTAAGAATCCAACTGAGGCGGACTGTTGTTGAATTGGGCCTTGCTGGAAACCCGTTACCGTAATGGATTGGAGGGTGGTATCAGGAATGCTCTGAGCCCATATGGGACTGTATAGAGTTAAGACAATGTATAGAATACTAAGCGGATACTTCATGAATTGCACTAAACGCGTCGGCAGTTCTAAAAGCACATATTTAAGCTTAATTGTCTTAAGTTAAAAGTATAATAAAGAAGAGGACTTCACATTGCAGTGTGGTTGCAACTACCACGACAAGTTTGAGTCTCTTATCAGTTCAGCTCATGTAAACGTATATGATCCCGCTACAGCTAAAACTCTTTACCTTTGTTAAAAGTAAAGATTCCACCAAGCCTAAGTACTAGCGCCAACATGGCAGCTAATGATCCTATTAATGCGTTAATATCATCCAACAGCCCCATCCTTCCAAATGAAATGAATATAACAAGACTGATTATAAGTATGATCAATACGGAAGAAGCTGTATTCCATTTGCCTTTTTTCCGTTTATCAAGCTCTTTGCTCAATGCTTCATCACTGTCTACTTTGGACAACACAAAATTTGCAAAGCTTTCATTCATTAACCTCAAGTAATGATCATAAACCAGAATTCCTTTATTCATTAAATCCAGTATGGTGTCTACATTATTCGTGTTAGTAAATTTATCTTTCGCAATATCATAAACGATGTACCTTTCTTCATCAGATATGGCATTCCAAATGGAAAAATAGTAGGGGTATGCTACCTCCTGAATATGCAATATCAAATCCTCATCATCAATCTTTCCGTAACTTTTGGGTAGACTACGGCTTAATTTATTGAGGTAAACGCCATGTGCTAATTCAGCTTTGTCAAGATCCTTGTTAGCGGCTATTTCATTCTCGAATACTTCAAAAGGAATTGTTAATCTATAAAATCCCCCGAGGAGACGGAGCCATTTTTTGTAATCAGCTTTCAGAGCGTTAATTGCATTTTGTATCTCCAATGACTTTTGAGCATTGAATTTGACGATAAAGCGCTTAATGGAATCCTGATAGAAATTATAGATTTTGTCAGGGCTAATTTGAGAGGACAAAACGACTTTTATCAAACTATTATCGACCAGTGATTGTAGGATTTGAAGTTTTAATCTATTAATGGATAAGTCGTTATGAGCAAATTCAAAGTGATCAATATATAACGTTAAAGATTCACCTTCGATAGGTTTTTGACGGACCGCTCTATTGATCAAGGCTAATTTCTCGTTACCAAGAAGGGTCTTGAATATATCTTGACTTCCTATAAACTGGTCATTAGGCTGTTCTCTATTTAAAATATTTTGGACATCATGGACATCTATGTATATAAAGTTCGCTTCATTGTCTTTCTTTAGTAATTCCCTTAACTTAAATGTGTGTGATGCATTAATACTCACAAGGATAAGATTGTTAAATGAATGGTCCTTCAAGACCACATCTATTGTATGGATTTCATTCAGCGTTTTTCCAACATTTTCCAGACTTTTCTCAGGTAGTATATTTTCGAAATACTGCTTAAATCCAATGCCAAAAATCTTGTAGATAGAGTTCTCTCAGATTTCTGTCAAATCTACTTTCGAGGAGTGGATGTAAAGCAGGAAATCGGTACCCTCGTAGCAACGTATCGTAAGCAGCGAAAGATGACCCAGGAACGGTTGGCGTTTTTGGTGAATATGCATCCAGACTACATCGGCAAAGTAGAACGCGGCGAACGTGTTCCCTCGATAGATTCACTATTGAAGATTATAAAAGTACTAGGCGTGAAATACAGCACTTTTTTTCGACATCTCGATTGATTAGGTCAGTTCCTGCCAGTTAAATGCGAAAAGTACAATCTTTATTTTTTTGTTTTTCCGAGTTGTGGGTATCTGACTTCATTAATTCGGGTTTCTTATTCTGCTTCAGGGTTCTATTCATGGTTGCCGCCATTGCCACTCCATTATCCGATGATTTGCATTTTAATTTTGTCATAACACTTGTTTATAAGTGAGTGTTTTCCGCACACTTAAGCCGCAATACCATGGGCAATTCTGCCTACCGCTTGTGAGATCAATCCAATGCCGTACGTAGTAAGCAGTAACTCCTTACCGCTTTGATTATTTAAGACTCGCTTAGGTTTTGATAACCACCGCCTGAATTTTTCGATGGAGCCAAAGGTCAGCTCTCCTAGCCAGTACAGTTCCGCCAGGGCCCATAGATGGACAGACTGTTGGGCATTTAGAGCTTCTTTGTTCACAGGCCCAGTCAGGCCGAGCAAGAGACTCAGCTCCTTCCAATCTCCTCTAATGGTCTGATGAAACAGTTTAAGCGATTTGATTGATATGCCCGAATGGACGATTGGAAGTACCGCAAAACCTTCACTGGTCATATGATCATAGTATAACGAACCTTGAAAGTACGCGTTTAGACGGTTCCATTTAGTAGTCCATTATTTGGAAGAAAATGTGGTCATGGATCTACCCTGTGTATTAAAAAGCGAATCTGTGTCAAAGATACGCCATTATCTGCGATCTGCAGATATAGTCTATATAAAACAGGTATTGGAACATTCTAACGAAACAGCATTAGAAATTGGTATCAAGTCAGGTAAGTTAGCTTCAAGCTTTAAGAACATGCATAAATAGTCACAAATAACCATGATAGATTCTTTATAATCTAACTCTGATTTTTAAAACGCTAAAAAAACTGAGCTTTTACGAAACAACTGAATACAATGTTAGTTATATAGTTCGTATGACAACTAAATACTGTTCAAATTAATTATATGGATCAAAAAGCACTGAAACTTCCAATAGGAGTTGTATTAGGCAAAACCCTTAGACAATTACATTTAGCGATGCAAAAAAGGCTGAATAAGGAACTCAGTGTGATTGATTTAACAATTGAACATTTACGATTACTAAAAATCATAAGTGACAATCCTGGTTGTGATCAAAACTTCTTGGCTCGAAGTACACAAAGAGGCAAATCTTCCATGACCAGAATTATAGCCACAATGATCGACAATGGTTATTTGACTAAAACTAGCTCACAGCAAGATGGTAGAGCTAAGCTCATATTTGTTACGGATAAAGGAAAAACACTGGCAGGAAATGGGATAAAAATACTCAGAAATGTGACAGATGAATTATTCGGCTCTAACGAGGAAGAAATTAAAGTGCTTATTGACTTGGCTAATAAAACGATTAAAAAATTGAAATAGTTTTTTTTGAAAATATAGTTCACACTACAACTAATTGCTAAATAATGAAAATAAAAACAGAAGCCCTAAAAGCAAAAGTGATACATAATGGTCACATCAAAACATTACAGACCCTCTTAGACGAGCAGCGACAAGACATTACTTTGTTTTACGGAAAAAGTATAGATCTAATTAAGCAGTCTGTAATGTATAAAAAATTTAATAGTCTAAATAAGTTCGAAAGCCAAAAAAGAATTTCAATCTACTGTGTACGGCTGATTGTTGACGATTCTTCTGAAAATCATCTTATTGTCCTAGATGTATTTTATCAAGTAAAGAAGCTATTCAATCAATCCCTAGGTGTTGTTAATATCAAGTTCGAAAAGTCAAAATTTCCGATTCGAAATACTCAGCACATAGCATATCCAATAGCTTTTTCTTCAAACTCTAAAGCAGTAAAACACAATTAATTATGAGAAAATTAAGGACATCGGTGATGGTTGCATTGGTCTTAGTATTCCTCCAATGTAATTCCAAAGAAGAAAAAGTTACGACGATACCTCAAGCTGTAAAAGAGTTTCAAACCCAAAAGGTTGCCTCCGAAATGGTTAGAAGCACCGTAAATTTAACCGGGCGTGTTATTCCCACACAACAAGTCAATATAGTTGCTGAAGTGCAGGGAGTTATAAAAAGCACAGGGCAGAATTTTGAGGATGGTGAGCGTTACAGAAAAGGGCAGCTCATTATTGACATAGACGATATAGAACTTAGATATAATCTGCGTTCACAACGAAGCCAATTCGTCAATAAGCTGGTAAAGGTAATGTCGGATATCGAACTTGACTATCCTGATGAATTTAATAACTGGAAGCATTTCTTGAGTTCTATAAATGTTGAAAAAAGCCTACCTTCCTTACCATCCCAAACCTCAGATCAGTTAAGGTTTTTCCTTTCAGGCAGAAGTATTTTTGACACCTATTATAACATCAAAAGCCAAGAAGAACGACTTTCAAAATACCGGCTATACGCTCCTTTTGATGGTGTGGTTACGCAAGCTTCTGCGGATGTTGGGGATTTAGTTAGTCCAGGTGCACGTTTAGGCGAATTCATAAGCACAGAATCCTATGAAGTCGTTACTGCCGTAAGTCCATCAGACTTGTCGGCACTCCAATTGGGTCAAGAGTTTCAGCTGTACGCCAGTAGTGTAGATAAAAATGTTCCAGCAAAGTTTAAACAGAATGGTGAAAATCTTAATGCCACCACACAATCCATAAACGTCTATTTATCGGTAAGGGATAAGCAACTCAAATCTGGGATGTATGTAGAAGGTGCTTTGGCTACTTCGGCTTTCGAGAAAGCGATTCGTGTTCCTAAAAAATTGATTTCAAGAGATAATAAAGTTTATCTCATAAAGGAGGAAACCGTAGTAACCAAACCTGTAACCGTGGTCGCAGTGGAAGAAAATATGGCCATAATACAAGGGCTGGACGATGGTGAAGTCTTGATTATAGAACAAGTGAAACCGTCCCAATTTGGTACTAAAGCTAAAGCCAAGTAATTATGAAGTCACTTGTAAGATTCTTTATCCTAAGACCCACTCTGGTCAATCTTGTGATGCTCATTTTGATGGTCACGGGCTTACTAAAGTTAGTGAATACCCAAAGCACTAATTTCCCCAAGCAAACTATACGCTTTATAGATGTGAGCATAGCCTATCCCGGGGCAAGTCCTAAAGAGGTGGAAGAAGGGGTAACTGTAAAAGTAGAAGATAATTTAGAAGGGCTGGACGGCATAGACCGTGTGACTAGTCAGTCTCAGGATAACCGTGCTACTATTCAAGTAGAATTGGTTGAAAACGCCGACGCGAACGCAATGCTTGTAGAGGTGAAAAATGCGATTGATAAAATCAACAATTTCCCTACGGGGGTTGAGCCTGCTTCGGTTGAGAAACGAGAACCTGCCGACCTTACGATGAGTTTTGCCATACGCGCTAATGACTTATCACTAATCGAAATTAAAGATATTGCTAAAACCATTGAAGATGATTTTATTCAGCAAGAAGGACTATCACAGGTAATTATTGATGGTATACCTGAGGAAGAAATTGAGGTACGAGTACGCGAAAACGACTTACGTCGCTACAATCTTTCCTTAACGCAGATTAGTAGTGCCATCAACGATAGCAACATTGAACCCTTTGGAGGCACTATTGAGGATGAGTATAGTACAATTAATATAAAAGCTGATAATCGTGGATATTATGCCAATGAACTAAAAAATATCAAAGTAACGACTATGCCAGATGGGCAAACGGTGTTCCTTAAAGATGTAGCCACTATAAAAGACCAATTTAAGGATGCTGCAACTGGAAGGTATTTTGATAAACGTTCTGTGGTCACTATGACGGTCAATACTTTAAACAGTGAGGATATTTTGGCTAATGCCGAATTCATAAAAAACTATATCAGCGATTTTCACAAGAGCCATTCTACCGTACACTTACAAATTCTTGAAGATGGTACCGTCAATCTCATGGATCGTATCAACACTATGGTGTCGAGCGGTATCGCTGGAATTATATTGGTACTTATCGTTTTAGCTCTATTTCTTGACAGATACTTAGCCTTTTGGGTAGCCGTTGGTATTCCTATTTCATTACTTGGGATGTTCATTCTTGTCCCGATACAAGATATGACTATTAATGTAGTATCTCTGTTTGGATTTATTCTGGTACTAGGAATTCTGGTGGATGATGCAGTGGTAGTGGGTGAAAACATTTATCGTCACGCTAAAGAACTGGGGAAGCCACCACTTAAAGCAGCACTTGATGGCACGATGGAAATGATTTCACCGGTTATTATTTCATTACTGACAACAGCTACTGCTTTTTCTCTTTTTATGTTTCTACCAGAACAAATTGGTGAGTTCTTTAGCGAAGTAGCTTTCGTAGTAATTGCTGTACTGATGATTGCCATTATCGAAACGTTTGTTATACTTCCCGGCCATGTGGCACACGCTAAAGGCATTAAAAATGATGTCAAGCCTTCAAAGATAGAACTTGCTTTTGCCAATGCCATGGAATGGATACGAAGTAAGACTTTTATGCCTGCTTTTTCTAAAACCGTCCTTAAAAGTCGATTTAGCCGTATCGCTACCATTTTCACTTTTATAAGTATCTTGCTTGGCTGTTTTGCACTAGTAGGTTCCGGTGTGTTAAGCTTTACCTTTTTTCCAAATATTGATGACAATGCTGTATTTGTAGAATTGGAAATGCCACCAGGTACACCAGTTGATGAAACCAAAAAGAAATTGTATGCAATCGAAGATGCCGTCTGGCATGTAAACGATGATTACAATAAAAAACGTACAGATGGTAATGAGGTCATCCAGTTCGTAGAGGTCATTACAGGACCATTAGATAATCAAGGTAAAGTAAAAGTTAATTTTTTATCTGGTGAAACACGCGGAATTAGCTCTTTTGACATATCTAGAAGTATAGCGCTGGCAAGCCCTGAGATTCCTGAGGCTCGTCGCTTGATTTTTGGTTTGGGTGCCACCACCACTTTATTTGGATTACCCGTTGCCTTCGCATTAAAAAGTAATGATTTAGAAGAATTGCGTTTAGCGCGTGATGAGTTGGTTGAAGGAATGAAGAAAAATAAAGACGTGAGTGACGTCTCAGATACCGACCTCTCAGGGATACGTGAGTACAAATTGAAACTACAACCCAATGCCGAAGCTTTAGGGCTAACACTTAGCGATGTAATGAGACAAGTGCGTGGTGGTTTCTTTGGCATTGAAGCACAAAACTTACAACGAGGCGATGAAGAGATTGAAGTCTGGGTACGTTTTCCAAAAGAGGGTAGACAAAGCAAAAAACAATTACTCGATACGCGCATTACTGCGCCATCTGGCGCAACGATTCCGCTTCGTGAAATTGCTAGTATTTATGAAGATACCGGAACTTTATCGATTGACCATATAGATGGGCAACGTGAAATACGGGTAGAAGCCAATGTAGCAGGTGCCAATGTTTCTGCTCCAAAGGCTATTGGTGCCATTGAAAGTGAAGTTATTCCTCCTATTCTGGAAAAATACCCTACAGTAAGCTACAGCGTAGAAGGTCAGGCAAGACAGTCATCAAGTTTATTAGAAGTGATGGTCATTGTTGGACCGTTAGTATTTTTCTTCATTTTCGGACTGATCGTTTTCAACTGCAATTCGTTCTCGCAAGCTGTGATGATTTTTATGCTGTTCCCTTTTGCACTTATAGGTGTCATCATTGGGCACGGAATTCATGGGCTCGCTTTGAACATTTTCAGTTTGATCGGTACAATTGCACTTTTGGGTGTATTCGTAAATAATACGCTGGTCTATATTAGCACGCTAAACGATTTGTTAACTGAAGATAAACCATTTTTAGAGGCCATTAAAGAAGCAGCATATTCAAGGTTCAGACCTATTATTCTTACATCCATTACTACCATAGCAGGATTAGCACCTTTGATTACTAGCAGTAGCCTAAGTGCACAATTCTTGAAAGGACCTGCCATCGCTATTGCTTACGGGTTGCTATTTGGAATATTCAATGTTCAATTTTTGCTTCCCATTTTCTTGATTGCCCTGAATAAAATAAGATACGTGTGGCACAAGCTATTCAATAGAAATTCTGAAAAAACACCCTTTGATTTAGAACCTGCCGTTCGATTAGCAGCAAACAAAAAAATGCAATAAAATGAATTATAAAATAATCATGATATTCCTGTTGGCTTTTTATACTTCAGGTACCGCACAAGATTTACTGACCTTAGCAGAAGCTATAGATATTACTCTAAAAAGTAATTATGATATACAAATAGCACGTTTAGACACTGTAATTTCTGATAATAATGCGACAGCTGGTAATGCTGGATTATTGCCGAATATCTACGCTGAGGGTAGCTATAACTATGCAAACAATAACACCGAACTTGAACTCTTACAAATTAATTCTGATGGCTCACAAGCTGTTGCACCATTAGGCATTGACGGTGCAGTAACCGAAACATTAACAGGTGCAGTTAATCTTGAGTACACCATTTTTGATGGTTTTGGAGGTTTTCACAGACTTGAACGGTTGAGATCACTGGATGGACTAACTCAGTTACTAACTGAGAATTTAATAGAAAATGTAATACTCAATACTATCATTTTATATCTGAATGTTGCCTTACAACAGGCCAGTGTAGCTATTAATAACGCTCAACTCACTATAAGTAAAGAACGATTAAAACGTGCTGAAAGCGACTTTAAGTTTGGTGCCATTAATCGTACCAGTGTTCTAAGAAGTCAAGTTGATGTAAAAAATGATAGTGTCGCCTTACGCCAAACACAACTAAATTACAGGACAAGTAAAACACAACTCAATGCATTCATGGGTAGAGCACCCGAGACCAATTTTAAAGTAAATGAAGAAGTTAATTTTCTACCGCTGAAAACAAGAGAAGATTTGATTGAAACTCTTCTTGAAAACAATACAGTTTTAAAATTATCAAAAAAAGGGCTTTCTGTTGCAGAGTACGATTTTAAAGCGCTTAAAGCAGAGCAATCTCCAAAAGTATTTCTAAATAGTGGTTATAGCTATTTGGATCAACAAAATGAGGCAGGTCAAGTACTAGCACTTACTCAAGATGGTTGGAATGTAGGTGTAGGACTTAGACTAAACATTTTTGATGGAAATCGCACACGTAGAAATTTTCAGAATGCCAAAATTGCACTTGAGCAAAGCAAATTGGAAATAGATAAGACGGAACTTGATATCCTAACACAGTTTACTAATATCTACGATCAACATCAACAAGCCCAGCAAGATTTAGAAATAGAAAAATCCAACCTTGATACGTTTAAGCAAAGTTTCTACCGTAGCCAGATAGACTATCGCAACGGTCAGATTAGTAGCACTGATTTGCGTTCTGCGCAATTAGATCTATCTAGCGCAAAATTCAGAATAGTACGCGCAACCTATACTCTCAAACAGAAAGAAGCAGAATTATTAACCATAACTGGAATGTTACTCAACCAAAATAATTAAACATGGAAACGAAGATTGCAGTACCGCTTAGTAAGAAAAGTAAATGGCGTTTTATCTGGATTATACCCATTGGGCTACTCATCATCACGGCTATACCAAAACTAATCCAAATGGATTTCATGGTAGAAAATATGACTAATGCCGGTATGGGTCATATGATATTGGGCGTGGGTATTGTAGAGATTATTTGTGTTATCATCTTTCTCATTCCAAAGACAAGAAATATCGGTTTTCTACTTACAGTAGCTTACACAGGTGGTATCATCGCCGCGGAATGGGCTGCAAGTGAAGCAGTCATTCCAGGTTTGGTCATTATGATCTTGTTATGGATAGGTTGGTATTTTGAAAAACCAGATTGGTTCAAAATGAATAAATAGAATATAGACAATAACTAAAAATTGAAGCAAAATGAAATCTAATGTTTTAAAAACGGCAGGGCTCGCCTTAATCTCAGGTGTCAGTCTAATGTCTTTCAACGCAAGACCTAGTAAAGGTGTCGAAAAAGAAGAAGTAGTTGCAGTGAATACTACGACACTGAAAGTCACAGTAAAAGATATAAAGTCAAAAGAAGGAACGATGTTCTTTGTTTTATGGACACGGAAAGACGGATTTCCCAGTGAACTTGATAAAGCCTACAAAATTGAAAAGGTAAAAGACTTTAGCACCTCTGCATCACATACGTTTAAAAATTTACCATATGGCGATTATGCTGTGGCAGTATTTCAAGACAAGGATAACAATGGGGAGCTCGAGAAGAACTTTATCGGCATCCCAAGAGAACCTATCGCTATGACCAATATGACAGGAATGGGAAAACCAAGTTTTAAAAAATGCACCATCACACTTAACTCACCAGAAAAAAATATTACGCTCGGTTTTATAAACGACTGACCTAGTTGTACCACACTTTTTAAGGTTAGAATCTTACCAAAAAAGATGAAAAAGTAGTAAATGCGCATCCAAAAGCACGACACCCTCGACTTGTACCTCTGGTTGCACTCGATGATAGCAGCTTTAAGTCCAAAATTGTGAAGATGAATGGCCTTTATAAAATGGGTAGTGTTATCAATTTATGAGATGTGGAATGGCATAAGAGGTATTAGAAGGAATCCAAAAAATCCTAAGGTCATGAGTACGTGATTACTTTAATAGCTGTAATAACTGTAAAAAAAGTGTCCTGCAGAAGTCATTTTTAAAAATCCAAAAAAGCACGAAAATGGCGACCCTATTTTTATTGACCATAAAAAATGTGCTGTGCCATTTTCTAACGAGAATGGATGCACTATTTGTATAAAGGTCTGTCCATTTAGTTATGGCAATTACAAACACATTAAAAATATTTATTTAAAACAAAAATTAAGATGATTAGTATAGTAACAATTGTAGTAACATTGGTGTAGAGGCTGTATACTTTTATGGCCTTACTGATAGAATTTCAATAGGTGCCAGTACTGGCTTTACCAATTATTTTGGCGATGACTTTACAGAAGCAGGGATCACAACAGAAGTAGATGATGCACAGTTCATTCCGTTGACAGGAAGTTTTCGTTTTTCGCCTTTTCCTAAATTCTTTGTAGGTGGAGATATAGGTTATGCCATTGGCATTAACGATGGCAACGATGGTGGCTTTTACGCATCGCCTAGGGCAAACTACCTCATCGCAGATAAGTTTATCGTCAATGCTGGATTTAGACTGATT
>CALBPF010000219.1 GCA_937899105.1 uncultured Flammeovirgaceae bacterium | reverse complement strand
TCTATACTCTTGATAAAGACTATCGATTTTTTCCTGTTTTTTAATGGGAGCTTCAAGCACTATTTTCGTCGGTCGGAAGTTCTTTAAAAGATCAAGTAATTCCTGGATCTCTTGCTGTGTTTTTTCAGAAGAAATATCGATATGGAATTTACGCTTATAGGCATCTACATTAGACCTAAAATGAAAGGTTCCAAGAATCGCTACATCCGCAGTGGGATAATCTATTTCAACCTTTTTAGTTGACAGCAACTTGTTATCATCACTCTTTTTTGCTTCGCTAAGTTCGCAACCAGTAAAAGCTATACAACTTATAATTGTGATTAGTATTTCTTTCATAGTTGACTTTTTTAAGATAAGGACAAAGCCAACTTAAGTTGGTTGCAGTTTTTTGTAGGGTTTATGAAACACGTGAGCAACTGGATAGTGCCTTATTGATTTACGATAGAACGCTAGAGCAGGCCCAGCGTTTTGAATACGTTTCCTGATTTTATCACCCTCCGAACAAGACTAATTTTCTACTAAAACCTTCTCCATTCGCCGTAAGAACCTGCACGAAATAAATCCCTTTCAAATTAGGGCGAAGCTCAAAATTTTGCTCTAAAGCACTGATTGTTTCTTTTTGATAGAAGCGGCCATCAATACCAATTACAAATAATTCTGCTTTCTCATTTTGAGGATTTAAAATCCTTAAACTATTCTCTCCAGGAAAATACTGAATAGCTATGGAGCGCTCATTTTGCGCTAATTCTTCTAAACCCACGAAAATCTCGCAACCAATAGGATTGGTACCATTTTCAATGGTTGCACCTGGGGTCAAATCAACACCTTCAAATCCAGAATAATCAGGCGGATATTTGTAAGCCCTAAAATTGGAATTGTTATTAATGTTGCCTCCCTGAGTCGCAGGAGCATCACCGAAGAGCGGAATCTCATATTGCCAAACCGTATTTCGATCAGGATCGATCTCAAAAATCCTTCCCGGTGAACCGGAATTGATTAAGGTATTTCCATTAACCAGACGTTGAGCATTAGATAAAAAGGGTGAGTAATAATCTTCCCCAGCTTGATCGCCATACACCCACTCTGGCTCTTCCGGTCCGAAAGGATTGGGACCTGAGATAATATATCCGCCATTGGCATCCTGTGGCGGAACCAGGATTTCAGCGGTAGAAAAATCCGGTCCTGGCCGGCCATTCCCATTATTGAAAAGCATTATTTTCCCAGCGTCAGTCAAACCATCACTAATCCAATGCGCGCCATGTTGACCAAATAGTTGTTGTTCATTCACTGCTCCGCGTTCGTAGGCGGAAGCGTTACCCCAGCGGTACAGCAAATCTCCACCCCGCCCATACAAGCCACCTTCATGAGAAGCGGCTTCGGCAGTAGTGGTGGAGTGATCGATAATCCATATTTCATCTGAATTTCGTACCGAGATCAGAATCTGATCCAAGCTTTCATTATAATCGATCGAATTGAAATGATTCCAATCACGCGTTGCGTTGGAATTGCTGCTATTCAGGTCGGGCAGGTTGATATTAAATAACTCCGGGTGGTCAGCTATCACCCCATAATTTTGTTTTGAATCATCAAAATCCTGAATGTAATGGTCTTTAATTTCCCATTGCCAAACGACGTTTATATCATTGGAGCCGACCGGTTCGATTTCTACAATTTTCTCTGACCACATAAAGCCTTCGATAGCGATTTCGTCTGGGTCACGGCCCAGTTCGATCAATTCATCGGTATAAACCAATTCCCAGGTCAACATTAGTATATTCCCATTCGGCATAAAAACAGCATCATGATGAGAAAGCGCAGTGGAGGTATTCCATTCATATTGCCAGATGGTATTGTTGTCCCAATCCACCAGTTCGATACCTCCGGCATTGCTCGCGGATGTAAATGGCCCTTCCAAATCTGCTTTATAGGTTCTCAGCATCAATCCATTCTCAAGAAAATAGGCAGAAAGCCCGGGGCGTGTACCTCGGTCCCAGGAATTAATGAGCTGCCCACAGTTATCTACCATCCAGGCTTTGGTACCCGAAAAAGGGGAGAAAAAGGTATAGCCCTGAAGACTAGATGCATCATTCTGCAGTGTGCCCACTGTTTGGGTAGTTCCCTGCAAGGTAAAAAGGATAGTAGCCAGGAAAATGGGTATTAATTTATAATTCATCATGTCTTTAGTTGTTGCTATTATCATTCTTATTACTTCTCCCCTATTATGATTTTTCGACTATACCAATTACCATCAGCAATAAAGGAAACAAGATAAACTCCTGTGGGCCAAGGGGCGGTATCTATAAATTTGCGCCCTCCGTTACAATTGGTAAAGCTGGCAAATTTACGCCCCGCCATATCAAACACCTCCAAGTCAACGTACATCATCCCATCCCATTCTATGGTTAGAAAATCGTTCGCAGGATTAGGAAACACTTTGAAATTGGCTTCATCCATTGGCGCCATGGTGGAGGTTAGCATATCGCAATAAGAAGTGTTTGGTTCCAACTCAATCCATCCTTGAAGGCTTAAATCCCGCCCGTCAAAACCGGCAAAATCTGCCGGATACCTTTTCATCCGGAACGTGAGATTGTTATTGATTACTAGCGTATCTCCCTGGGTGGCCGGTGAACCACCTACTAAAGGCGTTTTATACTCCCAAACGATTTCATTATCGGGGGTCAACTCAAAGGTGTAGCCAAACCGGCCTGAGGTGATGAGAGTATTTCCGTTGGGTAAGACCTGAACGCTTGATAGGCCGGTCGACCACTAATTCGTTGGAGCAACCGGATGCGTATAAGTAAGATCAAAATCCGCCGGTGCAAAGGTGCCATTTGGAATACCATATCGCCACTTATACATATCCCAATCTGGTGCCAATATATTTGCAGTTGAAAAATCCGCCCCTACCCTATTATTAAACAAGGCTATCTTTCCGTATTGAGGATGATTGGCTTCCAGGAAGTCATCGACCCAGTGCGCATCATGTTGGAAGAATAATTGTTGGTCCACCGTATCACCGGCTTGATAAGTGAGTGGATTCCCCCATCGAAACATCAAATCTCCTCCTCTTCCGCCAAAGCCACCATTATGGCTGGCTGCTTCTTCGGTGGTAGTGGTATGATCAATAATCCAGATTTCATCGAAATAAGGTACGCTGAGCATGATCTGTTTCAGTTCATCACTATAGTCTAGCGAATTGGCATGCATCCAGTCAGGATGACCATCTGGTCTTCCATAATTTACGTCAATCAGTTCAGGGTGATTGGCTATCGCACCAAAGTTGTCTGCCTCATCATTAAAATCCTGAATAAGGTGATCCCAGGCATGCCACTCCCATATAATTTCATCGGTAGCGGGGTCTATTTCAAAAACCCAATCTGGCCACAGCTCAGCCTGGGCCAGGGTAGCTGTATCCCTGCCTGCCTGATGACATTCCTCCAAGGTTTTCAGCTCCCAAGCTAAAGCAATGATGGTTCCCTCTTCCGTTACTGCAAAATCGTGATGCAAACGGAATTGATCGTCATTCATTTCAAAACTCCAGAGCAGGGTATTATCCCAATCTCTTATTTCCAAAATAGCACCACCACCGCCAGCCCAAATGGCATCTCCGGCTACGGCGGCTTCCCGCTTTCCTTTGTACAGCAATCCATCTTCCGTCAAATAAGCCATATTACCTGGTCGAAAATTGGCATCGTCCTCCCAACTGTGCACGATTTCGCCACAATTATTGAGGAGGTAGACATTAGGTTGGTTATGAGGAAACATTAGATTATAACCATCATAGGCCTTAACAGGATCGTAAGACAGCAGGCCTACTGTATTATCTTGAGCAAAAATGCTTACTGAAAATAAGGATAGGACACATAACTGGAGCAGTTTATTCCTTTTCATGTAGATTATTAATTATCAACTATTTTATTTATTAACGTTGTCAAGAAAATTCTTTCACGAATATTTCTTTTAATTTTTTGGATTCGACTTCCTCCCCTACAGCATTTCTATTGGCTCCACTTTTCTTGGGCCAAATATGAAAACCGCCAGTTAAATCATTTTTAAAAG
>CALBPF010000218.1 GCA_937899105.1 uncultured Flammeovirgaceae bacterium | reverse complement strand
TCACTCGTATCGTAGTGCATCTACAGGGTTGCTGCGTGATGCCTTGACAGTATGATAGCTGATGGTTCCAAAAGCAATAGCGATGGATACTATGCCCCCAAGCAAAAAGTAGAGTAGGTTGATTTCTACCTTGAAAGCGAAGTTTTGGAGCCAATCGTCCATGACAAAATAGGTAAGGGGGGATACTACCACAAAAGCGATAAGGATGAGAAGTAGAAAACTCTTAGAAAGGAGAATTACAATTTGAGATATAGAAGCGCCAAGTGTTTTCCTGATGCCCACTTCTTTGATCTTTCTTGAGATCATGATGGAAGATAATCCAAACAAACCCATGCATGCGATCAGAATGGCTAGCACAGTAATGATACTGACCACGGAGCTCATTTGACTGTCTGACTGATACAGTGTGGCAAAATGTTGATCTAAAAAGGAGTAATCAAAGGGCCACTCTTTTACATGCTTTGCCCAGATGTTTTCAATTTGAGCCAAAGCGCCTTCTATATTGTCCCCGTGTATTTTAACTGACATTTCATCATATCCCCAATCGGAATGGACAGAAATCGCCAGAGTATTTACACGATGATGAAGGGAGTTAAAATTGAAGTCTTCCGTAACGCCGATTATAGTTCCTAAGGAGTCATCCGGAAACCAACTGTGTGCAGCTGGAGTGCCCACAGGATCTTCCAGGTTAAGTTCCTCAGCCAACTTTTTGTTGATAACATAAGCAAGCCCTTCATCAGAACTAACGTCTTTAGAAAAGCTTCTACCTTCTAATAACTCAATGCCATAAACTTCCAGGTAATCATGCTCTACAAATACATTGGAAGGTGTCATGTTATAAATGCCGGTATCTGTTTCTACCTTAAAACCCCATTGATGAAAATTATTACCTAGGCGTTGACCTGAAGCGGTAACACCGTCTATGGCAGCTAATTCCAGGAGCTCATTTTTAATACGATCAAAATTTTCATTAGCCTCCTGATTCATGTCTACCAGCACGATTTTATTGGTTGAGAAACCGATATCTTTGTTTTGCATGAAATTGCGCTGCTGAAGTACTATTAATGTGCTAACGATCATGGCCAGTGCCAGACCAAATTGCAAAACCACCAACCCGCTACGAAAGAACGATTTTTCACCTTTGGTTTTATTACCCTTCAAAATGGTCACTACTTTAAAAGCCGTCATATAAATGGCGGGATACAAGCCTGTAATGAACCCAAGTAGTAAAGCCCCCAGCATCATCCATAAGATGTCAAGTGGCTCATTTAAGAAGTAAGTAAGCGAGAGTTGCCTACCAATAAGATTATTTAGTAATGGAATACAAACCAGATTTATGACTATGGCAAAAAGAAGCGCCATGACAGAGAGCAACATGGATTCAATAATGAATTGAGTGAAAAGCTGACTCTTTAAACTTCCAACAGATTTACGCACGCCAATCTCTTTCCAACGGTTTGAGGCCCTGGCCATGGTCAGGTTCATGAAATTGATGCCTGCAATGGCTAAAATGAAAATACCTACCAAAGTAAACGTGTTGATATAGGTCCCATTAAATTTCCTATAGTTGTTATAGTCGTGCTCGATGTCCGAAGAGTTAAGGTGTACATCTGAAAGTGGTTGCAGAAAAAGTTGGTATCTATCCAGCACTCCTCTATCCTGATTATCCCCCCCCATATGGCGCACTAGAAAGTCATCAAATTTTGCTTCAAGGGCATTCGCGTCAACGTCATCTGTCAGTAGAAGGTAAGTGTTTAAAAAATTGCTACCCCATTGGTCGTTAAAATCGGGATTATTACTGGTTATGGTAGTCATTGATCCCAACGCATCGAACTGCATGTGAGAGTTTTCAGGAACATCTTCTAGAACTCCGGTGACTTTGATGGTACGTTCACCCATTTTCAACGTACTCCCCACGGCCTCCTGTATAGTTGGAAAAAATTTTAAAGCTGATTCTTCGGTCAATAACATATTATTCGGCTCATCCAATGCATTAGACCTGTTTCCAGCCAACAACTTAAAATCGAATATTTTCAGAAAAGTAGAATCCACTAAAAATACCTTATCAATAGTAAGGCCTAATTCATCCCGAGATATGTATTCTTTACCTTGGATGTAATAGCGCGTATAGTTCGCTACTTCAGGAAAATCATTGAGCATTTGTGGACCCATTCCGGGCATAGAAAGCGCGACCTTTTGTTCTTTGGTGCCGGTGAAATTTTGTACCTCGGCTAACCTGTAGATATTATCTTTTTTTGAATGAAACTGATCAAAACTGGTTTCATCCTTAATGAACAGGAAGATGGCCATACATGCTGCAATACCCACGGTTAGGCTGAAAACATTAATGAAAGAGTATCCTTTGTTTTTCTGGATATGACGGTAAGCAATTTTGAGATTGTGTTTGTACATAGTCATGTGATTTGAGTTCGACCGATATTTTTTGACGGCGAAAGGTCTTAAGTAGCTAAGGACCTGATACCAATAGTTGAATTTTGCTTGTGTTGTTGTTTTTGATTTTAGTGTGGCATAGAATTTTTCGTCCAGATCCCCCACTACTTCTTCAATGAGCTCGTCTTTGAGCAAGCCCGTCAGAAGCTTTTCGGCTAGTTTTGGTGGGGCGGGATACATATCTTACTGATCCCTAAGGCTATTCACAGGGTTCGTTGTGGCCGCCTTTATGGCTTGGTAACTCACTGTAAACAATGTAATGGCCAGTGTAAGCGCACAAGAAAGTATGAATACCCAAGCCTCGATCGAAGTATGATATTCGTATTTACTGAGCCATTGGCTTAGCAGATAGTAGGCAATAGGCGCGGCAAGAATACCAGAAATTACCACCATGAATACAAAGTCTTTGGTCAGAAGCTCCCATAGCTTACTGACGGAAGCCCCTAGTATTTTTCGAATACCTATTTCTTTGGTACGTCGTTCCGCCATAAAAGAAGCCAGACCGAAAATCCCTAAACAACAGATCAATATAGCCAAGAGGCTAAAGAACCCGGCTAATTTTCCGACGCGCTCTTCGCTTCCAAATTTCCGGTTGTAGTCGTCGTTTACAAATTGAAATTCAAAAGGCTGCGAAGGACTGATCTCCTTAAATACGGTTTCAATGGTCTCTACAGCTGCGCTAGTTCCAATTTCCGGGTTAAGCTTTAGAAAGGTCATATTTCCTCCGTGGTTGTCCAAAAAGTAAACCACTTCGTTTTGCCTGGCATATGGGGATTCCATGACCATGTCTTCAATAACTCCAATCACTGTATAAGGTCGGTCCCACCAGGTAATAATTTGCCCAACAGGGTCTTCCAACCCCATAAATTGGGCGGCGGTTTGATTTAAGATCACAGCAGACGAATCCGTGGCGTATTCACGCGAGAAATCCCGGCCTTCCACAATATTCCAATCTATGGTTTTACCGTAATCGTACGATGAATGCACCATGCCAAAATCAATAGAGAGATTGGGGTCCTTTCCTTCCCAGCTAAAGCCGCTAGTGCTTCCCCATAGGGCCGTCAAGGCACTACCGGATTTTGCCATTGATGTAATTACACGACGATCCTTTAATTTCTTAGAGATGGCATCAAAATGTTCAATTACTGCGTCGTTGGTAATTGGGATACTTAGAAGGTTATCACGTGAATACCCGACAGGTCTGTTTTTTGCATATTGAATCTGCTGATCAACTACTATTGTTCCGATAATGAGTGCTATCGAGATTGTGAATTGAAAGACTACTAAAATCTTCCTGGGAAGTGCGGAATATCTACCTGAACTAAATGTTCCCTTCAATACCTGGACAGGCTTAAAAGAGGAAAGGTACAGTGCCGGGTAGCTACCGGCGATGATGGCGGTTATAACGATAAAGGATAAACTAACTAGCCAGAAGTAGACATTAGACCAAGGAACGGTGATTTCTTTATTGGCTATTTCGTTGAAAACGGGAAGGGTGACATAACTCAATAATAGAGCAACCAGGAAAGAAAACAGTACTATCAGAAAAGACTCTACAAAGAACTGTAGAACGAGTTGATTTCTAGCCGATCCAATGGTTTTCCTAATTCCTACTTCTTTAGCCCTTATCTCGTTCCGGGCGGTGCTCAGGTTCATGAAATTTATGCAAGCTAATATCAGAACGAAGATTCCGATGATACCAAACATCCACACGTATTGGATTCTGCCCCCGACATTTACGCCATTTTCAAAATTTGATCGTAAATACCAATCTTCCATTGGGTGTAGGAAGAGTTCAGGCTTCTTTTGAGCAAGGTGTTCGTTGAGATTTTTAAGTTTAGCATCCTTAATATTTTCTGAGGCTTTATCGATATGGATGTTGGGATTAAGCTCAACATATAGCGATACAAAATTGGGTCGCCATGGTTCTTCAAATGTCCGAAACCAGTCCTCATTATTGTAGAGAAAATCCCAGGTGGTAATGAAATCCAAACCTCCAAATGAAGAATTTTCCGGAATATCCTGATAGACGCCAATCACTTTAATAGGTGGCATTTCGTCAACTTGCATCACTTGGTTAATGGGATCATTATCTCCGAAATAAGCCAAAGCAGTAGACTCCGATAATAAAATGGAAGCAGGATCTTTAACGGTTTTGGTGCCCTCTAAAATCTTTAAGTCCAATATTTCAGGGGCATCATTTTCGAAATAACCACCAACTTTATTGAGAGTTTTGTCATTTAAGGTTAAAGAGTGTCCACCCCAGGATACAGCCATAGTAATGTGCTTAAAATTATCACCATAGTTGGTGCGGAGTTCTTCAGCCAGAGGAAAAGGAGTAGAGGTCCAAGTTTGTATTTCCCCATTATTAGTGACGTTTTGAATTACTCTTGCTATTCTGTTGTGATTAGTATGATAGGTATTGAATGATAGCTCGTCATGTACCCATAAGCTGATCAATAGCGTAACGGTAATTCCAAAAGCCAATCCCCCTAGATTAATAAAAGAATAGCCTTTGTTTTTACGAAGATTTCGGAAACTAACCTTGAAGTAATTTTTGAACATATCTGTGTTGTTTGAGTTTGACCTGTATTTTTTTAGGGCAAAAGGCCTG
>CALBPF010000217.1 GCA_937899105.1 uncultured Flammeovirgaceae bacterium | reverse complement strand
TTCTTACCGTATTTTCAGATAAGTCTAATTTTTTGGCAATCTCCGCATAAGTTAAACCCTCCAGCCTGCTCATTCTAAACACTTTCTGCCGCTGCTCCGGAAGCCGTTTGATTTTTTCTTCCCACAATTGAATGATCTCTTCTGATATGATTTTTTCTTCGGGATTAGACATTGAAGATGACAAAGTAAACGCTACCTCTTCAAGGTCTACCCAACCCGTCTTTTTTGTTTTTAGGTAATTTAAAGCATGGTTTCTTGCTGCAAAATGAAGGTAGCCTACAATGTTGCTTTTAATTTGTATCGACTCTCTTTTTCTCCAAATAGTATAAAATACGTCTGAGATAAGCTCTTCGACGATCTGCTTTTCCTTGACGATAGGAACTATTTTCTGACAAAGCGACGAGTAATGAATATTAAAAAAGATTTCGAAAGCATGTTCATCTCCTTCTTTAATAGCTGAAAATAATACTTCATCTGATTGTGTCTTTATCATGTTTCAACTCCTCTATTTCGAGTTAAGCTAAGTCAAAATGAAGCTAATCCCAAATAAGCTATGTTAAGGAAACTTGAAATATATAGAGCAGTGCAATCGAACAATTTCTGCCTAAAATCCCCTTCAGGGGTCTTTTTTACTCATTTTAATTGAATAAGCACATTGTAAAATATAATTTTTAGGAGTCAAATGTAAAGTAATTTCCTTAAGAATAGATTTCTTATAAAGTCAGTAACTTACGTCTTGTATTTATTAATAACCTAACTCATGTTTTGAATGATAGTGAACAAAATTTGTCAATCGAATTTTACTGGCGTCTGATTAAATTTTTTGAATAAGAAAAAAGCGACTGAGAAAGATTTTTCTTCAAAGCTGAAAACTATCCCACCCACCAATTGACGGGATTAACTAAGAACTGCTCTTTAGGGAATTTAAAGGGTGTTTCTAGCGAATGATTCCAAATCAAAAATCTTTTCTCGGACGCCAATAATCGAATTTCAAAGCCGCCATAGTCCTAAAAAGAAAAGCACCGAAAAGATTCTCATAGCCAGGAGCAACCGATGAACGATCAGGAATATACCGCGTCATAGAACCAACGATCATGAAGGAGCAAGCAGCGGCAAATTAAGAAGCAATGTTACATCAGTCAACTTTCAAGAACTTATTGAAAGAAGTTACAGCTCTATCTATTTGGCAACAAGGTTTTTGTTCAGAATCCTCAATATTGAAGTTGTTCACTCATATCTAATGGTTTCGATAGGGTTTCCAGATACTGTTTTATAGGTTTTCAATCCTATGGTTAATAAAGCAAGGACTGCTGTAGCGCCACCGGCGACGATAAAAACAATCCAGTGTTCTAAAACATCAATGCGATAGGCATAGTCTTGGAGCCATAAATTCATGAAATACCAGGCTACTGGAATTGATAGTACCACAGCGATCACGATCAGAATTATATACTCTTTTGAGATGAGCATTATTACCTGACTTACGGATGCGCCAAGTACCTTTCGAATGCTGAACTCCTTTTGTCTCTGTTGTGCAGAGAATGAAGCCAAGCCTAAAATACCTATGCACGCCAGTATAATTGACAACCCGGAAAACATGGTAAAAACTTTAACCTGTTGATTTTCTGATTCATACTGCCTGCTTAAATCATCTTCCAGTAACCAACTGTTCAGTGTGAAATTAGGAGCAAGCTCTTCATACAATTCTTCTATAACAGATAAGGTCTCGTATTTATGTTCGTCATCTATCCTTATAGCTATCCTGCGCATATCACTTCCCATAATAATAGCCTGCGGATCCATATTATCTCGTAAAGCCTTAAAGTGATAATTTTCAAAAATTCCGATAACAGTTCTTTCCCAGTCCCGAAAAGGTATTCTCACCTTCTTGCCAAGAATCTCCTCTTTTGAAAGGCCCGTCGCTATCCAGGCAGCTTCGTTGATCATCATGGCCTCCTCGCCATCGGTGGTAAAATCCTCACTGAAGCCCCGACCGGCAACCACTGGAATGTCAAAGGTTTTGAGATAGTCAATATCAGCAAATACGGTATGGACCCGAATATCCTCTTCGGAAAACTTAATGCCGTAGTTATCATGAAAACCGCTTGGAACCCCTGAACCCACAGTGACATTTTTAATGGTCTGGTATTCGAGCAGTCTTTTTTTGAATTCATCATAATTGGCTCGTATCTCTCTATCCGTATCAATTACTAAAATGGATTGAGGATTATAGCCCAGGTCTTTTGAATTCATGTACTGCAATTGCGAGTAAATCAATACCGCTGTAATCATCAGAAAAACGGAGATCGAAAATTGTGCTATAATAAGTCCCTTTCGGACAAAGATATTTTTACCAAGCAGAGGTTTATTGGTTTTCAGAACCTTCAATGTATCGAATGAAGAAAGTGTCACAGCCGGGTAAAGACCCGACGAGAGAATCAGTAAAACGATCAGCGCTCCCAGGAAAATCTGAACTGTAGGATCATACCAGTTGTAGATCACATCAAGTCCAAAAAAAGCATTCAATTTCTCCCTTAATACAGAACTTAAGAAGATAGAGGTAGTTATGGACACAAGAAGGATCACCACTGATTCACCTAAGAATTGTAAAACCAACCTTGTTTTGTTGACTCCTAAAACCTTTCGCACGCCTACCTCCTTAGCCCGCTTATGCGATTGTGCAATGGTAAGATTTATATAATTGAAGCAGGCGATAAACAAAATAGAGAGCGCTACACTGGCCATGATAATAACCGTTGACATGTTTCCAACAGGTATTGAATCATATCGTGCATGATGAAAGTGAACATCGCCCAAGGCAACTATCTTAAGTCCGTTCTTATTGTTATTTTGTTTAAAGTCCTCGCCTAAATACTTCTCCATAAAACCAGGAAATTGCGACTGAAGGTAAGGAGCGTCATAAGGATTAATTTTAATATAAGTGATAGCAAAATTCTGCCACCAGTCTTCAAACCACTCCTGACCTTCATATAGCCCCATGGACAGTACCATATCAAACTGAAGATGCGTCTTGTTTTCAGGCTTGGTGAAAATGCCCGCCACAACAAAATCTTTATTACCATTAAGCTCCAGGGGTTTACCGATGGGATCTTCATCGCCGAAATACTTTTCTGCCATTTCCTGGCTTAACACTACATTAAAGATGTCATCCAAGACCGTTTCCGGATCTGCCCGGAGTAACGGATAGGAGAAGAACTCAAAAAAGTTAGTATCCGCTACCATTATTCTGTCTTCATAAAACCGCTTATCGTCATAAACGACCATCATATCAGTCATACTGGTCCGTAAAGTGGACTCGATCTTATTTGGGTAGTCATTTTTTAGTGCACGGGCATAGGGAGGAGAGGAAACACCAACATCGTAGAACTCACCGCTTTCGTCCTGTGAAGTGCGATAAACCCGATAGATTTCATCCCGATCAACGTGAAAAGCATCATAATTCAATTCATTCTCTAAATAGAAATAGAGAAAAGTAACCGAGGTAAGGCCAACTATAAAGCCGACAAGGCTAATGATTGTACTTACGCGGTGTCTTACTAAATTCCTTATGGTTACTTTAGGATTAAAAATGAACATGGTTCCCGTTATTTTGAGTTTTAATGATTTAAGAAAATAGGGTCGCAAATAATTCAGGACTTCATACCAATACCTGATCATCACAAATGACCTCTGATCTGCTTGTAGCATTGAATACCGCTCGATCAGGTTGCCCTCAATCTCTTCCGAAAGCTCCTCTTTACAAACGAGCTTTATCAACTTGAGCGATAAAGGTGGTGGGATGTACTTACCTGACATAGGAAAACTTGAGTGCGAACTCGGGTATCTTATTCCATAGTGAATTTCTGGTTGCATGTATTTGAGTAATAGCAGACTTACCCGCCGCTGTTAATTCGTACACACGTTTTCTTCTACCTCCTCTCTCCTTTGTTGCTCCGCCCAATTTTGAAGTAAGAAAACCCTTCTTCTCCAACCTGCCCAGAGTAACATGCAAAGCTCCCATCGCCGATTTCCTATTGGCCTGATTTAACAGCTCTTCCTGAATTTTTAAGATATAGGCCTCTTCGCCTAAGATTAAAATAGTCAGAAGAACCAGTTCTTCAAACTCTCCTACATTAATTTCATTCATATTTCTTTCTACTTTGTAAATTTCTAGTACGAAGCTTAAATATAATTAGTTTCGTTATTGTAGAAAGAAATAGAAAAAAGCCTGTTTAAAGTCTATTAGATCAGGGCTTTGATCTAAAATTCAAGGCGGTAAACAAACCTATAAGGGAGAATAAAGAAAGTATGCCAAATAAATTCTCATGTCCTGTAGCGCCGGGTGAACTGTCAAGAATATACCCCATCATAGGACCAAAAAAGATATCAGGTGTAAAACCAATTACGGAAACCACCCCCACAGCGCTTCCAGTATAAGCCACTGGAATCTTAGATTCTTGAAATAATGCATAATAAAGCCCGCGCAAACCAAAAATAGCTGCACTGGCGCTGGCAAGAATTAATAGCGCTCCAAGTTCAAAGCCAGGTTTAAGTAATCCGGAATAAATTATAAGACTGCCTACTATGATCAAGCCAAAACAGACTGCCGTCAGCTTAGAATGACCAAATCGATCTCCCAAATATCCTGCTGATATTGCGGCAAAAGGCCGTGTCCAAAAGGCCACAGTAGCCGCGTGTGCCGCATTAACATCATTAAAAAGCAGCACCTCACTAGCAAATAATGAGAAGTCGTCCGTGCATTTATACCCAACATAGGCACATAAAAGTATTAGCGACTGTTGCCAAATAGATCGACGTTTTACAACATTTTTTACTCCTTTCCAGGATATTTTTTCCGTAGTAATTTCTTCATTTTCAACATCGTCAATGACTATCCACGTTACGCCTGCAGTTAAAAACGTAAATACTGAAAAAGCTACAATAACCATGCTGAGAGCATTGGATAATTCTCCAATAGAGGCGCTTTCGACATTCTCAGGCAAAAAGCTTCCAAGTATTAAAACAGAGCCGGAAGCCAGTAACGCCACTATCAGCCCTCTGCCCCCATCCACCAATCCAAAGGTATTTCCCTGGTTTTTTTCTCCCCCGGTCAGGCGAGTAGCCTTAGTGAAGGCAGCCCAGAACAACAAGATGGTAGTTAACCCCCAAAAGCCATAAAGAATAGTTAATGTAGCTATTGAGGGAACAGAGGCCATGAAAATACCACCAAGCGAGGTAATGATCAACGATAACGACACCAGCTTTCTTGCCGAATATCTATCGGCCAAAGGGCCGCCAAAGAAGTAGGAGATCATAGCCACAACACCGTAGGCGGCAAAGGCGGAACCTATTTCAAAATTAGTTATCTGAAATACCTTCAGAAAGGTGGGGCGAAAAACTCTGATAAGTACAAACGGCAGTAGAAATACCACCTCGCCGGCAAGTATTAAGGCAAATACCCTGAAGCTCTTTTTTAGCATAATAGCAGGAATCAAGATACAGCTTTTTAAACGTCTCGTCAATTCTAAGAATTACAAGCGGAATAGTCATGCGAAAAGGGTAGAATTAATACTTTTGCTTCGAGTAAAAAGAAAAACAAATGCTAAGCAGTATTAACCCTACCGAAACCACTTCCTGGAAAATATTAGAGAGCCATTTTAAGAATATTGAGCACGATCATCTTCGAAAGATGTTCAGGTCCGATCCTGCACGCTTTGACAAGTTCAAGATTCAGTTTGAAGATATTCTTATTGATTACTCTAAGAATCGTATTACCGAAGAAACAAAAAACTTATTAATAAAACTGGCTGATGAATGCCGGCTCAGAGAGGCCATTGGCGCCATGTTTTCAGGAGGCGCCATCAATGCTACCGAAAACAGATCAGTACTGCATATCGCGCTCCGTAACACTCAGAATACTCCAATCTATGTAGAGGGTAAAAATGTGATGCCGGAAGTAAATGAAGTACTCACGAAAATGGAAATATTTTCAGAGAGCGTAATTAATGGCAGCTGGAAAGGTTATACGGGTAAGGCTATGCGCTCTATTGTAAATATTGGCATCGGGGGATCTGATTTGGGACCCGTGATGGTAACAGAGACGTTAAAGGCGTACAAAAAAGAAAATATCGAAGCACACTTTGTCTCCAATGTGGACGGCACACATATCAGTGAAGTACTAAAAAAAGTGGATCCTGAAACCACACTTTTCATGATCGCTTCCAAAACCTTTACTACCCAAGAGACTATGACCAACGCTAACTCTGCTAAGGATTGGTTTTTAGATTCGGCGGAGGATGTTGAACACATCAAAAAACATTTTGTAGCCATTTCTACAAATGCAGAGTCCGTTGCAGCTTTTGGGATTGATACAAATAATATGTTCGAATTCTGGGACTGGGTTGGAGGCAGATATTCACTTTGGTCAGCCATTGGGCTCTCAATTGCATGCACCATAGGTTTCAAAAATTTTAAAGCGCTACTGGAAGGGGCGGAAGCCATGGATAAACATTTTAGAAATGAGCCGTTTGAAAATAATGCTCCGGTCATCCTTGCTCTCTTAGGGATATGGTATAACAATTTCTTTGGAAGCGAAACACAGGCGCTCCTTCCTTACGATCAATACATGCATCGCTTTGCCGCTTACTTTCAGCAGGGTGACATGGAGAGTAATGGTAAGTATGTAGGTCGGGACGGAAATACGGTGAACTATCAAACAGGCCCAATAATCTGGGGCGAACCGGGCACCAACGGGCAACATGCCTTCTATCAGCTGATCCATCAGGGTACTAAACTCATTCCCTGCGATTTTCTGGCTCCTGCCGTATCGCACAATCCTTTAAGCGACCATCATTCAAAACTTTTGGCCAACTTCTTTGCCCAGACCGAAGCGCTGATGAATGGTAAAACGGAAGAAGAGGTAATAGCTGAACTGGAAGCCCAGGGACTTAGCGCCCCCGAAATTGAAAAACTGAAAAGTTTCAAGGTATTTGAAGGTAATCGGCCGACTAACAGTATTCTTTTCAAGGAACTCACTCCCCGAACACTGGGAAGCCTTATTGCCCTGTACGAGCACAAGATCTTTGTCCAAGGTGTAATTTGGAATATTTTCAGCTTTGATCAGTGGGGTGTGGAGCTCGGTAAACAGCTTGCCAAACAGATTTTGCCGGAACTAGCCGAAGATAACCAGGTAGAGACGCATGATAGTTCTACCAATGGCCTGATCAATGCTTTCAAAAAGATGAGAAACCAGAATAATTAGGAATATTTAATATAATTTGAAACATTTATCGGTAAATTACGATTAAAAAATATGGGCTTATCAAAGACAGAAAAATTCACTATTCAACAAAACGAAATTGCCTTGTTAAACAAGGCGTTAGGCCATCCTGCCAGAATTGCAATACTTGAGTATCTGGCAGGCCGCAATTCGTGCGTATGCGGTGATATCGTCGAGGAGCTTCCACTGTCGCAGTCAACTGTATCTCAGCATCTAAAAGAGTTGAAGAAGGTAGGTCTGATCAAAGGCGCCATTGAAGGGCCCAGTGTATGCTACTGTATCGACGCTGAAGCCTGGAAAAAGGCCGAACATCTATTAAAAAGATTCTATGAAGAGGTTCAGGTGAGTATGAACTGTTGCTGAAAAAAAATTTGCTATCATCAATCGTAATATTACGATTATAATTATACTTAAATCAATTATTATGAACATAAAATCACAATTTCCCAGAACACATGTAGGCTATGGTGTTAAGAATATCGAAGCTACAGTAGAATTTTACAGCAAGTTTTTTCAGGTAGAACCTGTTAAGGTGAAAAAGGACTATGCCAAGTTTATTCTTGAGGAACCCTCGCTCAATATTTCATTCAGTCAAAGCTCAACACCAATAAAACCCGGACACCTCCATTTTGGCATTGAATTGGATGACCCGGAGCAACTCAAGCAACGTCTTGGTAACGCCATGAGCCATAAGCTATCCATTGATGAGGAAAAGGAGGTTGAATGCTGCTACGCCAAACAAGATAAGTTTTGGGTTACAGACCCTGATGGTTACAGCTGGGAAGTCTTCGTATTCAAAGAAGATATCAATGAAAATGATAAGGCAAATTCTGAAGTGGGAGAATGTTGTACTGTATAAATACGACCTTTCGGAAACGTTTTTCTTGAGTAAATCCTATTTTCACAACATGAAAAAAGTACTGGATCTTGATGTCACATATACTGAAGAAGTTAAGGCTATACTCTCAAAGAGCAAGCTTCCCACAGATGACCTAGATCTATCCACACAGCGGTTTATAGGAGTTTTATCCGACCAGAAACTTATCGGAATAGGTGCGCTTGAGCTGTATGGTTCAAGCGCACTTTTGCGTTCTATGGCCGTTATTTACGCGGGTCAAAACAAGGGCTTGGGAACAAATCTTGTTTCCGGTCTTTTGGACCTGGCACGAAAGAACAATGTGAGCGAGTTATTCTTACTAACGGAAACAGCAGAAAAGTTCTTTGCTAAAAATGGCTTCAACAAAATAAACCGCTCTGAAGTACCCGCAGAAATATTACAAACAGAGGAGTTCACAAACCTCTGCCCTTCCACTGCCGTTTGTATGTCTTTGGTCTTGAACTAAGTGCTTGTATTAAGAAGGTTCATCTTCATTTTACTTTCCTTCGTCCTGTCCATTGGTTTCTTAATGTCCAAAAACTTTACCAACCCGGTATCTGGGAGTAAAAAATCCGACTACAATCAGAATTCATTTTGGTGTTCCCCCTGGGGCAAGTCAATTACGCATAAAGGTGTAGATATATTGCCAAAAAGGGAACGCAACTGATATCAAGTACGCCAGGCATCGTGTTATTCGTCGGTGAAATTAAGGTGGTGGAAAAGTAGTTTTAATTTTAGTCTCCAAATGGAGACTTCATCATTATGCTCATTTGGACTCCCTTGTCACTGATAGCCTCTCCTTTTCAAATCATACACCCATCGGTACGGTAGGCAATAGCGGTAATGTAGCGAACAGGCCGGCGTATTTGCAATTATTCAATAGTTACACTGCTACCTTATTTGTGGAGAATTGATCATTCCATACAAGGTTGGAAAAAGATGTTTTGTCTCAATCCGATTGACTTTTAAATAAATGAAAGGGGGGAAGCACCTCTTTTGATCCCTTCCCCCACTTACAACCACCCAAAAAAATATCATTGAATCACGAATTCAAAAACTTCGTTGATCTTGAAGTTATTTTACAGCTTTTTTGTTTCTCATGAGATAAACTTGACTGTTAAGATAATAGCTAAAATGAACTCAAAGCATCGGCAAATAGTAGTAAATCTCTCTCAGTGAAATCAGGTAGCACGGTTTAAAAAAATTAGTTTTCACATGCTAAATTCCCCGCAACGCATTGTTTTAGACATTTTTTTCGGTCGCAAACGATTGTAAAGCTTGAGGTAGTCCCGCATCATTATATTTTAAAAAAATACCTTTCAAATAGCAGATTAAAACTCTTACTTCGTCCTTAAATTCACGATCAATGGAGCAGGTAGCGACAAAGAATTACATCATAGATTTTGACAGTACATTCACCCAGGTGGAAGCATTGGACATACTTGGCGAGATCGCGCTAAGTGATCATCTTGATAAAGAAGAAAGGCTGGCAAAAATTAAGGCGATAACGGATGAAGGAATGAATGGTAGTCTTACCTTTCGCGAGTCTCTGGTCAAAAGATTGGAAATACTTGACGCCCATAAAAAGCACTTACCTCTTCTTGTAAAAGAACTGAAAGGCAAGGTTTCTAAATCATTTCGTTATAATAAAGAGTTTTTTAGCTCGCACTCAGATAATATTTTCATTATAAGCAATGGCTTTAAAGACTTCATTGTACCGATTGTTGCTGAATATCATGTAAAAGAGTCAAACGTTTTTGCCAATTCTTTTGAGTTTGATGCGCATGGAAACATCATAGGTTTTGATGAAACTAATAACCTTTCGGTAAACGGTGGTAAAGCGGATCAAATCAAGAAGATGAACTTAAGCGGTGATGTCTACGTCATAGGCGACGGCTACACTGATTATGAGATAAAAGCGGCTGGTATGGCCAACAAGTTCTACGCCTTCACCGAAAATGTGGAACGAGATAATGTGACGGAAAAGGCGGATCATATCACGCCCAGCCTAGATGAATTCTTGTATCTTAATAAAATGAATAAGGCTCTCTCCTATCCTAAGAATCGGATTAGTGTTCTGCTTTTGGAAAATATTCATCCTAAGGCCGTTGAATTGATGAAAGAAGAGGGCTATAAAGTAGAAGTCTATCCTGCGGGATTAGATGAAGACGAGCTTTGTGAAAAAATTAAGGATGTTAGCATTTTAGGCATACGATCTAAAACTCAGGTAACCGCTCGCGTATTAGAAAATGCGAACCGCTTAATAGCCATTGGCGCATTTTGTATTGGAACCAATCAAATTGACCTGGCTGCTTGTAATAAAAAAGGTGTGGCGGTATTCAATGCTCCATTTAGCAATACGAGGTCCGTAGTTGAAATGGCTATTGCTGAGATCATCATGTTATTTAGGAAGCTGGTAGAACGATCAAACGCTATGCATGATGGTCGCTGGGAAAAATCTGCTAAGGGGAGCTATGAAATCCGTGGTAAAAACCTGGGTATAATAGGTTATGGAAACATAGGAGCTCAGCTTTCCGTATTGGCTGAGTCCATCGGCCTTAATGTTTTTTACTACGACCTAGAAGAAAAACTGGCTCTGGGTAATGTGAAAAAATGCAATACGCTCAAAGAACTCTTGAATAAAGCTGATATTGTCACGCTTCATGTGGACGGAAGGCCGGAAAACAAAAATATTTTTAGAGCGCGCGAGTTTAGCTGGATGCGAGACGACGCCATATTTATCAATCTTAGCAGGGGGCATGTGGTAGACATCATCGCGCTTCGAGATAATATTTTAAGCGGAAAAATTGCCGGATGCGCCATTGATGTTTTTCCTGAAGAACCTAAGAGCAATGCCAATGAATTTATCTCAGAACTTCGAGGATTACCGAACACTTTGCTTACTCCCCACGTTGGTGGCAGCACCCAGGAAGCTCAGGAAAACATTGCTCATTTTGTACCTAACAAGATCATGGATTACATCAATACGGGAAGCACCTCAAATAGTGTTGATTTCCCAAATCTCCAACTACCGGCTTTTGAGAATGCACACCGATTAATCCATATTCATGAAAACATGCCCGGAGTTCTGGCCAAAATCAACCAAGTGCTCGCTGATCACGAGATCAATATTGTAGGACAGTATTTAAAGACCAACGAGCTTATAGGTTATGTGATCACAGATATTGATAAGGAGTACGATAAGCAGCTTATAAAGGAGCTTAGAGGTATTGAACATACCATCAAGTTTAGAGTGTTGTATTAATCGCGTTTTATGAGTGCAGCGTCGCAATCCTTTTGGTATACTCCTTTGGTAGACTACAAAAGTGTTTAAAACTTTTGTAGTCTTATATATTCCA
>CALBPF010000216.1 GCA_937899105.1 uncultured Flammeovirgaceae bacterium | reverse complement strand
AGCTACCCTCCTCAATTTAATGCCAAGCGTCCACTGCTGTATTCTGGCGACCTGTGTTTTGGCTGGAATAAAACTACCTCAGGCCCATACATAGTCAAGGTCTTCGACTTAAAACAAAAGCATGTCTTGCAATACAACACTGACCACCCTTTTATCATCATTCCGCAATCAGAATTAGATAAGATTAAGGCAAAATACAAATTGGTTCAAATTTTTGATGCGAATAATGAAATCTATTCAGAGCCGGTATTAATTAAACATTTTCAATCTCCTTTGGTACGGATGAATTTTGCATGTCTAAGTCTTCATCTATGTTAGTGCTTATGACTTTAGTTGCTGAAAGTAAATATCAAGTTAAACTGGCGAAAGAGTATTTCGAAATGGCAACAAATAAATCCAACCATACCTTTTTCAAATTAATGTTGAAAAATTTTGAATTGCGTCAATCTAAATAAATAGGTTGTAGTCGAAGAGCTACTAATTAATATCGCCAACTCTTCAAATCTGCATCCTCAGGAGCGCTTTCCTCGATCCGTTTCAGGATTTTAGGAACATACATCGTATTATACCGGAGCCTGGAAATATGGTTTGGATTTTCCTGATCACCATTCCAGCAGTGCTCTGCGCGGTCACCATAATCTACTTCTCCGTCATAGTAAGGATCTTTAGTGTTCTCCAAAAACTCCTCCATCAGGTATACCGCATTATTGAGATAGTAATTGTCCATATCCCCACAATAAATGTGGATTTTCCCCTGAAGCTCCAGCCCCAGCTTATCCCAATCGCGCTCAAGGATATGGCGTAAATCATAGTTTTCTTTCCAGTATTCCGCTACCTCCTTATTGATCACTCCGGTGCGTTTATCCCAAATGCGTTGAGGGTATCCGTCATCGCCTTGTGGGGAGTAAACGGCCTCCCAAATATCCCACTGCTGGCCTGATCTGCTTTTAGTACCTAGCACCAACTCTCGCCAACTCATGTCACGCAGGGACGCGTCTACTTTACCCAAATAATCACGGTGGCCTGGTGTAAGTGTTTGTTTAAAATCACTTTCGTAGTAATAGGCGTTTTTATCTTCGTAGAGGTTTACAGCACAGTAGGCTCTAAAATCAATCGGATCCGGGCAAGCGGCAAAGCAGCCGTTATATTCTTTGGGATACATGACCTGAGCGGCCAGGGCCTCCCACCCCCCGGTCGAGCCACCATATAAAAACCTTGCCCATCCTTCGCCGATCCCTCGAAATTCGTTTTCAATATGGGGAATGAGCTCATAGGTAATAGCGTCACCATAAGGGCCAATGTTGGCAGAGTTCACCGCATACGAGTCATCGTAATAGGGGTTCGCATGTTGAATTTTTATAATGAGCATGCGCGGGAAGTCATCGCTTGTCCATCGCCTGTAAAAATCATAGGCTTCCTGTTGTTGAATGAGGTTATACCCTTTCACATCGAACCTTGCACTGTAGTCGGGCTCCAGATTTGGGTCTGGCGGGTCAGTGCGGAACCCTCCAAAATCTCGTGGAAAGTGTCCGTGAAAAATCATGAGTGGATAACGCGCATCAGGATGATCGTCAAAGCCTTTCGGCAGTAAGACATGAGCCCCCAGGTACACATCCGTACCCCAGAATTTGGATAGACGCTCGCTTCGGATCTTAATATGCTTGATAAGCTCCGTATCCTCGGGTTCTTCAATTTCTGGAATAACCTGATCCATCACTATCTCCAAAGTGCCGCCATTTTCAGTGATGCTTACCTGCTGCGGCGTGCTGTAAAAATTCCCCGGTTTACGATTCCATTGCTGGCCTTCTCCTTTGTCCGGGGGGAGCTTTACCGTATGCCCCGTTGAAAGGTTAAAAGTCTCATACCGATTTAAAATAGCCTGTACATAATACTCACCAGGAGGAATGTCATTAAGGTTTTCAATCGGATACCCAAAAGCGCTTCCATCAAAAACTGCGCGATCAGTGGGTTTGAGTCCTTCCACATCTAAGCCATATCCCAGCTGTGTATTCAATCCGTCAGAAAGCTGAAATCGGGGTTCGGACTCGTCGTTATTGGAAATCAGCAGAACCAACCTTCCGTCTTGTGCCTGAGCCGAGAGCTCACTGGAAAACCCAACCTGAAATTTGAGATTGGAATTATCACCCTGATGGCCACAGGAACTAATGATATAAGCAATTAAAATTATTATTAGTGAATTAACGTTATTCTTCATGGTGATTGGCTTTATGGATCGCTTCACAAGATATAAGAATAGCAAAGATTCACAAAACAGAGTGATAATGCGTTGGTTTTTATCAACGCTAGGTTGCTTTTTGTTCCTGTGTGCAGATGCCCAGATTGATACTACCCGATCGGTGGACTTCCTGGTTCGGAATATTCTCGTGGGCAACGGGGTATTGGTCGGGAATGTGAAGTATACCGGTGCAAAGCAAGCTATAGCGCTATATCAGGATTCGACAAGTCAGATAGGAATTGAAGAAGGCATATTATTAACCTCAGGGAATGTTTTTTATGCTCTTGGACCAAATAAGTCTGCTCATTTCGGAGGAATTACAAATGCTTCCGGAGATGTTCAACTTGACAGGATTGCTAAGGGGAAGACCTATGATGCCTCGGTACTCGAATTTGAATTTGTAACCGTTTCAGAAAACCTTTCGTTCGAATTTGTATTTGCCTCAGAAGAGTATTTGGAATACGTGGGTTCCAAATTCAATGATGTATTCGCTTTTTTTGTTGAAGGGCCGGGTTTGGAAAATATAAACATTGCCAAGCTTCCCGATGAAAAAACTCCAATTACAGTAAATACTGTCAATCACGAAAAGAACAAAGATTACTATATAGATAATACCTATATGAATGTGACGGACGCTTATGTTTGGGATGTGCGTAATCGAAAAGTCATTTGGAATGAACACTTTTTAAAGAAAGAAGTGCCGGCAGCTTATGATACTCAGTTTGATGGTTTCACCACTTTACTTACCGCCAGATGTACAGTTGTACCCAACGAAGTTTACAAGATAAAGATAGCCATCGCTGACGTTAGCGACCGAATTCTGGATTCCGGCGTATTTTTAAAAGGCGGCTCTTTTCGTAGTTATGGTAAGGAGTTCGTTAAGCTAAAAGACCATTTTTCTGAAAGAAAGCAGTTGCAAAAAATCACTAGGATCGAGCCACAATTAAATGTAACACCTATCAAACTCGCCAATAAAATAAAGCCTGCGATCAATCTTGGTCGTGTTGAGTTTGATTTTGATAAATACAGTCTGTCGGCAAGCGCTAAGGCTACAATAGTCCAGTTATATGAACAATGGAAGCAAGCTCCTGAATATGTTATCCATGTTTTTGGCCATACGGATAGCATGGGCAGCATCGATTACAATTACAAATTGGCTGTTATGCGTGCCAAAGCCGTTGCTCATGAATTGGAACGGTTGGGGGTTCCTTCAGAAAATCTGCAACTATTTTTTAAAGGTGAACTGGAGCCTATTCAACCCAATAAAACTTCTTTTGGCAGGGCTCGGAACAGGAGGGTGGAACTGCAACTACAATCTTAACTTAATTTCATCTTCGTAATCTATTGGCACAGCCACAGGCACACCGTAGATTTTCAATTTGATCTTTCCTACATAGCGCACTTTCATTTTCTTGCCTCCAAGTATACTCATAATACCATTGAGTAAGCCGATATCACCAATATCAAATGTGGCGTCAACGGGAACTTTGAATTCTGACTGCCCTGGGATCTTAGTTTTAAGCGCCTGATTAATCACTCCAATCCTTTTGTCTTTTAAAAAAACATCAATTTCCACTTTGCGCAGGAGCATACGAGCTTTATTCGGATTGTAGAAAAAAGCATCACCATTCAGTACCGCCTCTTTGCCGCTGACCTTTGCCACTTTAACATTGGCTACCCGCTTAAACTCAGGAGGCTGGCTTGCATTTTTGCAGCTATAGGTAAGAGCCATAATGGCCATAAACCAAATTATTTTTTTCATCCCTCTAATGACGCCCTGATTTACTTTTTGTTACGGCAGATCTCAACAATCTTACCAAACTACGTGAAACCCTTATTTTTTAGAATAGCAACAAACCCTTAAAACCATAGTCTGCTCTATATCTACATTTGAACTCTAATCTAACAGCTATGAACGTCAAATCAAGAAAGTCAGAAAACATTTACAAAGGCCTAATGTCTGCATTGGAAAGAAAAGATAATGCCATGCGCAGATTCGCCAATATTACTTCACACGAGCTTCGCGCCCCTGTAGCTAGCATGCTTGGTCTAATGCAATTATGGGATGTCCATCAGGGTGACGATGAGTTCAGGAGATCGATAATGGATAAAATGCAGGAATGTGCCTTGGAACTTGATAAGGTAACTTATCGGTTAAACGCTGAACTTGATGTTAAAACCAATGCTTTCAATCCGGAAATAGAGATCGATCGATATTAGGAATTACCTTAAGCGCATTTTTATAATATAACTTTTTTAGCACTTCATCGTCCAGGTCTAAACCATACATTCGCCAAAACGCGTGGTACCTTTTGTAATAGGGGAAGTACTCATCTGCAGTCTCTAAAACCCTGAAATACGTATAGTATTCTTCCGGATTCCAGTAGTCTTTGCCGAACATTACACGATCCTGGTATTTTGTCAGAAATTTCTTGGCCATTCTTGGTTGCCTGCCTAATTCTGCAATTACAGCCCCAATTTCAGCGTACATATTTGGATATTTATCCATCAGTTCTCCGAGTTTACCTAAATCATTTCCATGCCAGCCCAGGTGGGCGTTGATCCATTTGGTTTTTGGATGTTTCCTAAAAAGATCATGCTGCTCGGCAATGATTGTTTCCCATGGAGCAGGGTTATTGTCACTCCTTTTTCTGCCAGGTCTTACTTTTAGTTCTAACCAGCGTTCATTTTTTTCATCATGTGCATCCCAAAAAGGTTTTGGATCAGCCGCGTGAATAAGCACAGGAATCCCCAGTTCACCGCACTTCGCCCAAACCGGATCTATTCTTGGATCATTGATTTTTATCCGTTCTCCATTGACAACCGCCATGGTTTGGTTTTTGTAAATTTTTAATCCATTTGCTCCCAGCTTGACATCATTCTCTATTTGCTCTACCGTACGCTCTGTCCATCCTGGTTCGTTGATGGCATTAACGTTAATGTTAGTAAATACAATAAATCGGTTGGGTGCGTTGCTATTTACGTTATCAAGACTTCTCTTTAAATGCTCCAGATAACCTCGTCCTCGACCGCTAAGATTCACCATTACAGCCATATTCAGCTTATCCATTTCCTCCATAAGTGCATTTAGATCTTGCGATGGCATGCTAAACTGATGATTATGCACATCGATAAATGGAAATTTAGCGCGGGTTACTTGGTTTTCAGGTACCACTAAAGTGGATGGCGGGTCATACTTTTCCCAATCCATGACCCTATCCGAGTTTCCCTGGCTTTGACAGTTAAGAGCAAGTAAGAAACAAATAGCAATAATAAAAGTACGCATAGCGATGAAATTTAGGCAATTGTACGATTCTAGGTTTAGAAAGTTGAATTCAGGTTCAATTCTTAGACGAACAGTACATAAACTCATTTTAAACAGCAATTGTAGAATTAAGGCACTCAGCAGTCATCATCTCATTTTGAGGAGATGCCTGTTACGTTATGAGATTATATTATTCATAACCTACGTTGTTTAACTTAAGCAACCTGACGGTAGAATATTGAATCGGCTTACTTGCCATGGACGCATGGTCAAATATTGAAATTTCTGCTAATGATCCCGAGGTCATTAGCAGAAATAGATTTGAGAAAGAACTTGGAGAACTTCGTGATCAGATTTCCAGGATACGTAAGCTGATCACAAGATTTGAAGCTTGCCACTTTAAGTACCACCGTCATTTACAAATGATTAAGGATGCTATTATCACCTTGAAGTCAAGTATAGTCCCTAATGAAATAGAAATAAACCATATCCGACATGGCGAAAGGGCCTGGAAGAATGATACTGCCGGCAAGTCCCTTATCGGTCGGCAATATCTTTGGGGAATAAAAAGTTGGCTAAACGATGGCTTTCAGGACGGAAGTCCTGGCCATTTTGACAGGCTTCTTATGCAAAAAATTCATAATTGGCTGGGCGACAAAAGCCCGGATAAGGAAAGGTTAGTTCGTTTGCTGCTGGCAAGGTTAACTTGGGACCGGAAATCATATGAAGAGCTTCAACATGGAGGCGAATTTAAACAGCTCGAATATAAAGCGGCCAGAATGGATATTTGCCATTACTCCTCTCCCAAAAATATAGATTTACTGCTTCAAGGAATAGGCTGTATGCAACCGTTAGTAAAGGAGGGATTGAAGGTTGTGGTTTGTACGATATCGATATCAAACGTCATCTGGACAGGGAATTCATGATTTTACAAGACATGCTGAAGTCTTTTCTTATGAATGGAAAATCGAATAAAAAAGAAAAGGTCAGAGCGTGGCTCACAGTATGTTTAGCCAAAACAGTAAAAGAGCAAATTAAACTGACATTTCCGACTAAGGACACAATGTGAATTTTCCTGCATACTAGCAAGTATCAGAGATAATAGATACTTTTATCGCAACGAACGTAAGAGGTGAATCGACTTATTTAAGGCAAATGAGATATAAACTACTCTACCTATTATTATTGTTGGGTTTTGCCGCTTCGGCGCAAACGGATGCTTATGAAAAGGGGTTGGAAAGTATAAAGAATGACAAATTCGAGGAGGCCCTTAATCATTTTAACCAGGTAGTAAGCGCTGATGTTAAGAACAAAAATGCTTTCAACCAAAGGGGATATGTTAAAAATCAACTCGGTGATTTCTATGGGGCTATTGGTGATTATAACTTCGCGATCGAACTAGATCCCAATTTTGCTGAGGCTTTAAATAACAGAGGGGAAGCCAAGTTTAATCTTGGGGATGACTACGGAGCTATTGAAGATTTTGACAAGGCGATCAAATTAAATGATAAGCTTATTGAGGCTTACAATAATAGAGGTTTCGCCAAATACAATATTGAGGACCTTCAGGGAGCGCTGTTTGATTTTTCCAAAGCCATTGAGCTTGATCCTGACGACGCTGATAAATACTTCAACAGAGCTGTAATTAAGGCTGAGTTAGAAGAATACATCAGTGCAATTGACGATTATAATAAATCAATCAGTCTGAACCCTGAGGACCCGGAAGTATGGAGTTTCAGAGGTGTGGCAAAGTATAACATTGAACAGGTAGATGAAGCCATACAAGATTACAACAAGGCTATAGAAATGGATGACCAGGACCCTGTGAAATACGAAAATCGTGCTTTGGCAAAAAGTAGCAAGGAAGACTTTGAAGGGGCCTTGACAGATTACAACCAAAGTCTTGAGCTCTACCCCGATGATCCTGACACGTACAATCTGCGTGGTGTGATAAAATATAACTTGAAAGATAATGATGGCGCCGTTGAAGACTACACAAAAGCCATAGAGCTGGATGCCTACAACCCTGTTTATTATGATAATCGTGCTTTAGCAAAAACGGCCACTGAAGACTATAAAGGCGCCATTCAAGATTACTCCTATTCCATTGAGTTATATCCTAATGACCCGGAAACTTTTCACCAAAGGGGTTTGGCGAAAATCAATCTAGGCAACAATTATGACGGGTGCTTAGATTTAAATACGGCTGTTGAGCTCGGCTCAGAGGAGGCGTCTGCCTCTATCCGGGAACTTTGTAAGTGAAGCAATATATATCACACTTAAAGAAGGATGAATAATTAGGGCGTCCTTGATAATTGCTTTCTGTCTATGAAATCTCATTTCAGCTTCATCCCGACATTTTCTGATGGGTTAATAGGTATGTGCTAACCTCAAAACAAGGAGTTTTAGTCGATTTTTGAAGCTTTAAGTCAGTTTTTCATTTTCTCGCCCAAAAGAAAACGAAACAAAAGAAAAAGGCGCCACAAATAAAGTCCATTCTCCCCGCAAAACGCTCAAAACCAACCCCTTATGCTTGCCTACCCACGAGCCCCGAATGAACCGCGCTATTCGTGGACAAGCTCCCCTCCTTGACCTAAAGAATTTTCAAGTGAGTCCTAATTAAATTTTGGGTGCAGTTATTTAAGTGTGAGATAAAATTAATTTGACTTGTAAAAATCGATCTTGGCGTACCTAATAATCACAGGGTCTTTATCTTTAAGGAACTTGTTCTGAGCGCTGTTAAAATTAACTGTATCTAATTCTACAGTGAGTGTATGGAGTCCTACTTCGAAAGCTTTGATATCGATATAGTTTAGAAAGCCAATATTGTAAGTATTTGGATGTATATAATCCAACCAGTCCAGCGAATCGTATTGGACTTCGTCAACCGTGATTTTTATATATTTTCTGGCATATGCAGATTGTTCCGGGTTACTTAATTCATTCCAGCGCCTCTCATAGGTGTCATCCCTTGAATAAAGCCGTGATACTTGGCCATGTGTGTTTATAAATAAGCGAACGATATTGTTATCAATAACGTCATTCTGAATGGTGGCAAACATAGGGTCGCCGTCACCTCTTAAATTTTCATAATTTGAGCGATTAACCGAAACGAAGGCTGTTTCCAGATACCTTTCTTCGTCCCAATCTCCTAACTGACTTTCAAGAAACATATAGCCTGCAAGAATAGCTACACTTAATACGGGTACCAGGTACGCCTGCCATCTCGGCAAGTTGGATATTATGGAGAGATTTATCCGGTTAAATATGAATGATAAGGTGAGAATTCTGAAAGTAACTGCGATGTAATAAAATGGCTTAGAGGCCCAGGGTTCTCTTCTAAAAAAACCGTTTGTAATAAAGTCAATGAATAAAATAAGCAATAAGGCCAGATATAAAAATGTAACGAAAATCCCTAGGATCGCTACCGGCTTATTGCCATCTAGTACACTTGGATTTATAACAAACTCCTGCCAGACCAATAGATATAATATTAGCAGTCCGGCGCTTATTACCATACCCGACAGCATAAAGGAAATGGCGTAACTTAAACTAGCTACCTTTTCGAGGCGCTTAATAGTTTTTTCAAGTTTTATGTCTTGTTCAATCTCTTTTTTGAATCGATTTTTGAACTTAAGCCTTTCAGGATTTAAACTTATTGGATAGATAGAGCTTAAACCAACACTAGCTACCCAGATACCGCGTGCAATAATGTGAATCGAGTAGCCTATTCTTAAAACTTTGAGTGCAGTAATAAATATTCCGAAAGTGATTTTAAGAAATCCATCTGGGTAATGTTGTTGCCTGTAATCATCTATAACTTCGGGTACTTGAAATAGCATATAAAGCAGTAAAGCTGAAATCAACAATTCTGCCTCCCAGGAGTTGATTTGAACTAGCTTTAGCCAATCTGGCGTTTCATGCTCTTTTGACTGACTCTTCTGCGGTTCTGATTGATTCATAAGATCGAATACTACACATTAACCATTAAATATGGTAATTCTTTATTGAGTTTCCATGTGATTTTAATTCCTGGAAAGTAGCTCAAGTGATGTAGGTCATAACGGAGTATTAAAATATCTAATTTTTTGGATGGGCTTGTTACCTGTTTGAAATCTACTGATTTTGGCCGAAGCCGTTAATTACTGTTATTCTCATTTCTTCAATTGCCTTTTCGGACAAGCCATGAACACTTGCATCTATGTCAAATTCCAGTGTTCCGGTAATTATGGCAAAGCAGGGGTCATCATTATTCTCGTGGTTTAATTTTACGGCAATATCAGGCGGGAATACTGTAGTAACCACCTCCGGGCAGACTACCTCAAAAATATGCTCCCTGCAACCACCCACGTAGGAGATTTAGATTTTGAGAGTTTTAGCTGCTGTACTCACACCCAACAGATCAAATGGATCCGACCCCTTTATTCCTGACTCTTCTTTGCGCTCATCTATAAAAGTTTAGTCATCGTTGTCACCCCATAGCTGACGCGGACATGATCATAATTATCAAAAGCTTGTTCATTTTATTTTCGCTCCGTGAAAAGGACACGGCCTGTGCTGAGTTGGTTTGACTGAATCGATTTAATCAACATGGCCCGGGAGGTTTTAATATTAAAAATTCACTTCACTCATTCAAAGTTCTTTTCACTTCACTCCTGTTTTTCTACCGGTCACTCCAATCGTGCAGACAAAAACTGATTTCAAGAGGTTAAATGAACACGATAATAAGAAACCATTTTACTAAATCTATTTATTATGAAACAAACATCTATTATATTAATAAGTCGGATAAAGGCTTATTTATTACTTGTCTTAATGGCAGGGCTTGTATTTTCACTCTCTAGTTGCGGAGATGATGATGACGACCCACCACCACTTCAGGATATCGTTGACGTTGCAGTAGCGGGTGGTTACAATACATTAGCCGCTGCATTAGTGGCCGCAGATTTGGACGATGATCTCCGTGGAACGGGTCCGTTTACTGTTTTTGCACCCACGGATGAGGCTTTTGCCGACCTCAACATAACAGCTGATAACGTGGCCAACGTGGCCAATTTAGAAGAAATTCTTCTTTATCATGTTGTATCGGGAGCTGTGAGATCAACAGATCTAACCACTGGAACAGTGGCTACTCTAAATGATGATGCGGATCTTGCTGTAGATGCGACAAATTTGACCGTGAATGGAATATCTATCATTACGCCATTTGATGTGGAAGCAAGTAATGGTATTATTCATACCATAGATGGTGTATTACTTCCACCTGTTCAACTTGACGATATTGTAACTATCGCATCTAATAACGCGGACTTAACCGTCCTTGAAGAGGCGTTGACGAAGTTTCCCGATTTGGTAACGACGTTGAGTAGTGTGGGCAGCTACACCGTTTTTGCCCCGACTGATGCGGCATTTACTGCACTTCTAGGTGTTATAGGTCAAACTGATCTTGACGATATTCCGGAGAGTGTACTAAGAAGAGTACTTGAGTATCACGTAGTGGCAGGTACTGCTGCCTTTGCCGCTGATTTATCAGATGGTCAGATGATAGGAACCGTCTTGACAGAGATGGGAGCGACAATGTCTGAAACAGTAACGATAGGTGTAGACGGTTCGAGTGTTACGGTCAACGGAGCAAATGTTACTACCGCCGATGTTGAAGCAAGTAATGGTGTCGTGCATATTATAGATGCTGTACTCGTTCCGGCCTTTGAGTTGAGTATAGTCAATACGGTGGTAGAGCCAGCTTATTTTAATAAGAATTTTTCTACGCTGACGGCAGCAGTTGTCGAAGCTGGATTATTGAGTACGTTAATAGATACTGAAGCTGAATTCACTGTTTTTGCGCCTACCAATGATGCTTTTGAAGCTGCCGGTATTACAGAATTACCTTCAGCAGATGATCTTGTACCTATTTTGCAGTATCATGTACTAGATAGCGAAGTGAAAGAAGCCGACTTGCCGGCTACTGGTAGCGCGGTCACTACGTTAAATGGGGATTTTTATTTAAGTATTAATACAGATGG
>CALBPF010000215.1 GCA_937899105.1 uncultured Flammeovirgaceae bacterium | reverse complement strand
TTCCTCGGCTAGCTCATCTTTAATTAGCCATTCGAGTAAAGCCTCAGCGGATTTAGGTGGAGCTATTTTGGTTTTATGATTCAATTTAGAAACTGCTGAACCCGGCTAATTCTGATCCTAAACCCGGGAATTGCTGCCAAAGTGAGACTCTGAAATCCCTTGCTTCGGTTAGCGTGCGCTGCCCTAATGCTGTAATTTTATAGATGCGCTTTCTGCGGCCGCCTCGTTCAGGTGAGGAGGCGCCCATTTCTGATGTTAGAAAGCCTTTCTCCGATAACCTATTTAGCGAAGAATGTACGGCTCCTATTGATACGGAGCGTTTCGTTTGCTCTTCAAACTCTTCAGCTACTTTAAAAGCATAGGCCTGCTCACCTAAAATACCAACGAGTAAAAGTATGACTTCTTCAAACTCGCCTAATCGTGTTTCATTCATAACATACTAAATTGTAGAACTAATATACGAAGCTTAATTTTATTTGTTCTACTATTTAGTAAGAAACAAAAATTACTTTCGTGTTTTTTTAAATTCAAGATAATACCGCTAGCTTGTAAGGCTCATTTATAACGCCAACCATGTTCAAGTTTCTTTTTGCCAAAGCAGACGCAAGAATAGCTTATTTATTACGCTTCAGTATAGGCATATGGTTCTTTGTAGATACGGTAAGTATGCTGGTGAGCGGGTATGTTACTGAAGCTTATGTAGAGGCAAAAGTAAACCTATCACATTACGGTTTTGAATGGCTAACACCCCTACCGGGGTATGGCATGTACCTGCTTTTTATACTATTAGTAGTACTATCTGTTTTTATAATCCTCGGTCGATATACGAGATGGGCGTTAGCCCTATTTTTAATTGGATTTGGATATGTGTTCCTCTTAGATGTGGCATATACCTTGAACAAGTTCTATTTATTCTTTCTATTAGGTGCTCTTTTGCTAGCCATTCAACCTGACTATGAACGGGCAAAAAAGGACGGATCGGGCAAAGCGCCCGGCTGGAATATTATCATCTTCCAGGTCTTATTAGGAGTAATTTATTTTTACAGTGGGCTGGCTAAGCTTAACCATGACTGGATATATCATTCGGAACCCCTAAACACATTTTTCAACAATAGATCTTACTTACGGGCAGTGAGTACTAATTTTCCTCAAGTTTTAGCCCAACTGTTTTCTTTAGGCGGATTGGTTTTTGATTTATCTATTATTTGGCTACTGATAAACAAAGTTACCCGGCCTTACGCACAAATAGTCCAGTGCCTCTTTCATATTTTGAATTTCACAATTCTAGGTATAGGTAGCTTTTCAATAGCTACAGCATCGCTAACACTATTGCTATTTCCAACGGAGTGGCTTAAGAATAAATTGCGGATAGTGAACTTAATTGATGATCATTCCTTTGAAAAAAGGGTGACATCCGGTTTACTACTAGCCATTTCAATACTACTCATTCAAGTTTTTGTACCTCATCGTCATTATTTGAGTGGTCAGAACGTAAACTGGACTGAAAAAGGACATCGTTTCTCCTGGCGTTTGATGAGCAGGACAAAGTCGGGTAGCAGATCCAGTTTTGAGGTAATCAATGCGAGTACGGGTGAGAAGTGGAAAATTAACCCGAGAGATTACCTCACGCGGAGGCAATTCCGTAAAATGTCGGCCGAAACAGATTTAATTTTGTCTTTTGCACATTACTTAGAAAAGGAATGGCATGGCAGGGGATATGAAGATGTACAGGTATATGCGAGGGTGATGACGAAGCTTAACCATCGGAAACCTCAATTGTTGATAGATCCCAATTTAGACCTAACGAAAGTGAAACGCACTTTTATTGTAGATAAAATAAGTCTACCAATGAATGCATGTCCTGAGCATAGTGAATTCGCAGAAAGTAAATAGATCAGATTTTAGTAAGATGTTTTAGGTGGCACAAACTCCATAGCAATAGGTTCTACCCTGTAGCCGTCTTGCTTAAGCATTTCAATCAAACCTTCTTTCCCTACCAGGTAGGGTGCGCCGAGCGCTACAAACGCAGGTTTCGACTTCATTTGTTTCTTGATTTGTGATAACCAAGCCTTAGTTCTGTCATCGTAATATACTTTCTTAAAAGCCTGACTTTTGTTTGTTGCTTTAAATGTCTCGTTTTTAACAGCTACCAGATCTTGTTCTTTCAGGTAAGCGCTTACCATATTTTCATAGTCTTTAATATGCTGATAGAAATTATTAACTGTATACTTTAAGGCTTCCACCTGATCTTCTATTGGGAACTGTTTGAAAGCTTCGATTTCTTCATCTATATTACTGAGTCCAACGAATTTTAGATTTTCTTTTTTTGCCATTGCCTCAAGTTCTTTTTCCGGATAAGTAATGTTGCTGCCCAAATGTAATGCGGCAGTGGCCGTTACTAAAATTATAGGTTGTAACCTGCTGTAAAAATCATGATAAGTAGTCTCCTTAACCTCATAATCAAGAAGTAACAACAATCTAAGTTGGTTGAGCTCGTCGTCCGTTAGGTAATCATTGATCCACCCATTGTTAGGTATCTTTACGGCATCATTAAATTGCTTCTGCGTTTTTCTGTCCAACGCCATCTTGGTGGCAAAAACTTCACACGAAGATAACGCCTCACTCACGGGTTTGGGAATAATATATCCATCCTTAGGAAGGAAATTAATAGTTCCGAATAGATAAGATGGCTCTTTAATCCCGTTACCTGAAACCTTCCAGAGTGCGGACTGCGATTGACTAAACGCCACACTCGACACCATTATAAATAAAAAAATAAGCCTGCTCACTATATTGAATTTAGTTACTTAGCAATATATAATAAAGATAGGACGAATAGCAGTAGGATGTAATAAAAAGACCAAAAATGCTTTTTAAATAATGTTCTTTTTCCACCACGATTGGAATACAATCAATCCCCAAATTCTTGCGTGTACGTCACCTGGATTGGATGAAAATAGTTTCTTTTTAAGCTTTCTTATCTCCCGAACATCAAAAATTTCCTGTTCATTAATGAATGAATCACTTAAAAGATCATCTTGAATCATTGATTTCATTTCTCGTCTGAACCACTTTAGTAGCGGTACTTCAAAGCCTTTTTTAGGGCGATTGTAGAGCTCTTCCGGCAAAATATCTTTAAAGGTGTCCTGGACAATACGCTTTCTAATGGTTGGATTGATCTTAGATTTCACTGGAAGCCGAAATGCATACTCAACCAGCTCATGATCCAGAAAAGGCACCCTAACCTCAAGACCATTGGCCATACTCATTCTGTCTACTTTTGTAAGCATGTCATCAGCCAAAACCAATTGCATATCCGTATACAACAGATCGTTTACATTTTCATTTTTTGGAATGTGACCAGTGAGTTGATTTTTAAACTGCAGGTAGCTGTCACGATCAAACCCTTTTCTGGACTTCGCTGAAAAAAGTTTGTTAATTTCATTCTCATTAGCAAAACCCGCCCATTGCCAGTACCTGTCCTTTGCATTCAGTTTCATACCCTGACTAAATCTGTGTAACTGTCTGAATTTGTTGGTGAGTGCATTATTTCTGGACTTAGGTAGCAATGACCAAAGTGTACTTAATGCGCCTACGGTTTTCATAGCCGAACCTCCGTTAATGACCCGTAAGAACGCAGCATGTTTATTATAGCCGGCAAAGAGTTCATCGGCCCCATCACCGGAAAGTGCTACAGTAGCATGCTTTCTTGTCTCCCTAGAAAGAATGTAAACAGCTATAGCAGAAGAATCGGCAAAAGGCTCATCTATGTAATCCAGAATGTTATGGACTTCATTGTACAAATCCTGGTTAGATAGGGAAAATACAGTATGCTCGGATCCTATTTTTTTAGCTACCGCTCTGGCGTAGTTTGTTTCATCGAAGAATTTTTCGTCTTTATAGCCAATAGAAAAAGTGTGCAGGTCGGGTTTATGCCTTTTAGCCAGCGCTGCAATAACTGAGGAATCAATGCCTCCACTTAGAAACGAACCTAAGGGTACATCAGCTACTAACCTCTTTTGAACAGATGCCTCTAACAAGTCCTTTAACTTCATCTGCTGGTCTTCGTAACTTTCTTTAGTGTAATCACTTTTTGAAAATGGAATTTGATAATAGGATTCCACTTTCACTTCACCGGGTTTGATTACTATACAATGTCCAGGGAGTAGTTTCTTGACGGACTTAAAAATGGTGGCTGGGGCAGGAATGTAATTTAGCTGAAGGTAAGTATAAATTGCCGTGTAGTCTATGTCTTTATTGATGCCATATTGAATGATGGCTTTCATCTCGGAACCAAAAAGTACCCGGTCCTCATCGATGAGATAATAGAGAGGTTTGATGCCTATCCGATCCCTGGCGATAAAAAGACTTTTTTCCTCTAAATTATAAAAAGCCAGAGCGAAAAATCCGTTGACCTTATTGAGCGCTTCTTGTCCACCAGTAATCAAAAGTTGAAGCAGTACTTCCGTATCACTCTGAGATTTGAATGAGCTCCCAGAAGCCTCTAGGTACGTTCTGAGGTCTTTGTAATTATAAATCTCTCCATTAAAAATGAGGCAGAACTTCCCAGAGGTGTCCCACATCGGCTGATTTCCATCTGCAGAGGTGTCAATAATAGAGAGTCTTCGATGGCCCATGGCCACTACCTGATCGTTATATACATTCTGGAAATCCGGCCCTCGCTTCTCAAGCGCCATGGTCGCGTTAGTCACGTTGATCATGCTTACGCGACCAACCATATTAAAAGCATAAACTCCGGTTATTCCGCACATTGAGGCTTCCTGTTTTAAGCAGGTTCAGACAGCGCGAAAATAATAAAATAAAATTGGAGCTAACATTCAATAGAAATGTTGATATCACCCCAGATCAGGCCAGACCCGGGGTGATATCAACGTATTGGCAGCAGTGTTATTCACATTTGGCCCCAGCTGCTTCCGCTTTACCTTTACCTCATTTAGGAGCGAATGGATTGTCGTTTTCATAGGTTTCATATCTGTTTAGTGCATTTTTAATCAAATCGCAAGCTTCATTGGTGTTCGATCCAAAAAATTGAGCGGTTCCGTATTGCATTTGTCCCATCAGTAGCATTGCTCTCGGGTTTTCCGGGTTTATGGCTAGCGCTTTACCGTAGGTTTCCAAGGCTAGAGAGCTATACTGAGCTCCTCGACTAGCCGGATCTATGTTTACCCTGCTCATGTGAGTAAATCCTTCAAGAGCTATGATTTCCGACTCATTGGGCGCTAGCCGTGCGGCGGAATTGATCTTCTCAAGGGCGTGATCCAAAAGCTTATCTTTTTCAGACACTTCTGAGACGCCATATGACCATATTATTATACTGTAAGCGCTATAGTAATAAGGTTCCCATTTGTCCTTTTCAACCCTGGCAATGCGATCAAAGGCATTGGACAGTTCTTGAAATTTTTCAGGTGAGTTCGCCACGTAGAGCGCTGCTATATGTTTTAACATCTGCTGCTCATACTTTGTAGATAGTCCAAAACTTGTAGTTACCAGGGTTACGATTATTAAAAGAAACGTTTTCATACTATTTGTTTTTGATTTATACTTTTGAATGATTGGTTAGAGTTCGGGGAGTTTGTTGATCGTTTTATTTTTAGAGAAAGTGATAAATATTCCTACAAAAAAGAATCTGGGCGCCGGTTGCCGGACGGCTCTGCGCTGGTAAAATCCTTGATCGTCAGGTCTAGTAGCGTATTCATACCCAAAGACATTATCAAACCCAAGTACGTTAGTTACGGAACCGTGAATAATAACCTGCGGGTTTAACAAATGACTGATATTTAAACTAAGGTCGTTAAATGAACGCGTACGCCCCGAGTTAAAATAGGTAGTATTGGGATCGTTGTAAGGGCGGGGACTGCTGTAGGAATAACTCAGTCCTAGTTGACTTTGAATATCCTGCATAAAGTATTTGGTTACCAAAGAAAAGTTATGCGCAGATGCAAAGACTGGTACCGCGCTGCTAGGATAGTCAAGATAGTCTCGCTCTGAATTGAGAAAGGAGTAAGAAATCCAATAATCCAGCCCCTTAAGGCTTTTGTTATCCCGAAAGAACAAATCTAATCCGCTGGCGTAGCCTTCTCCTTCGTTCGTGTAGGAGCTTGGATCATTTAAATTTTCAACGCCAAATTTTATGAGGTTAGAATACCTTTTATCGTATGCTTCCAACCGAAAAGTTCTGCCGTTTTTAATCCATTGATAGCTTACAATATGATGACGTACTTTTTCATGATCCAGTATTTGATTTATTCGTAAGTATTCAGGACGCACGGCTTGATTGAACTCGCCATAGGCCAATGAAAACTGACCATTTTCACCAACTTGCTGCGCCAAAGAAAGTCTGGGTACAATATAGCTCAGGTTGGATAAGCGGTCTGTGGTGTATCTAAGCCCCGCCCGGAGAACCGTTTTATTGGAAAAGTAAACATCCAATTCGCTAAAACCGACTGCAATGGATTGGCCGTAGTTCAGCTGGCCACTTTCTGTGGTCTGGTATTGATACCGGTGGTCAGTATGAATAATCTCCGCACCACTTCTCAGGTTGAATTTTTCATTAATGTAATGATCCAGTACCACCTTTCCATGGCTGGTTTGATGGTGTTCATTAATGGCGTCTTCGTTGAAATCCAATACTTCGTTTTGTCTGGTATGGGATAGGCCAGAGGTTATTTTTAGCTTATCGTTTACCTTGAATTCATTTGAGCCTTGTATATGCAGATACTGATTGTTCAGATCTATTTGATCCAGGATATCCGCTTGTGTTATTTGGGGGCGGAAAATATTGAATACTTCTCTGTTGAAATTGGTGTAGAATTTAAAGAGGCCTTTGTCGTACTTTTTTCGAAAGATTACATCCGTTTCAAAGGTTTCAGGGGCTTTATTCCATTGGATGCGTTGCTGCGCCAGTTGAAAGTAAGGCGCTAGATTCGTATACCCTAGTTTGCCTGCTACGGACCAGTCGTCGGCTTTATGAACATGGGATACCGTGCCGCCAACAGTCATTATAGCGACATCGGTCAGGTTAAGGAGCGCTTCATTTTTACTTTTTAGCACTAGTACGGAAGATAAAGCCTGGCCGTATTCCGCTGAATACCCTCCGGTACTAAAGCTTGTACCACTAAACATGAACGGGGAAAACCTGTTTCGTCCCGGGGTAGTAGGCGCAGCCGGCGAGTAGGCATTAGATACCAACATGCCGTCAATAAAGGTTCTGGTTTCGTCGCTTTCACCACCGCGTACAAATAAACGTCCGGTTTCACCTACTCTTTGTGTTCCGGGTAAGGTATTGAGCGCCCCGGCTATATCGGCGGTAGCCCCGGCAGTGGTAGCTATGTCAAGTGGCTTCAGTACTTCTCTGTTAGTCTCTTCACCGGCGGTAAAGGAACCCGCAGAGATTACCACTGCTTCGAGCCGGTTGATCGATTCAGTCATGATGATGTTAAGGCTTACTGCCGAATCTGACAGAACTATATCATACTGTACATCCTTAAACCCAATGAAGCTGGCGATAAGCAAATGATTCCCTTTTTCTGATGTGTCGAATTCAAAACTTCCATCAATGCTACTGGAGCAACCATCATAGGTGCCTTCCAGATAGATATTAGCTCCAATGATGACTTCTCCTGATTGATCGGTTACCGTTCCGGAAATTTTAGATTGCCCCCAGCCTGCGAAAGGAATTAAAGTTGCTATCAAAAAAACTAAGGTTATTTTCATATGTCCACCTTTTAATTACATCTCAAAACTCAGTGTACTGGGATGGTATTAAAAAAGAGGTTTACTGAACTGTTGAATTCGCCAGATGGATTGTAGCGTTGCAGCGAGGGGCAGATTGGTCATGATCATTTTAATGATTAAGGTGGCATAATTGCTAATAAGGCAATGTTTTTCGTACTTTTATCGTTAGCACAGCGCAGCTATTTTTTAAACTTAAATCTGAACCAAATGCAAAGGGTTCTTTATTTTTTGATCGTTGCGGCCTTGTTAAGCTCCTGTGGTGCAGCCAAGCGAGCTCAACTTAGGCAAAAGAAAATCGATCGGTTGGTCGCCACGGCACGTAGTAACACTGGCACTCCTAACAAGTGGGGAGCTACCACCAGAAGTGGGATGGACTGCTCAGGTTTACTCTGCAACTCGTATAAAGCCATAGATTATGACCTGCCTCGAACTTCTGTCCAACAAAGCAAAACCGGGGATAAAGTAAAGTTGGAAAAAGTCCAGCCTGGCGACTTGGTGTTTTTTGCCACCGGTAAGAAAAAACGAAAAGTAACACACGTAGGAATGGTGACTGTGGTCAAAAAGGGTAAGATTATGTTTATACACAGTTCGTCTTCGCTGGGTGTGGTGGAGAGTAATCTATATTCCAAGTACTATAAAAAACGATTTCGAGGGGCACGGAGAGTGATCTGACAGGGTACTAAAATAGTTTGGTTCGAACCTAATTCGTTTTGAATGTATCTGAATTTAAATTTGAATTTGAATATGTGCTGATTTTGACCTTAAGTGTTTGATCTTCTAGGATCGTTTAATTTAAAACTTTTTCTTTGTTGACGCTGAATTGACATACTATTTTAATGGGTTGAAGAGTGCATATGGAATACGCTGTAGAAGAAATCAGACCAATAGATACAGGTAAGCTTATTAAAGACCTGAAGGCCTTATGTGGCGATAAACATGTTTTAACGGATAAATCGCAGAAATTACCGTACATTAAAGGCTACCGCTACGGCGCCGGCGAGGCTTTAGCCATGGCACGACCAGGTACATTGCTTGAAATTTGGGAAATTCTAAAGATCTGTGTCGAAGCTGAGGAGATTGTGATCATTCAGGCGGCTAATTCCGGCCTAACCTGTGGAGCTACACCCGATGGCAATGATTATGATCGTCCTATCGTTATCGTCAGCACTATGCGTATTGATGATATACATATCATTGATCAGGGCAAGCAGATTATAGGACTTCCGGGAAGTACATTATTTGGACTTGAAAATAAATTAGCTTCTTATGGCAGGGAACCACATTCTGTAATTGGTTCTACGTCAATTGGGGCATCTATCGTTGGTGGTATTTGTAATAACTCCGGAGGGTCTTTAGTTAAAAGAGGACCGGCCTACACTGAGCTATCTCTTTATGCCCAAGTTAATGAAAATGGTGAACTTACTTTAATCAATGATTTAGGTATCGATTTAGGTAATACACCTGAAGAAATACTGACTAATTTGCAGAATGAAAACTACACTCCCGATCAAATAAAATTTCCGGATAAATTAGCCTCTGATAATGAATACGAACAGCGCGTAAGAGATATAAATGCTGACACTCCGGCACGTTTTAATGCTGATCCCAGACGTTTGCATGGTGCCTCAGGATCTGCTGGTAAAATAGCTGTTTTTGCAGTCCGTGTAGATACCTACCCTGCAGCGAAACGCCACAAAGTATTCTATGTTGGCACCAATAATCCTGATGTATTATGGCAAATTCGACGGGATATACTTTCTACGTTTAAACATCTACCAACCACAGGTGATTATCTACATCGTGACTGTTATGACGCCACAAAAAAATACAGTAAGGACAATTTTATCGTCATTAGTAAAATGGGTACGGGCTATATTCCCAACCTATTTGCCCTCAAGAGAAAGGTGGATTTAATAGCAGGAAAGTTTAAATTCCTGCCCAGTAAATTTTCCGATAGGTTAATGCAATTCTTGAGTAATTTCTGGCCAAACCATCTTCCAAAACGTATGGAAGAGTTCCGTGACTTGTACGAACATCACTGGGTTATTGAGACTTCTGATGAAGCTATTGAGGAATCCAGAGCATACTTTACAGAATTTTTTAAGAATCATGACGGAGACTTTTTTGAATGTACTGATAAAGAAGGGGAAAAAGCCCTGTTACACAGATTTGTGGCAGGAAGTGCGATAGGTAGATATCATGCTATTCATCAAAAAAAGGTGGGCCCCATGATGTCAATAGATGTTGCTTTTCCTCGTAACGAAAAGGATTGGTTTGAAAAGTTACCCCCTGAAATTGATGATCAGTTAGAAGTTAAGCTGCACTACGGTCACCTGTTTTGCCACGTATTTCATCAAAACTATATTGTTAAAAAGGGCGCAGACGCGAAAGCGTTGAAAGAAGAACTCTTGAAAACCTATGACGGCAGAGGGGCCGAGTATCCTGCGGAACACAATGTAGGTCATGAATATTTGGCCAAACCGACATTACGTAAATTCTATAAGCAGTTAGACCCTACCAATGCGTTTAATCCAGGTATTGGTTATACGAGTAAACGCAAATATTGGAAGTAGTTCAGTTAGGGTAATTACCTTAAATTCAGAAAAGTCTATTCCAGTTTACCGTCCAGCCAATGTACAATATTGAGTAAGAGCTGATAGTTTTCCGGAGCGATTTGATTACTCATGCCCATCTTTGTTTTGTTAGGGCCGGCAAGTTGGGCGGTAAACATCGCGGCTTCACCGGATACTACGACTCTACCTTTACCGTATTTTTTATATGCCCCCTGTGACCAGCCTTCTGCACTTTGTATTCTCGTAGTCTGATCGAAGACCCAGGCTGTATCTGGAAGTAAGTTTACGTATCCTTTAGAAAAGGATAATATCGGCGTAGCGTCGCTGGGAAGTTTAATGGCCTGACCTGTAAAACTGGCGACCTGTTCTACACTTTCTTTTGAATTTCTCCCTTCGGTGATCCCACTCTTAATCAATGTTCCATCCTCAATTTTGAAAATGGCCGGCCCTCTCCGTGCTGTATCAAGAACAAAGCCGTTTGTAAACTCAAAATCAAATGCCGCACCCAGGTCTTCTGCTGCTCCCGCCATGGGCATATGATCAGCAATTAGAAAAAGGCTACCTCCTTCATGTACCCATTCTTTTATCACATTAATTTCTTTGTCCGTGAAAGCAGATGGGTTGGGCAAATACCAATTCTCTAAATTGGATTGGTGTAGAGCATTTGAAATTACAAGGATTTTGCCTTTTGAAACTTTGGCTTTTGTAAACTTTCCCTCTTAAGCCATAGCCCTATAGCCATCTCTTTCCAGCAAATCTGAGAAGGCACGATACCGACCATCTTTCGTATGAAAATTATGATGTCCTTCGTCGATAAATATGATTGGCCCTTTACCTGCTTCATAAGCGGGTGAATAGATTGGAGGGTTATAAGTGGTATCGGCAAGTTGCTGAGCTTTCAGATAAATAGGTAGTATTAAGAATAAGGTGATGAGGTAATTGTGCATAGCCTAATGAACGACTTGGATTGAAGATGATTGGTTAAAAGGTTGAAATAGTTGTTATGAAAGGTAAAATGGCCCTTTTTAAATTAACTACTAAACACCAAAATATAAATTGAACTTTTGGCTTTAATCAATTTTCTGAACTTTTGGAGTTCATCGACTGTACGGCTCTTTCGATACCAGCCGGGGTAAGTGGGAACATAGGGATCAGTTCTTTAATAATTTGCAACGTATAAGTATGGGGCCAGTAGCGTAGTGGCTCCGGGTTAAGCCAAACGCTTTTCTTGAACTTGGCGGCAATTGATTTTAAGCTTTGAATACTTGACGTATTTAGTTCATAAGGGGCCATAGCCGCATCACCAATAAAGAAGACCCGGTAGGTCTTACTATGTTGTAGTAACTTTTTAATGGTAATTGACTTAGTTCTTCTCTCGTCGGTGAAGACCCTATCATAAATCGTATTATGAAAATAATACACCTCTAAATCGTGCGCAAAACGTGTTTTCATTTTGCGAAAGAGGTTTTGCACACTCCTAACGTAGGGAGCCATCGAATAACCACCGTTATCGATCAGTACGATAACCTTTAGCTCCTCGTTTTTTTCACTTTTTAGTTCTGGAATGAATAGTCCACCACGCTTTAATCCAGATTTAATGGTTTGGCGAACATCCAGTTTTTCTATGGCGCTCTCTTCAATCACACCTTTTACAGATGCTAGTGCGGCGTCAACATTATTATCATTTAGTAAAGCATCCCGATCAATAGGAAAATAGTTTTTATCACCTAATACTTTACGCGCCATCTTACCACCTCCCTGCCCACCTACTCTAATACCATTTTTAGCCGCTCCCCCGTGTCCATATGGAGAAATACCTCCGGTACCTATCCAATGGCTTCCACCACCATGCCTGGTTTTCTGTTGTTTCTGAACCTTTTCCATTCGGTCCAATAGCTCCTCCAGACTGAGGTCGGAATAATCGGCCATTTTATCTAATGTCCTTTCCTGAGGTTCGGAAGGGTTACTGTGCTCTTCATCTTCCTGGTCGGGATCATCCTTGTCCCAAATTTCTTTTCCCGATATCACTTCTTTAATATCGTAACTAGTGAGATGTACTTCATCCAGAAAAGTATATACTAATTCTTCGTCGCCAATATCACGATCCGCTTCCTCAATAAATTCTGTCTTCCACTTTTGGAAAGTTTCAGATCGTAAAATGGCGTCTTCTAAGGTTTGCCCCGGCCTGATGGGTACATGAAGAAAATAGGCATAATAAGCCTTAACGAAGGGTCCCATATCCGACGGTTCTTTAACGATTATACCCTTTAGAACATTATGTACGTCTCCTAATGTTCTAACCAAACCCCTTTGCATCGCTTTCCTCAACAAAAGCAATGTCCTAACGTCTGCTTTTAACCCATGGTTTCTGAAATGCTCCGGGAGAGAACTTAGCATATTAATTTAGTCTTGCGCCAAAGGTAGAGTCACTAGCCCCTAACATCCGATTCACGCGCTCCATATCCGTTTGCGTTTTAATTAAAGCCCCTATGCCTTCTAAACCTTTGATTTTATTAACAGCCTCCTTAGGCGAAGTTTCACTCATATATTTCAGCCAATTCAAAATTTCACGAGTAGTAGGAGCTCTTTCCAATCCCAACCTGCGCAGATGATAAAAAACGTCTAACGCCACTTTCACCACTTGTTCGTCAATTGACGGGTGATGCTTTTCTATGATTTTGCCCATCACCTCTTTATCCGGAAAATCGATGTAGTGATAAATACATCGCCCTTTAAAAGCCGTGGGTAATTCCTGTTCTCGGTTAGAGGTGATTACGATGGCTGGCATTTCTTCTTCTGATATTTCAATAACCTCTCCGGACTCCGGCATAATGAATTTTCGGTGACTTAGGGCGTAAAGCAAGTCGTTTGGAAATTCTCTAGGAGCTTTGTCAATTTCGTCAATGAGTAGGACGGAGTTGGGTTTGCTGTAAGCGATTGCTGCCGGTCCTTTCACCACGTAATCAGCTAGTGACTCAGGATTTCGTTCTCCGGTACTCAGTCGTGTAGTGAGCCCTTTCTCTTCCCGTTGGGCATTGAGGATTTCTATTTGCGAATCGCGAAGGTATTTTACATGATCGAAACGAGCGACAAATTGCTCTACATTACTTTTAGAACCTACAGGATACACTTCAAGATCCAACCCACGATCTTTTGCATAATGAATGGGAAGATCGGTTTTTCCAGTACCTGGCTCCCCTTCAATAAGTAGTGGCATGCCCAAAGTACGGGCCATATGGAAAGATTGAGCCAGTCCCGGATCACACAGATATTTATTTGAGCCGGTCCAATGTGTTGTTTCTGCCATAACTACTAAAAAACTACCGTCTACAATAATAGTTCATCTATGTTATCCTTAAGCAAAAAAATTGGTAAAGCGCTGCGAGTATCAACACTTTTCTGGATTGATGCTGCTAGTCTTTCGTAAAAAATGAAAGTCAAAATTAAAGATTCGGTGACTTGAGAAAGACGCACAACCAGTTTTGGTGAATTATACTTCATTTTTTTCAACAAACCTTCAGAACTTTGTGTTCTTCAAGCAAAGTTCAATTTAATCGAAAATATGATCGCCGTTGTTTCTCCTGCCAAAACACTTGATTTCGAATCAAAATACGATTTTGAGCATACATTACCGAAGTTCCAGAAGGAGGCATTGGCTCTAATAGAGGTGTTAAAGGAGCAATCAGAAAATGAAGTGAGTGAATTGATGTCTATAAGTGATCAATTAGCGCACATAAACGTTGAGCGTTATCATAAATTCACTAAAAAAAAGAACGCTGCACATGCGCGCCATGCCATTTTTGCTTTTCAGGGTGATGTATATCAGGGCCTGGAAGCCGAGAACTTTAGTCCCGAAGAATTAGAGTTTAGTCAGTCACATTTCAGAATCTTATCTGGATTATACGGTTTAATTCGTCCGCTGGATCTAATTCAGCCTTACCGACTAGAAATGGGTACTAAACTCAGGGTAAACGGAAGCAAAAATCTCTATGAATTTTGGGGCGATAAAATTGCCAACCAGCTGAATAGGGATTTAAAAAACCAAGGCGATGACCTCTTGATCAACCTGGCTTCTGTAGAGTATTTTAAATCAGTGAACCTCACAAAGCTTAAAGCTAAAGTTATTGATGTTGACTTTAAAGACTTTAGTAATGGTGATTACAATGTAGTATCTTTCTTTGCGAAGAAGGCCAGAGGTATGATGAGTCGTTACATAATAAAGAATCAACCTACAACTGTGGAGGAACTTCGGGCTTTTGATTACAGCGGTTACCGCTTTGATGAATCAAACTCTACGAATGAGTTACTGGCCTTTAAGAGAGGATAAACTATTTATTTAGCTCTAATGGGTGAGGCGAATTACTTATCCCTGATTTATTTTTAGTGAACGCTTACAGTACGCTGCGTTCATAAAATGAGCCGAAAGGAAGTCGGCAAAGCGGAAGATGAATGTCATGAGGTTAATACGCCTTTCATGGTTAATATGATCAGTGCCCCAAATAATCAATAGAACCGAGGAAACTTTAAGAAGGCTTGAATATTTTATACTAGACTACTAGTAGAATAAAAAACCACCCACTATTGTAAAAAGGCAAGCATAAGTGGTGAGAATATTCTTTTCTCTAACACTATCATTTTCCTTTTGTCAAAGATTTAACATCTAGCCACTAACATGGTTAATGCAAGCTCAGTAGCAGCCAGCGGTGTAAGAATAGGAAGAACACCTATAGCCATTGGTACTATGATTCCTGTAGGGCCTAACAATTTAAGAAGGCCTATGAGTTTAAAGGCCGGACTTGAAATAGAATCTACCTAATCGTCCATCTTTGGCTTAAGTTCCTCTTTTGATCATTATTCCCGCTGTAAGGTACATAGCACCCAGAAGTCCATGAATAAGCCATAGAAAGTGTTCATATTTTTTTGCAGGGTTCTTAAAGGATCTTAAACCTTGCATTTATGTATATTAATAAATGTATTTAAGGCATTATTTTTCTGAGATCTCTCTCCTTAGAGTACTAAGAGCTTGCGGCGTAATGCCCAGGTAAGAAGCAATCATTTTTTGAGGTACTCTTTGAACAATCTCCGGGTAAGTACTAATGAAATGCTCATAACGTTCAACAGCAGGAGCGCTCAAGAGCATTATAATTCTTCCCTGAAGTACTTTAAGCCTTTTAACTAGTTTGTCGACCTCATGATTTGGGGTTATGCCTTTTTCTTTTTGGATGATAATAGAATTTTCCAGTGCATCAATAAAAAGGTCACAGGGTTCATCCCGCGACGCGTTATCTGCTATTATCCAGTCTTCGGGAGCGAACATAAAAATATGTTCTTTCCCCTTTTCGTCAACAGAATAGCTTCTTAATAACCCGGAGTTGACTACATAGACTTTACTGTTTAAGTCTCCTGTTCTTTGAATAATTTGTCCTTTCTTAACTTCAATTTTTTTCATTTCAAGTGAATTTGAACGGGGAGACTTTGAACTAACGGAGGTTCATAATGCCTTTCAGTATGTAGATATGTTTAAAATAACACTATTAAGATTTAATTTAAAATCTGAAATTATTTTGAGCGGCCATAAACTACCAGTGAATACGAATGAACAAGCAATACATCTGTCATAAGTACACGCGGAATTACAAACCATTCGGTCTAATGGGCATAGAGCTTCGATATCACATTGAAGATTTTGTGGTCTTGATAGATGATAGTTTTGATTGAGGCAGATAGTTTGAAAATGTAGACGTAACCTAATATATAAATCATGTTTAAATATATTTTTTGCTGATGAAAGTATTTAAGATGTCT
>CALBPF010000214.1 GCA_937899105.1 uncultured Flammeovirgaceae bacterium | reverse complement strand
ACATATTTACACCCAAAACCTGTTGATAACTAAGTACTTATGCCGATTTTAAGGGGCGACTAATTAATGCACCCCAAGCCACTTGATAGTATTTTTTTACCGGTTCAAAGTGGTCTTTAAGTACAAAAAACCTGGCCAACATCGTTAGCCAGGCTCTTTGCTCAAGATCTATTTGCAACTATTTCTTAATAAGTTTCACACTGCGTTCCACCTGATCTCCTGCACCCGTGATCTTCATGAAGTACAGACCATGGGGTAAGTGGCTTAAATCAAGTTCATGGTTATAGTATCCTTCTTCAGATGGAACTACGTATTCGTAAGCCAGAGCGCCCATTGCATTATAAAATTTCAACTTCCTGTCATTCTCATCTTCAAAAACCAGGTTTAATTTCAATCTGTCGTTAAATGGATTAGGATAAGCCACAACTTCTATTTCGCCTTCCTCATTCGGAGCATAATTTTCATGATCCTGCAAGTTATTCGCACTTCTGCCAGCTATACCTGATGGATTAATTGGCCATATGCCATCAACGTCATAACCGTCCGCATTTCCAAAGAAGTTTTGTGGGTTTGAAACATCAACGATTTTAATGTACTCTATGAATTCCAGATCAACAGAGGCTAAATCAAACTTCCCATCTAAACAAGTCTGACCCAGAGAAACAAAATCAATACCATTATCAGAAACAAGCACCTCCGCCTTTTCAGGATAAAGGCGACAAGGTATATTTAATGGCCCGAATGTACTTTCGAAAACTTTGAAATCGTCGCCCTCTAAATCATATAACTTGGGTTCCAGTCTTAGCGTGATATCTCCTCCAAATCCTAGACTTACAAAATTAAAGTAATAATTCTCAAGCGGTTCCCCTAGCGCTTTTTCCGGGATACTCCTCCACCATACCACTGGCCTGCCATTTCGTCTTTTCCCCTGATTGAATTCAACCACTTCAACAGCCTGACTGGTATTAAAAGTAATTTCAGGCTCAAAAAGCAACCTTGCTGATACAGGTAAATGATCGGAAACCGTACTGCTATAATCATTGTCATAGTATTCATAACCTACCCGAGAAGAACCTTCAATATATGATTCGAACAGCTCGTTAGATATTGTTATGTGGTCGATGACATTTTCGCGAAAAACAAAAGATCTGAAACCCGCCTCACTCAGTGACACAGTCACAGGATTATAGTTTGTTGTATCATTCACAAAGACTTCGTAAGAGGTTAAAGTCGAAGCAATATCTGCAACGGTGAAATCGACATCATCATTATAATCGCCTAAAAGAATCAAATCCGAATCAGAAAAGTAAGCGTCCAAGGTATCTTTCAACACTTCAACGTCATACTTTCTCATATCATATCTATTTTGAGCATCACTGCTACTATTCGCTCTTGCATGTAGATTGACGATATCCAATCTTTTTGAGACACCATTAATAGTTGCATCCACAACAAGAAGATAGGGTAAGCGGCCACTCGCATAGAACCTATCTGTCGTACTCGGGTATCCAACAAGCGCGCTGTCGTCTCCACCATTATAAAGCGGATGAATTGAAGCTAACAAAGCCCTGGACGCAGCAAAATCAGGGATAACTGTAGCTGAATTATAAATAAAACCTACTCGTTGCTTTTCACCTGGATCGTTGGGTCTTGAAACAAAATCGGATAGAAAAAAGTCATAACCAGGAAGCTCTGCTACTAACTGTGTAAACAATGTAGTATCCGTAATTTCCTGAACGGCAACTACATCCGCATCCAAGCCTAACAGCACGGTTTTAACACTATCTTTCTGAATCTGATCGCTATTGGGATCTCCTGCGGCTGGTGAATTATTCTCATCTCCGAACCACTCGATATTCCATGTGACTATGTCAAATGTCTCCGACCTGGGAATACTTAAATCATCTCCGGTGGGCTCAAATTCTTCAGCACAGGGAAGGTCACTTTCTAATCTAGGAAGTAGTTGGAAGACGGATTGAAAACGACCTACAACACCGATTATGGTATCACAGACAGCAGGTTGAGCCTTACCTACTAAACTCGTGACCTGATTGTCAAGTCGTAACTCGCCTGTACCGCTGGCATCCGTCAATTGATAATTTGAATTTCCAAACAAAAGATCACCCGGTGTAGGAAATGAAGCGTCCACCACAGAAACTAACTCTCCGGCAAAATCTCCTAGCTCGCTCAACGTAATTTGTTTTGGAGAAACCGGTACATTGGCCACACCTAAATCAATAATGTTCGTGATACCTGATAACTGAACCTGTAGATTAAATTCTGCGCGTACAGCAGTAATTTCTATCGAATCTCCGATTTGGAAATCAGTATTAGCGTGAAGCTGAGCGTCAAAAACGGCAATTCCGCCTGTTTCATCTTGAATAAAAGCAGGTCCTCCAAACTCTCCAGCAACGGTAATAACACCTCGCACAGTGACTACCTGATCAATGCTAGCCGCTCTTGCTTCGGTTATTGTAATCAGTTCAGGTATGACAACCGCACCATTCTCCGCACCGGGAGTTGGGGCTAATGCCACAAAACTTGATGTGTTTCTTTCTCCTCCTGCGCCATTTGGAATACGACCTAGTGACTCTGTATCTTTCGCTCCGTTGCTGTCCTCATTGACTTGAGGTTCACCCATATTAAGCAAAACGGAAAGACCTGCATCATCACTGTCGTTCGTGTCATAAACAATAGCATCTATCAGGCTTTCTGTTGCAACCGGCGTGCCATTAGGAAAGTCAGTTGCGTCACCCGCATACAACGCCACAGCGTCCGCACCATTTTGAAGTCCGTTAGAACCAAAGGTAAGATCTACATTTGCGACACCCGCATTACCTAAAACAAAATAGCCGTCAGCGTTGGTTGCAAACCCATCCAGGTCGAAAGCATTATAGCTCAAATCGTTACTTCCATTGAAGAGTACTACTACAAGGCCATCCAAAGCGGTATTCCCCGTACCTCCATCAAAAAGCTCTATAAACTCAGCGATGTCCGTACCTTGGGTGTCTGCATCTATTTCATTAATAAGGATCTGAGCCACAGGTGCGGTACCCACAGCATTATCCAAACCCAACGTATTGATTGCTTCACCGGGGTCAGCAACAACGGTTGGGAATAAGGCAAGTCCTGCCCCGCTAAAATCGTTTCGCACCCAATCTGAAGGCAAATCATTATCCACTCCATTGGGAATACGGGAAGCGCCACCTACAGTAAAAGAAATGCCATCAAATCCCTGTAAAAGAACCGTGACAGCGTAGTTCAGATCACTTGTACCTCCATCGTTCGTTCCTATGTCATCTGAGATTGAATCCCATGGCTGTGAATCGAGAATCCCATCATTATCTGTATCCAGGTCATCTCCAAATGAACCGGTGAAATTCTCTACAAGTAACAGTGTAACTGTTCCGTTCTCAAAAGAATTTGATAGGTAACCTGTGGTCCAATAACCCTGAGCATCTGTGCTTCCTAAACCGATTACTTCGTCTACCGTTCCGGCCGCAGAACCATCCCCCTCTATTTCTATTATCGAGTATGTGCTGTAGTCAGAGTTTGGGGTGCCGATGACCTCGACAAATTCATTATTATCCGAACCGTCATGATTAAAGACGAATTCATTAATTATTGGCGCTGCCGCTGAACCTGTTCCAAAAATCTGATTTGTATTTACCGTATTGTAGGTATTTGGCAGCTCTGCCTGCCAGGTAAAATCAGAATATGTGGTTCCGCTACCGCCAAGCTGAAGTGAGTTACCTAAAAGTGTAGATGAACTTTCGGAAACGCCGATATCATCGCTCATAACACCATCAGCAGCGCCACCCACGGCTACAAAAGAACCTTCATAACTTAGAAATTGAACTACATTATTGGAGGCATCAATGAGTGCTATTCCATCAGGAGCGCCGTTCTGAAGACCGGACAGTGGAAAGAAAATAGCGCCGTAACCCCCTTGCTGATCGTTAATTAGCCCAGCAAGGTTTAAGGTAGCATAACTTGCCCCGCCGTTTCCATTATAAGCTACAAGGGACCACCCCGAAAGATCGGAGCTAGCTGGTCCGGCAATCTCTACACCTTCACCAGCATCCGAGCTTGCATTATCATAATGGATCTCATTAATAAATATCGTTTGCGCATGTACAAATGAAAGACATACACAAATCATAGAAATCGCTAAAAGAGTAAATTTTTGCATTGAGTATAGTGGTTTATTTTACTCTGCAATTTACTATGTAAGTATGTCTAAAATATAGAAATAGTGTTACCAAAAGATGAAATAATAAATAATACTTAATTAAGCCTAACCCCAGCGCTGCGAGGTGGTTTTAAAAGTAAATCTCCTGAGCCAAGCGGTACGTATTGGCATGCGCCTCTACTATTATATTGATATCTTCGGAATAACCTCCTCCCATAGAAGCAACCACAGGAATTTGATTAGCATGTGCCAGGCTTAATACAAGCTCATCCCGCTTTCTACAACCTTCCATAGAAACCCCTAAACGCCCAAGCTTGTCCGTTTCTAAAATATCCACCCCTGATTGAAAGAATATGAAGTCTGGCTGAACCTTATCAAGCAGCTCTTCTACATGATGTTTTAAAGTATTCAAATAAATTTTATCCGAAGCGCCATCTTCCAACTCAACATCCAAATCGCTAACTTCTTTTTGCATAGGATAATTTTTAGCCCCATGCATACTAAACGTAAAGACTCTTTTTTGATTCCTAAAGATCTGAGCGGTACCGTTTCCCTGATGCACATCAAGATCTAAAACAAGAATTTGCTTAGCCAATCCCGCATCCAATAAATACTGACTTGCAATTGCAATATCATTTAACAGGCAGAAACCTTCCCCCCGGTTAGTAAAAGCATGGTGGGTTCCTCCTGCTATGTTCATGGCCACACCGTATTGCAAGGCAAAATTGGTACACATAAGTGTGCCATTCATTATAATAACTTCTCTGTCGACCAACTGTCTGGATAGAGGAAACCCGGTTTTTCGTATTTCTGACCTGGTAAGTTCGAGATTATTCAAACGCCTCCAATAGGATGGATCATGAACAGTTGTGATCCATTTCTCAGGAATAGGATCAGGAGCAAAAAAATTATCATCATCCAGAGTTCCTTCCAACATTAGCTGCTTAGGAAGTAGCTCATACTTGCTCATGGGAAAACGATGGTTATCTGGAAGAGGATGTGCATATATATCGCACCAGGACACTTTAAGCATAACTCTTTAAGAACAACTAGTGATGCTAGTTGTTAGCTCTGCGTTTTGGTTTTCCGGAACTGAAAAGCTTCATGAATCGCTCTAATCCATCATAATACAGCGTAACATAGAGTATTAAGCTCATCGCCCAAATAATTAAAATATTGAATACAAGGGTGTCGACATACTTACCCGCGAAGTGCTTCTCAGGAACAAAGAACTTTGACCTGAAGTCTACTGCATTTCTAGGACGATGATCGTCAAAGTAAATCGGATAGATCTTTTGTATAAGTCTATCACCGGCTTCCATGACTCTGACAATTGCTGTTCTATTGGTCAAAGTTGTTTTTATGGCGTTATTCTGGTAGACCATGCGCAGCGAATCGAAGGACCTTCTTAATTCAGGTGTGGCCGTCAAAGAATCAATCATAGCATTTTTTCTATCTAAAGCCTTATTTTGCCGATTGACATGAACCCTTTTCATTGTAGCAAGGAACTCCTTGGCAGCAACATAAGTAGCTGTGTCGAATCGCTCAATGACCAGATGTTTCATTTTTGAGAATTTGTCTTGCCCAACATCGTCCAGCTCATCTTGAATTTCATTTCGCACAATGCCTAATGATTTTCTAATTGCCTGAGCATAGTCTTTTGATAACTTTCTTCTGATATTATTAAAGGCATAAGTCAATTCTGTCTCTACTTTGGGCAGATGGTACAAACGTTTATACTCCGCGTTTGCCGCCTGGCGTTCCAAGTCATAAAACTGCCTTTCATATCTATTGTCTTTAAACTGTGTGACCATAGCGGCCTCAAACGCCCATCTCGATGCCATGATCTCACCCATTACGGGTACACCATCTACCGTACTCACAGAAGGGTTGAATTTGTCAAAACTGATTACAACCCCACTAAGCAAAAGTTGGGGGATCAATAAAATTGGAATCAGAATATAAATCGTCACAGCAGAATTAAAGGAAGCCGAAATATTCAATCCCAACATATTGGCAAAAGCAGAACAACTGAATAAAATAATCCAATACCTCAATCCCATACCTTCTACCTCAAGTATGGTATTGCCTATTACAATGAAAGAACCCGTCTGAATAATGGAAATAAGAAAGAGTACGGAGATTTTCGAAACTAGATAGCTACTCTTACTTAAGTTAAGAAATCGTTCGCGTTTTAATATTTTACGATCTCTGAATATTTCTTCAGCGCTAACCGTTAGCCCCATGAAAAGGGCAACTATTATACTCATGAAAAAGTATATGGGAATGTTATCGTTATCGAAGAACGAGTATTGACTCTGTCCTTTCCCTGCCGTTGAGTAGTACCGAACTAAAAAAGCCATGAATAACGCCAAGAGTGGTGCTTCCAGCATATTGATAGCCAGATACTGCTTATTTGCAAGTTTGGCTAAAATATCCCGTTTCATGAACACACCTAATTGGCGAAACCAGTTTGGAATATTCTGCCGCGTTTTAATTCGTTCTTTGCTGTGATCGATTTTGGGAATTTGCACTCCGTCCTTAAAGTACTGATACCATTGGCCAGGAGAAATCTTCCTGACATTTGTTAGCCTGCCGAATTCATTTACTACCCTGGTTTCAATAATACTGAATATCTGCTCAGCATTAATATTTCCACACTCCGGGCACGCACTTTGATTTTTATTGGCAGCGTTTACTATTTCCTTAAAGTAGGTCACCGCCTCTACCGGATTCCCGTAGTAAATCTGTAGGCCGCCAACATCCAGGATCAAAAGGTTATCAAACATCTTGAAAATGTCAGATGATGGCTGATGAATTACCACAAAGATCATTTTCCCTCGTAAGGAGAGCTCTTTTAAGAGATCCATGATATTTTCAGAGTCCTGAGAAGAAAGTCCCGAAGTAGGTTCATCAACGAAGAGTACACTGGGTTCCCTTAGTAGTTCTAGACCTATGTTAACGCGTTTTCTCTGCCCCCCACTGATCGTCTTTTCGAGAGGCGATCCGACTTTCAAATCTCGAATTTCAGAAAGTCCTAAATTCATTAAGACGCGTTCAACCAGTCGTTCCGTAGTTTTAGGCGCATATTGGCTAAAACACAGGCGTGCTGCATAATATAGATTTTCAAAAACCGTAAGTTCTTCTATTAACAGATCATCTTGCGGGATATAGCCAATAACTCCTTCAACTTGTTTAGGGTTATCATGCACGTTAATACCATTTATGACTACCCGGCCACTGGAAGGTCGCTCTGAACCATTAATTACGTTCAGAAAGGTGGACTTACCGGAACCACTTGCACCCATTATACCTATCAGTTTACCGCCTTCAACCGAGATACTTACATTTTGAAGTCCTGCTCGTCCACTTTTAAAATGATAGAAAATATGTTCTGCCGTTAGGGTAAGATTGGTTTCTACCTGGCCGACAAGAAATCTACTGACAACGTCGCTATAGTAAATAGTATCGATCTTGTTTCCCCGTATGGTACTGCCTGTTGGAAAAACATCGATCTTTCTGCTCTTCAGTTGGATACCATTCAATGTAAGTGTTGAAATACCTAAATATTTAATGAAATAGGTCTCAATCTCAGGAATTCGTAAGATAGCGATTAGGCCTGTCAGGTTCTTGGAAACTACACGCGGACCTTCCACCTGAAAATCTCCTGATCCTTCATCAATGATTAAAATATTCGATGAAGACAACTCCTCCAGCTCTTGCCCTTTAACAAACGAGCGAATGACTACCATCTCTTTTTGAGAGATCTTCATGGCCTCGCCAATGTAAAAGATCAGGTTACTTTGTCTTTCTGAGATATCACCATCAGCATATACCAGCTCAATGATCTTTACCATCATGACCACCTTCTGTTGCATGGTAAGCGCTTGATTTACCTGTTTCGCGATTTCCATGATCCTGGCCCAGTCATCTACAAATGCAAGGGTTTCTGAATCGAGATCGTCAAGGTCCTCTTTGACTTCAATTTCATGTTCACAACAGAAATCATCAAAGAGTGTCAGGTAATAATTAGTGGCTTCCTGATTTAAGTGTACAGATAAAAACTCTTTTATGTTTGCTCTTTCATCCTCAGTAACACGCTCCCTGGCCACAATAGCGAAAAGTTGAATAACAGCCTTAAGTAATTCTTCACTCATGCATTAAGGAAATCATTTAGAAAACAATTCAGTAAGTAATAAAAGGTTCGGGTGGTATCCAAAGACAAAGCCATAAAATTAGTCCTACATTATCATCTTTATTTTTTTATCATTTGTCCCCATCAGTAAAATACAAAAGTCAATTTGCACTTTACTAAAAGGGGTAATTACCTATAGCCCTAATCCGATAGTTCCACTTTTTCATTCTGTCTTCGCTCCTTCCAATTTTCTCTTACCTCAACGCTTCTAAACAAGTGGTCGCTTGACTGAAGCACTTTATTTTTCAGGTCTTTAGGGTAGTTATTTTCCTTATAAAGGAACTGCATAACTGCATCAAGAGCTTCTTCAGATTGATGGTTTTCAAGTGTTCGGTCTAACCAGCGTTTTGGGAAGAAAATATCTCCAGTGCTTTTAACCTCTTCTAACAACTCCAAACTACTTGGTATTAGTTTCTGACTCTCTTCCACACGAAGCGGATGATGCAAGTATTTCAAGGCTTCCAAAACCCATTCTTCATTGCTGCGGTTATCTACATTTTTCAGGCTTTCAAAAAACACTTGCCTGTCATTATTGCTACCGGAAACAGCTTGCTTTACGAAATGCAGCCGATTTCGCAAATCCTCATTCTCTATCGACGACAAGTGAGCAAGAAGTAACTCCTCTGCATTTGGATAATCTCTTACCGCAAGTTCAAAAGCCAGGCTCGCTTTGTCTCTATCGGAAAGCGAAAGACTTTCAATCTGCACCTTACCCATTAAAAGCGATTCAAGTAGGGCTACTGCTTTCTCTGAGGTAGCAATTCTTTTTAGTACATCAAGATACAGCGCCTTGACGGACGCATCGGCGTTAACGAGGTGGTTTAGCAATACACTCTCGAGCTTTGCTACATGTTTTATTCTTAATTCACTATCGAGATAGATCCAATACAAGTGTTGCAAAGACCTTAAAAGATAGGCTATTACGAGAGGCTCTTTTTCGACTGCTAAGTTTTCAATCTGCGCCGCCACAAGCTTGTCAGGATCTATTCTGCCTCTGACTGCCGCTTCGTTAAGATTAATCCATAAGGCAGCTCTTTTGACAGGATCAGTTTGATTTCCTGTGTTTTCAAGAAAGTAATTAAGACTACCGGATTTCATATCAAAATAGCCGTAACCTAACCCGCCGGCATTGTTAAAGACATATTCCGGAAAAGGCAGCCCCTTCAGTTCATTTAGATTGGCCACACGAAAATCTTTATTCACTTCAAATAGTTTGGAGGAGTCACTCCAACCAATCTCTATCTGCAATTTTTGAGGCCACCATATTGGAGCATCACCATCACGAGAGACTGTATATATATTGTACTTGGAAATACTATCATTCTTTGAACGAATATTGTAGTGGATACTAGGCATTTTAGCAGATTTTACCCATTGTTCATTCCAAACACTAAGGTTATAATCTGTTTGCTGCCCCATAATAGCCACAAGATCGTCCCATTTAGCATTATCAAAAGCATACTGCTCCAAATATTGCTGTATGCCTTTTCTAAAAACGTCTTCACCCATATTCTCTTCCAGCATTCTCATAATAATGGGAGACTTTTGATAGATAATATTGCCATACAGCGATCCTGCGTCTTTCAGATTTTCCAGTGGTTGTTGAATAGGGTGAGACCCTTTTGTGCGATCAACCGCATAGGCTCCGGGGTAATACGAAAGCAAAAACTGCAAATCATGATTTACATCCGGAAATCCGGGCTGCGTTATCTTAGCGGCCATAAAATTGGCGAACACTTCTTTTAGCCAAACGTCATTGAACCAGTCCATCGTAACTAAGTCGCCAAACCACATATGTGCGGTTTCATGTGCAATAAGTCTGGCTCTACCCTTTTCTTGTGCTATCGTACGTGAGTCATCAAGGATCAGACTGGAAGCCTTGTAGAATATAGCGCCAGGATGTTCCATACCCCCAAATTGGAAGGATGGCAATAATGCAAATCCAAACTTGTTGAAAGGATAATTAATACCCGTATATTCTTCCAGCCATACCAGGCTTTTATGGTGCCAGTCAAATATCTTATCCAGGTTTTTATTCACTTTTACCGAATCAGGCTCACGATGTAACATGGTGTAGCGCCTGCTACCAATTGTTTTCGAGACAGTTTCAAAAACACCGGCGGTAAAGGCAAACAAGTAACTGCTGATAGGCGGAGTCTCATCAAATACTATCCGCTTTTTAATACCTACTTTGCTCGTTTCGATTGGGGATTCGTTGGACAATGCCGTCCAATGCTCCGGAATAGTTAGTGTTAGTACATATTTCCCTTTAATATTAGGTTGGTCAAACATAGGAAAGCAGGAAGATGCATTAGCAGGTACAAAAAGAGTATACAAATAGTCATCTTTTCTATTTAATGCCTTATTACCAGCAACAAACTGAATCTCAAACTTATTTTGTTCAGTTAGATACTTTTTAGGAAGGATCAAATGCCCGTTTAACACTTCAAACGCCACCTCCCCAGCACTGGATTTTACTGTTGAAACCAATGAGTCTGCACCTTCAAAATCTAAAACGAGGTCTTTAGAGGTGTCATTTAATTTCACAGCCAAATTTAAGATCCCATCAATCGGCTTTTGCTTATCTGCCGGTATATCGAATGAAACATTATAACAAACACTATCTATCTGACTTTTTCTGGCCCTTGCCAAATCTTGTGATATGCCCGCAACAGGAAAATCTGAAATATGGGAACAAGCAATAAAGCTTAAACACCAAAATATTACTTTGAGACCGTGCTTAGAGCGAACCATGCTCTAACATAATAAGAATTGCGATCAACTCGTCGGCTGAGATAAAAATACCTACAAAGGTTTTAACGTTGACATTCCGCCATCTACACCTAAAACCTGACCTGTTACCCAAGAAGCATCTTGTGATAACAAAAAGGTAGTAGCCGAAGCAATGTCATTGACAGTACCGACACGTTTTAACGGATGACGTTCTCCTGATTTTTCCTTTTTCTCTTCGCTGGACAGGAGTTTAGAGGCTAACGGTGTATCTGTGATGGACGGCGCAATACAATTGACTCTAATTTTAGGAGCCAGCTCTGCGGCCAACGACTTGGTTATACCTTCGATGGCTCCTTTTGAAGCGGCTACCGAAGTGTGATAAGGCATGCCTTGTGCTACGGCCACAGTACTGTAAAGTATAATGGAAGCGCCCTCCGTTTTTTTCAAAGGTTTCAAAAACGCTTTTATGCTTTTAACCGCACCAATTACGTTTATACTAAAATCATCAACAAAATCCGATTCTGAAAGACTCTGAAAGGGCCGTAGGTTAATAGAACCCGGACAATAGACCAAACCATGTACTTCACTCAGATCCGTTGAGATTTGATCACCAAGTACATCACATTTATGATGGACTATAGAATCTGTTAATAAATCATTACCAGATCTTGAGTAAACCTCTACATGATTTCCTTTTTCCGCCAGATCATTTGCCACCTGCAGACCAATGCCGCTACTGCCACCAATCACTATGTAGTTTCCCATGTTTTAGAAACTCATAGTCCTTAAATTTGTTTGAATATTGGGTGAAAAATCAGTTTTGTTACTTACGATCCGAACGTGAGTTTTACTTTCTAATCAATTAAATTACTACAAAATCATAATTAACTCTATTGCTGTTGGCTATAGTTAAAAAAAAAAATGGTCGCTCCCCAGGATGAAATGAAAATTACCATAGAGCAAGCAAAGCCTGATCACATTTATTCAGAAGTGGAGGTTATGGGACAAAAAATAATCCAGGACTATGACTCGGCACCGCCTGAATGATCAATCCAATGACAGGTCATACTGCTGGTCAGGAGATAACAGGAACGAAATAGGAGCAACCATAGGAGAATTCTCAATGTATGTAACGCTACAGGAATGATATCACAACCAAGGGTCATGAGGTCACGCTGGAAGGTAATACCAATGCCGGTGAATCTAATTCACCGGCATTGGTAAATAGACAGCTTTCTTTCTTTTAGCCAACTAATGTGATCTCAATTATTTATCTGATGAGCTTGGTTAGTGAAGAGTAGCCTTCGTTATCAACCACCCTAATGAAATAGATGCCCTTCTTAAGAGGTGGTAGCGAAAGCTCCGCAGTTTCCCCTGCGTTGATTACTAATTGTTGGTTCATTAAAAGCTTTCCGGAAATAGATCTTAATTCTACGGTCATGTTGCCGCCAGTAGGGGCATTATTGCTAAGGAACACGCGGTCTTCTACCATAGTTGGATAAATATTCAATTTACCAGATAGTGCTTCGTTGCGTCCAAGTACAACATCAGTTCTGAGTTCGATATCGCTGACCCTTGATTGACTTTCCGTAAGATCGACATTCTGAGAGAAAGACCTTGACGGCTTTTCTACGGTAAGTTGGTACTGTCCGAAGGGGAGTTGATCAAAACTGAAACTATGTGCCTCATCAGAAACAGTCCATTTGACCGTTCTTCTGGAGGTCCTGTCCTTTAGTAAAATAACGAAGGGTCCTTCTGTTTCAGTAGAAACCACACGACCTTGCACTTGCCCTTGCCCGGAACTAAGAGTTTGTGAACGGATCAATGTAATTTTAACGTCTTCAGCTGAGCCTGTTAAGTCGAGCTTATACGCATCCTGCCATCCTACTCCATTCACAAAATAAGTAGGAATAAAAGCTTGATTCACAAATTCATCTCCACGTGCATGAATAATGTAAGTACCTTGTGAAAGGTTATTGAAAGTAAACGCACCATTTTGTGAACTAGTTTGCAGTGCCGGCGACCACTCATCTCCTTGTCTTTGATATAGATCGACCGTTCCTCGATCTACAGGTATCAGATCTGCAAAAAGCGTTCCCTGGATATAAAGAATACCCGGTTGTACCTCAATAGTTTGTATAGCAGTACAGCTACTATCGTTGCCAACAAAGGTTGTGAGACTAACATTCCAAAGTCCTGCATCAGAAAATGTATAATTCAGCACACTATCCGATGATTGGAAGCCGCCTTCTACTTCCCAGAGGTAAGTAGCCGTGCTATCAAGTCGTAACGGCGTAAATACATAATGAAAAGTGTTTAATGAATCTACCAGTTGATAGGTAAAGTCTGCTAAGCAGATTGGCGATGTACCTTCAATAATAACAATATTGGTAGCCTTACATACATCTCCACTGCTTACATTCGTCATGTAGAGAGACACTTCATAGTTACCCGCAGCGATAAAAGTGAATTCAAATAGTTCTTCATTGGATACAGTTTGCCCATCAATTTCCCACCGATAGTCATATAAATCACTAATTTCCAGGGCAGTAAATAAGTAACTAAACTGATCTGCAGAATCTACTGGATGATAGACGAAAGATGCAAAACAAGTTGGAAGTACAACTTCTACCTCTTCACATACCTCACAAGAAAAAGTAGTGCTATCGGTTGCCGTCAGACACACATTAAAAGTTCCATCTCTACGATAGCGGTAAGAAAACGGTCTTATACTACCACCTCCGCTCTGTTCTTCGCTAATGGACACACCGTCTCCAAAGTCCATTGTGTAATAAAGTTGTCCTGCCAGTGGCTCTGTGCCTACAAAAAAATCAAACGTGTTCTGACCAAACATGGGCATCGGTGCAACGTTCAGAATACATCCTGATGGGCTTGGAGGAACAACTATTTGGCTGGTACTGCACGTGTCCGATTCACTTGTAACCCACAAGGTTACATTCCAATTACCTGCGTCTGTAAATATATGCTGTACCTCTCTACCCGTTGCCCAACTTTGCATTTCGAAGGTCCAGAAAATGGATTTAACAGAGTCTGTTTCATTAGCTGTAAACGTGTAGATCCAATTCTCAGTAGAGGTAGAATCGATAGTGTAAGTGAAGCTTGCATCACAATCCGGAGAGACAAACGGATCTACCCGGATCTCTTTACAATAAGTGCAACTATCTTCATTCATGGTTTGACACACTTGATATGTGCCAGGAATTGAATAGGTATGATAGATCGGAACTCCAAACTCCGGATCATGTGTTGTAACATTCCCATCTCCAAAATCAAGAGAATAAGACATATCCGAAAAGTACCAGGGCATCCATGTTTCGAAAGCATAAGTATTGCTATTATCCTCCGCTTTCCAACTATTAAAAAAACAGGATTCAACAGGCGCCTGCGTCTCTAAGGACACATTTACTCGCTGAGCAACGCTACAGGTATCCGATGCATCAGCCACTGTCAAAGTAACTAACCATCCTCCTGCATCAAAAAAGATGTGATCAAATTGCCTCCCGGTTCTAAGCAGAGACCCCCCTATATTCCAGTTAAACGTCTTAGAAAGATCTGTTCCTACAGCGGTAAATGTATAAACGGGTATTGATGCAGTTGTATCCAAGGCTACGGTAAATTCGGCATTACAAACAGAGACGGTATCTAACACACTTCCGGTAACCTCTGCAAAGAGAATGAAAGTGGTAATAAAAAGCATTATGAAGTATTTAAGAGATTTCATGGCGAGGTAGTATAATTTCAGGGTTATGTTTTAGCTAGTTGACTTAAAAACCCGTTCACCATCAAAACCCCCTACTCCTATTTAAAAAAATACACCAAGTTTTACACCGAAGCGATACCTCTCGGTTGATGTCCCTCCACTTTTAAAATCTGAATTCAGCCCCAATTCACCATAAGGAGCTATATAATAGCCTTCATTGAAGGAGTTTCTATTATACATGACAGGCAGTTCCAGTCTGAAATTTTGAAGAGGGGTCCGATAGCTAAGGGTGTTCGCAGATCCATCATCATCTGTCAAACCATTTAGATCTATAATCTCATCTTCCTGAAACACCCAATCCATGGATAGCCCTACATTAATACCAAAATTCACCCTTTCACTAATCGAAAAAGTTTTACCTATCAGCAATGCCAGGCTAATCTGATGAAGCGTATTGGTACGATCAATCTCACTGACAACCTCCCTATCAACAAGCGTAGAATCTATCACATATATGGGTATGCGTTCGTCATTTTCTATAATAAAGAAGGTGGATACTGTATCGACTCGTAGTTCAGTCAGTGTCTCTGTTTGCGAAAAACTAACATTTTGCAAGGCATAGTTATAACCGACGCCCATTTCTAAATAAAAATCTTTCCAATGGTGCCGATAAGAAAATCCAATGGAAGCGCCGTTTAACGATTCGCTTGCCCTCCACCAGATCGTAGGGGCTACCTGAGCAAAAAATTGATGTTTTTTTTTCAGTTTCTCAAAAAACCTGACGGTATCATAAACAATGATTTCTTTTTCTGTAATGGTAGTATCATAGACTTGCTTCATTTCGACTTTTTCAACAATAAGAGTATCATAATGGACCTCGGTCTGATGTACGACGATGGTATCGTAAACCACCTGCGGGTCGCTTGCAGGAGGTTGCTCATGGACATCAGCAGAAACTTTCCTCAGATTGATCACCACGTATTCATTGATGACCTGAAAGCTAAACCGTTCCCCTAACACCTGTTCCAAAGCACCCTCCAATGAAGACACTTTGATATTAAAAGAAATCTTAGGATGGTCTTTAAAAATCTTCGGATCATAAGACACATAAAGTCCAAAGGACTCTACAATCGATTGGACGACTTCCGGTAGCGGTTGTTCTTGAAATGAAAAAGTTTTTTTATTTGACTGAGAAAATCCAATAGTGGCAATCAGGCTAAACAGG
>CALBPF010000213.1 GCA_937899105.1 uncultured Flammeovirgaceae bacterium | reverse complement strand
ACTTATGCATTAAAATATTTATACGCTAGGCTACTTTTTAAGGGACGACTAATTAGTAGAGTGTGATTTTAACCTATTACCCATTACTTGCCCCACTTCAGGTGGGGCTTTTTAATGCCTTGTATTTGGATTAGCCGATTTATCCGGTATATACTGAATAGCATCCCAGCGCTCTATGATCTTACCGTTACCATCAAGCTTGAAAAAATCCATGGTAACGTATTGATCATTTCCAGGCCATGTTTGATGCTTGTGTAACGCCACCAGGTTTCCTTCAGCTATACAGCCATAAATTCAATTGTTTTATCAGGATATTCGATTTACATGCGTTCAAAGTAATTGATAAAACCTTGAATGCCGTCTGTTACGTCAGAGTTATGCTGTATATAATCATCACCTTTGTACACGTCAATTGCTTCTTTTGGATTACCTTCATTGGCCAATTTATAAAAGGCGATGGCATTTTTTGTTTACTTCTAAGTTCATGGTACTCTTCTTTTTTATGTTCAATTTAAGGTTATCTCGTTTGAGAAAGAGACAAACTTCCTTGGCGTTTTCATCCGCTTTGAGACTGAATAACCTGGAACATCAGTGTCATTAATAAGGATCAATAGGTTAAATCCATCTGTTATTTCGGGACTGATACCAAAATGTACCCAATCTATTTTTAATTCAATGGTTGTACTACCTTCTTCATTTAAACTACTTTTTGTAGTTGGCGGCGGTCTGTTTACTCTACTTTTCTTTTCTAATAGCTGGTGCCATTGAAGACCATCCGGGGCGAGCCAACAGCTGTAATTCAGGTCTTTCGCACGTAATTGTATTTTCAGATTGTCATATAAATACATAGCATCCATTCGTCTTCCTGAAGCTGACCTAATAATTGAGGAGTCTTGCGGAATGAATTTAGTATCTACAATATCATCTTTCCATTCAATGCAGAAATACAGGCCATCATTACTCCACGCTATTTTCACTGTACCCAACAGGTCACTATCGCCAATATTTCCACTTACCTGCCAGCTGAAATCAGAATCAGAAATAAATCTGTATTCGCGAATGCCATCCCAGTCATTACTTTTTCCGTCAACTTGAATTCCTGCTTGAAAAGGGATCGACATTTTTTGTGCCGCACTTTTAGTTGATATTGCTAGCATTATTATAAACAGAATTTTACAAAGTCCATCCATTGCTTTTGGTCAGTTTTCTGAATCTTAGTCTCCTATCGATAATTTACTTAAATCTATTACCTGCTATCCTCGCCACAAGGTAATAAATCGATAAGCAAAGTAGAAATGATTATATGGGATACCTAAAAATGGAGATACCGCAGCTTGTCTTCTTTAATGTATACAGTATTGTCTTTCCACTTTACCTTAACCCATACATCTTCTTTTGAAGAATAAGAAAGTCTATGACCTTTTTCAAGGATATCCACCACCTCCGAGCCAGCTGATGGCCCACTCATGAGGTAAGTGTCTGAAGCTCCTACAATAGCGCGGTGGTAATCACGTCCAAAGTTCAGGGTGTAGAAAAGTGCTGTAAGGGAGATTAATATAAAAATAGCGGGTACGATCGGCGACTGATTGAGTTGAATTTTAAGCCGGTAAACCAGGGCCAACATAAGAATGGAAAATGCCAGTAGTACGTAAATAATAAGGTTATAATACTTATAAAAGTTGGTAAGAAAGAAGTCAAAATCTGTGAATGCATAGCCTTCAAGGCCTCTTTTACCTGCCATTTCCTCCATTTTTCTCAGTACTCTTCTTTCAGCAGTTTTTAAGTAGTACGTATTCAGATAATACAATGCGCCGCTGTAATCGCCGAGCCCTTCACGAATGAAGGCCATTTTTAACAGCATAGCAGGGCTGGAATTTTTCTCAGCTTCCAGCAGGTAATCATAGATTTCGAATGACTCTGTATATTTCTTGACTTCAAAAAGTGAATCCGCGTGCTCCAGCTTCTGAAGTGAGGTAGATTGCCCTGAGCAAAGGAGTGGGCATATAAAGAATGAAAGTAGGGTCAGCGCTTTTTGCATTGCGTGCAAATATAGTAGGTTGGATGGATTTATAAGAAGATGCTGGATGGTGTTTATTTGAATGGTAAAAGCTCCGGGTGAAAAGTTTTTTTATAAGGTTGTTTTGGATTTTCTAACAGGCCTGCTACATTTGCAACTCTGTTAAAAACAACCCCTTTGAAAAGGGTTTTTTTTATTGCATGATCCGATAGCTCAGCTGGTAGAGCATCTCCCTTTTAAGGAGAGGGTCCTGGGTTCGAGCCCCAGTCGGATCACGTTGAAACCCAGACTTTTTGTCTGGGTTTTTTCGTTTACACTCAGTAGGACGACAAGTTATCTGAATCAGATACCGGAAGTATTGGCAAGGCGCTGG
>CALBPF010000212.1 GCA_937899105.1 uncultured Flammeovirgaceae bacterium | reverse complement strand
TCCGGTCCAAACCCTCTAAACGGATGCCGCCCAGTACGGCGATGTCTAACATGCCGTGGGCGTAAGTGAGATGTTCAGGATTAGTGGAGTTGAGAGTAGGTTTCATTCATTATTTTTTTCTTTTCTCAGATGTGTCTCACAAGTAATGATTTTGAGAATTATACCAAGGCATATCAAAGAAAATACATTACCCATTTACTCTTATTTGTCTTATATTCGCTTTTATAGCCTTTTAATGCTATTTATTATCTCATTTATGACTATTGCAGAGCGTATCCGATTCATAAGACAACAACAAAAACTCTCGCAGACTGAACTGGCTGAAAGGTCGGGAGTAAACCTTAAAAGTCTTTCCCGCTATGAATTAGGTACTAGTATGCCGCCTTCTGACCTATTAAAGAAGATTGCTGATGCCTTGGGAGTCACCGCTGACGTATTGCTCAGTGATGAACAAGTCAGCATCAAAGACAAAAATCTACTCCATAAATTTCAAGCCATTCAAGACATGGATGGGGAGACCAAAACCATGATCATTAATTTCCTCGACCTGGCTATTCGAGATTTTAAAGCCAAAAAGGCATATGCCTCTTAAAACCAAAGCTGGTCCCCCTTTCTTGAAGGCTCAAGTTACAAACTTAAGCCAGAGGGAGGCAGACCAAGAAAATCTTCTTCGCCCTTAATCAATATCGTTCTTTAAAAGATTTTTTTTAAGGCAACTAACAGTGCTAAAACCCCAGATACAAACCCAATAATAGGCATAAGCCTTCCCATGATCTCAGCATATTTCAAGGGCTTATGACCTAAGAACTCAAAATTACTAGCACAAAAGGTTCTAATCTCTTCGTAATTCGGATAAGCTATTCTTGGAAACCGGATGACTTTGTCGTTTTGGGTGATCAGTTGATATTCTTCATGGTGACCGCTGTACTGATCGGCTTTTTCCTCGATCCGGTAACCTTTTATTTCTTTCACCTTCCTTCTGATCTTCCGCCCATTGAAGTAGCCTACAAAAGTTAGGTAATCACCATCCTGTTTAATAGTCAGGTGAGAATAATCTAAGCCCCACAAAAGAGCTAAACCAAGGCTAAGAGCTAAAAAGGCCAGACTCCATACTTTCCAATCCACCATGAAATATGGACTTAGAAACAACATGACTGAAAAAAATAAGAATGCTGATGTAATTAGCCAAGACACAAATTTCACCGTTGGCTTTATTGTACTCATGGTTCACTGAAATTTTGGTAAATTCTGTAGCCATTATAAATTAGAACTCCTGCACCTATAACCCAACCCGCAGGGTTGCTAACTAATGCCGCTGTTGTAGCAAATGACCCTAACAAAGTAACCCCTAGCCCAACACTATTAACAGCAATATCTGCATAATCCCAACCACCTGCCTGACCAGTACCTACTTTGTAAAATGAGACCCCTAAACCAGCCACGGTAGCAGCAGGCCCCGCCACTTTCATAAAGTTCACCGCCTTGATCATATTGGATCCACTCGCCAACCGTGTGGCAAATAGTGGCGCTTTATCTGCTACGTTACCTAACGCTTTAGCTGTAGACCTGGTTCCGCTGAATTGTGCGCTGGTGATTTTACTTGCTCGTGCCTTATACCAGACATCAGCTACTAGTTCTCCACCACCAAAATAAAGGCCTTGTACAGCTGCTTGATTGGCCGTGTATCCTAAAAAGTTAAAGGTGTTAGTAGACTGATATGAATGAGTGTTTTCCTCAATCAAAGCATATTTCTCTACCCAGTCATAATGCATATGACGAGTCGTCCAACCATCGGGGTCTACTCGATCTATGACCCATCCACGGGCTACCCAGCCACTTTCGTCTTGTACGCGATAGGTTGAACCTAGCCCGCTACCTCGTGCAAAGTCAGCCAGCTCACTATCACTCATCCCATCTATACCGTAAAAACCCCGGAAGGTGGAAGTACTCATCAGGTCTAAATTCCCTTCCACAGAGCGGTACTGATCGGACCAATGATAACCGCTGCCCACTCCATAACCTGCATACGGGCCACGGGATCTGATCCCTTGTCCATAGTCCGCCTGACGTACACCGTATGGTGAATGACCCAGTTCGCCATACATATCCCCCATCAACCCCGACTGGTTCTGTAGCCCCGTAGGATCGTTAAACGCTATCGGGTCGTTATACGCAAATTGATACGGCGTCCAACTGCTAAAGCTACTGGCTAATGCATCGATGCCGGTGAACCTACCCAAGGCAGGATCGTACTGCCGGAAAGGCGTTTCGTAGTTCTTCGTCTGCTCGTTGAGTTCACTGCCGGCATTGAACAGGAAGTTGTTTTTTAGGTCGTTTACTCTCGTCCAGCTGCTACTGTGGTGCAAACCAAAAGGGTAGTAGTTAGTGCGAAAATTTTGCTCGGTCGCACTTTTTTCCAGGCCTTCCCCTAAAAAAACAGCGCTTAGCTCTAAGCCCTCCCTCTCGTACTCATATGATAGTTTTAAGCAGCCCATTCAGCTTTCAAGATAGGGATTTCGTTTTAGTTTCCAGCGCTCACAAGGTCGCTAACTTCATGTAGTGTAACAGTAGTTCATTCTCAGTCGGGTAACAGAGACGAGTCACCCCGTCTCCGTCCCCTAAGAACCGTACGTG
>CALBPF010000211.1 GCA_937899105.1 uncultured Flammeovirgaceae bacterium | reverse complement strand
ACACCCAAAACCTGTTGATAACTAAGTACTTATGCCGATTTTAAGGGACGACTAAATAGCATCAGGTACAGGCATATGAGTGGCTTTGCAGCGCTCAGATCATGGCGCTCATCATAAACCAACAATTCCTAATTTTTATTAGCTGAACTAACTTCAACCCAGCACATCCAATCGACAGGCCTTTCTTTAATAACATAGCTAAGATTGTACTGATTCTGGATAGCTAACAACTTGGTTAAAGACGTATGCGACATAATTTTATCTTCAATAACTAAAGTTGCCTTCCGGTTGAACATTAAACCGGATTTTACCTCAATAAGCTCACATAGCCAACATATTGTGTTGATTTGCCATTGATGAATTTCACATTTGCAGCGTAGTAATAAATACCTGAAGCTACTTTACGGCCATCTTGCGAACCATTCCATCCTAATTCAGGGATGCCGGGTTCAAATGAATACTTTTCAAACAACTTTTTTCCGCTGCGGCTATAAATACTTAGCTCATTTACCATTTCAATAGCATTAATTTCTTTTGGGTAAACCGTAAAAAAATCATTCTTACCATCTTGGTTGGGTGTGATAATATTTGGAATAAAAACATCGGTGACCTGTTCAATAATGATCTGAACTTCATCGTAAGCTTCACATCCTTGCTTTGAAATAGCTGTTAATGAAACAGTTATATCTTCTAAAAAAAGTTCACTTATAGATGTACATGGAGGTTCACAATCGATTGATTCAGAGTTCCATTCGTAATTAGAAGCCGTTTCCGAGACTATATTACTTGCCTCAAATCTTTCACCTAAGATCAACGTTTGGTCCGGGCCCAGATTAACTTCAAAGGGAGGAGGATCCGTTATTTGGATCAGTGTGTCAAGCACACAGCCATATCGGTCTGTAATCGTGTAGTTATACGACCCTTCGTCCAATTGAGTAATACGCCAGGGTGGCTCTTTAGGCTGATCATCAATTTCAACTGAATACGGTCCCTTACTTGTCAATTTCTCACCCTGAATACTCCCGTTGGAAAAGTCATCACATGAAGGATCAACGACTCTAAAGAACCCCTTAAGTTCATCTTCCACAATCGTTAAATCCATGGTTACGATGCTGTCACACCCAATGATATTTTGAAGTGAGTCCACATAGATGCCTGATGTGGAATAGATACTGTTCCCAATAGAAACAGACAGACCCTGACATATGGAATCAGTAACATTCACAAACTTGGGAATAACCCGTATCACCTTGGTATTCGAAAAAGTTCTGCACTTTTCATTGCTTAATTTTTCCTGACTGTCGGCCAGGAGATACCGGTAATAATAGAAGCCACTGTTCAGGTTATCAAATGTAAAGTCCAGATCCGTTTCTCCGGCTAAATCGATCCATGTCCTACCTTCATCAAAGCTCTGCTGCCATTGTATAAATTTATTTTCAAAGACAGATCCGATGATGGTAGCCGTAATATTTATGGGTTCCCCGTCTTCACAAATATTAGCTACCGTAGCCGGTAAAATAAGGGCTTCTGATCCGCACGGTCGAAAAGTAATATTATCAAGCGCCAAATCGTTTCCAATACCTCCCGGAGCATTATTTCTTAATGAAAGTTTCAGTTCGGTCTGCCCGGGGCCGGTGGTGAAAGTAAATCCATATGTATTCCATTGTTCATTTTTGGGGATATTGCCGGTAGTATAAACTACCTTATCGTCTAATAGAAAGGAGACATTAGGGTCGATCCTGTCGGTTGACCAGGATTGAATCAAATTGATAACATTTGCTGAAAACTCATATAATACGTTTTCACATAACCCGGTAATCGTTTGCTCGTAGAACAGCCCCGGTGCAAAGTCAGCGTTGACCACCATCATATAGCCATTTTCATCCGAACTGTTGTCTCCGATGGCTAACCAATCCGGAAAAATTTCACTTGCGTTCATTTGATTGACTATGAGGTAATAGCCATCTTCAGGCGGTAAGGTAGTAGTGTAGCGATAGCCAGGAGCTATTTGAGGGTCATTTGGTAAAATCTGATCCGATCCCGATCCGAAATCCCCTGATCCGAAAATGTTAGCTCCAAAATTACCATCACAAACTTGCCCGCAAGTAACAAAACCAGAGAATAGAAAGACGATATATAAACCGTACTTTAACATTACTAGGTTAAAGTTCAGTAATTAAATTAGTATTTCAGTTCCAACTGCACCAATATATGCAAATCAGCGTTTTTGAATTTCAACGCTCTTTTGACTACCCAAGCGCCTTATCCAAATTATACGCCGCGCTGATAAGGGCCAAGTGCGTAAAAGCCTGGGGTGTATTGCCTAACGCCTCTCCTCTTTCACTGATTTCTTCGGAATAAATACCAAGGTGGTTAGCATAACCAAGCATTTGCTCGAACATAAGCCTGGCATGTTCTAAAAACTCAGGTTTAGTTTTACCTGACCGGGTCAAGGCCTCTACCAGCCAAAAGGTGCAGATGTTAAAGGTCCCTTCGTGGCCGGATAGTCCGTCTTCTGTTTCATGTACGTTATACCGATACACCAGGCTATTCATTACCAGACCCCCTTCATCCGGAGATTTTAACGTTTCTTTTAGTGTACTGATCATCATTGGATCATTTGGGGCGATGAAAAACACCAATGGCATCATCAGGTTAGAGGCATCCAGTGTGTCGCTTCCATAGTACTGAATAAAGGCCTTCCTGTCCTTATTCCACCCTTTCTCCATGACCTCGTTATAGATCTTATCACGTGTTTTGGCCCATTTAGGGATATCTGCCGGAAATGATCGTTTCTGTGCCAGGCGAATGCCCCTATCCAGTGCTACCCAGCACATGACTTTTGAATATACAAATCGCTGTCTGCCGCTCCTGACCTCCCAAATACCTTCATCTACCTCATCCCAATGCTCGCATACCCATTCCAAATGTTTAGACAAGCTTTTCCATGCCTGGTGAGATATAGGGGAACCATATTTGTTATACAGATAAACGGAATCCATGAGCTCTCCGTAAATATCCAGCTGCAGCTGATCATAGGCGCCGTTGCCAATCCGTACAGGCTTGGAGTCCTTATAGCCCGACAGATGATCCAGGGTCTCTTCTGTCAATGTATGCCGTCCATCTACTCCATACATGATCTGCAACGTGTCTGAATTGCGGCATTCATCGCTGCGTTGAATTACCCAATCCATAAATCGATCAGCTTCCTCGGTAAAACCGACTCGCAGAAAGGCATATACGGTAAACGCTGCATCGCGAATCCAGGTGTAGCGATAATCCCAGTTACGTTCACCGCCTATTCCCTCGGGTAAACTGCAGGTTGGCGCGGCTACAATAGCTCCTGTGGGTTCAAATGTCAATAGCTTCAGAGTAAGGACAGAGCGATTGACCATTTCGCGCCATCGTCCTTTATAGGTGGATTTAGACAACCAGCTGCGCCAGTAATCAATGGTATTTTTAAATTGCTGCTCAGCATTATCTTCGGGCAAATTGCATGGCGAGGCATCCGGACTGTCAAGTTCATGAAAAATAAAGACAACAGAATCTCCATCTTTTAGGATAAAATCAGTATCCACCCCGTTGTTCGCAGCTGTTAAAGGAATAGCTGTGGATAATGCCATACTTAGTGTTGCGGAATGAAATGAAACTCCTTTATCACATATTACCGTCTCATGATCATCTCGCGCATAGTTAAAGGCTGGATGACACTGCACGTTTAATAACATATCTCCATGCACACTTTTGAGCTTTCGCACAATTTTGTAGTCCTGTTGATTCTTAACCTCATTCCCGACAGGCATGTAGTCAGTAATTTCAACAATTCCTTCATCGGTCATTAATCGCGTTATTAACACGTTCGTATCCGGCCAGTAGAACTGCTTGGTATGACTATTCTTTCCTTTGGCCTGAATCCTGAAGTATCCACCTTTTTCCGAATCCAAGAGCCTGGCAAATACACTGGGGCTATCAAAATGCGGAAAACAAAACCAGTCAATGGATGAATTCGTTCCAATGAGTGCAGCAGATCGCATGTTTCCAATAATTCCGTAGTCTTCTATGGGTAAGTAGGACATAAGATAGGTTTGAGATTCAAAAACCTAATCTAACCAAAACCAGGATCATATCATTTTAAAATAGTTCAAGATTCAATGCATAACTCATGTTTAATAATACCTATTATGAAGTTTACCTTTATCGCGCCAATACCCATTTAAAGTAGTATTGAATCCCTTATCTTGAAGATAGCGTAATTCAATCTCTACGTCATGACTGAAGCTGATTGTGGTGCGCTCATTCAAACCTGTACGCCATGGGTATTCAACGCCATCCACCACAAAGTTGAAGGTAATTATCCCGCCAAAGATCTTGCGTCCTTTGACAGAAGGGCTGTGATACTTGATGGTAATGTCGCATTGCCCAATGTTGGCCATGGTAGTACGGGACTGGCTTACTCGCGTATTCCCACCAACATCCTGGGCATGTAGCGTGGTTGAAATAATAGGTAGCAGAACAGCTACGTAAAGAGCTTTAAGTAATTTTTCATGTCACTGGATTTTGAGTTCCTTATCAAGTTAGAATCCTTACGATTTCAAAAGTTAAATATCCCAGTTCAACCTCGTTCAAGTCTGTTCAAGTACTTTCTAATTCTATTCAAGAGCAGAAATATTACCAACCTAATTAATTGATCGATATTTATCTAAGTGAAAGAGGAGATGTACAGGCAATTCACCCGTCAACTTTAAAATTTAACCAGAAACGAAATATTCGGCGTAATTCCCATCAGTGAAATATCCTGCGAAGTCAGGATGGGTCCCCTCCTGCCGCGATCCTGCGGAGCAATCAGCGTTAATTGTTTATCCAGGATGTTTTCTCTGTCGTAAAGGTTAAAAATGCTAAGCGAGACTTTCGACTCCGTCATACCCCATTTAAAATTATAATCGACACTTAGGTCTAACCGGTGATAAGGAGGTAGCCTCTCAGAGTTCCGCTGTTCGAACCGAATAAAATTAGGCTGTACACCGTCATTATTTGGCGTATTACTCACGAGATCATTACCTATCGCAACACTATAAGGTTTTCCAGAGCCGTAGACCCAGGTAGCGGACAGATCAAAAGGTCCAGCGGAGTAGCTTCCCAGCCAGTTCAGCTCATGGCGTTGGTCGTAATCGGCATAGAACGTACTACCGCCGTTGATCTCCGGAAAAGTCTGTTCTGCCCACTGAAGGTTGTAGGTCAGCCAGCTGTTAAATCGTCCTGTATTATGCTTAAGTAGTACATCCATGCCATATGCGGTTCCCTCGCCTACAGCAAATACCCGGTCCAGGTTATCAAATTCAGTGATCAGGTTGCCATTGCGAAAAGCATATTCCATCAGGCCATCAAAATTCTTTTGAAAGTAATTGACGGATATTGTAGTGCGCAGGTCAGTATATTCTACACCTAATAGTGTGTGCCATGCCTGCTGCACAGGTACTTCTTCATCATCGGCCAAAATCCAGAAGTCCCGACTGCTGTCAAGGAAATTATCCGTATTGGACTGATTTACAAATTGATGGTATATTCCTGTAGCCCCATTTATAGACCAGTTTTTGTCGACAGCATAAGAAAACGAAAGCCGTGGGTCAAAATACATCTCACTACTGGTAGATAAATAGGAGCTTCGCAGTCCCGGTGTAATAAACAGCATCGGTAAGGGTGAAAGCGTAACCTGCATATAGTGAGCGAGCAGCAGTTCATTCTCCTTAGCATCATCTACAACGATAGAATCCAAAGCTTCATACTTCAATTGTGTATCATAAGCAGAGGCTTCAATCCCGGTCAGCAGCGTATTCGATCTCCCAAAATTCCATTCATGATCAAACCGAAATGAGAAATCCCGAATATTGTTACGCTGTTCCTGGTTGAATGTAGAAATGGACTCCCCTTCAGCAGCAGAGATCGTGGCGCTGGTAGACTGTTCATTGAAATTGCTTTCATAAAATGAATATGATAGCAACATATTAGAAAAATGGTCACTACTCCATTGCCTTGAGAACTTCAGCGAAGACCCCACGTTGCCCCAGTCAATAAAGCCCAGGTTGTCTGTATTAATTGACAGCGTGTCTCTGAAGTTGACATCACTATTCTGGGTATAATTCAGGACATCATCGCTGTTATAAAAACTAAATGATAACCGGTTTTTCAAGCCGATCGGGGTGGAGAATTTCAAGTTCATATCCGTGTAATGGAAATCAGGGTCCAACGAGCTTTCTAGCTGACGATCCGGCAGCGCAAACGGGTCTGAAGATTCGGTTTCAGAAAGGCTGCTTTCGAAAATTGAGAATATGTCATCAAACAGTGAAGAACTCCAGATGTCTGTATATGACCTTCTACCCGAAAAGAACAAAGTGGCTCCATTATCGGAGAGCGGTATTTCTAGAGAGCTGTTGACGCTCAATAGGTTAAGCCCCAGAGCACCACTTATTTTATTGCTGTTTCCTTCCTTACCTGTAATGTCGATAACCCCGGATACTCGCCCACCGTATTTGGCTTCAAAACCTGTTTTATACAATTGTAAAGACTTTATAGCAAAAGGATTGAAAGCGCTGAAATACCCAAAAAAGTGATCCACATGATACACAGTAAAGCCATCGAATTGAACGAGGTTTTGGTTGGCGGTTCCGCCGTTAATATTAAGTCCTGAAGAAATTTCATTGGTAGCATTAACACCCGGCAATAGCTGTAACGTTCTAAAGATATCCACCTCACCGGCATTAGGCGCCTGGGAAGTGAAGGACGGATTAACTGTTAATTTTCCTGGCGCTCCCTCAGCCTTAAAGTCGTTACCAGGCCGGTCGTTGTAAACCAGTACTACTTCTTTTAATTCTGTGGTTCTGGGTGTCAGCTTGATATGAAGCCTCTTGTTTTTATAGGCATCGATAATTGCAAATAAAGTATCCTGATAGCCTAAATACGACACTAATACTTTCTTACTGGAGTTGACATTAGGCACTGAAAAGTAGCCTTCAACATTGGCAGTCAGCCCAATACTATCAGGAGTAAGCCAGGCATAGCTATAGGGTAACCTTTCTCCGGTTAGGGCATCCTGAACCACAACATTCAACTCAAAGTCAGTTTTTGCATTGTCATCACGCTTACTCTTTTTGACAATGACTGCGTTTGAAGTCAGCAGTTCAAATGTAAGACCAGTACCTTCAAGTAACACTTCAAATGTTTCTTCAACACTTAGGTTAGCAATACTGGCCGTGATTTTAACTCCACGTACTGCTTTATCAGCAAAGGCCACCTTGAGTTGGTACTTCTGCTTTAGTAACTGTAGCACCTCTTTCAACGGAGCATTTTCAAAATTTTCATTGATCACAATGACCTCATTGGCCCAAAGCGTGTGCGAGGACAGTAAGAACAGCAGCATGATGGGCAGCATACATTTTCTCATGGAAACTGCGTAGATACTAAAACATCAAAATTAATCTGTTTTTTGCTGTGAAATGTTAATTATATTACCGTTCACTTCGTAAGTTAAGCCTAACGGGTCGCAAATGAGCTTGAGTGCCTCATCAAAATTTCTGTTATCAAAATAACCGGTGTATCCTTCTCTACCCAGACTTTTCGGATAATCAACATACACATCGAATTGCCGTTCAAATTCTTCAATGACGTCCGCAAATCGGGCATCGTCAAAATGAAACTCTCCGTTTCTCCAATCGGATAAATTGGCGGTATCAAAATCAAAGCTGACATCTGTATCATTTTGCCACGTCACTCCTTTCCCCGGTGTAAGTTGTACTTCCTTGCCTGTGGTCCCGTTCAATACACTCACTTTACCAGTGAAGCAGCTTACTTCGTATTTGATGCCACGGTAATACACATTAAAGCTGGTGCCCAGTACTTTCGTCACTCCAAGCTCTGACCTAACTTCAAAAGTGGATCCTTTCTGTACCTGAAAAAAAGCCTCTCCCTTCAATCTCACGTTTCTGCTGAAGTACCAATAGAGCCTGTTGTAAGTTAACACAGATTCCGAGTTTAACTTGACCGAAGAACCATCGGGTAACTGTACTGCTTCATGTGCCCGCTTACTTACCACAATGTTAACCGTGTAACTGCTGTACACCAGGTAGCTAAGTAGCATAGCTACTGAAATGGAAGCAGCTACTTTCAGACTGTACCAAAGGCTGAGATTCTTAGTCTCTGCAACAGGCCGAGATTTGACGTCCGCCGCTACCGGTAGCACCTCATCCAGCGCTTGCATCATACGATTTACGGATGCCTCGCTGGGGGTCTCCTCGGCGGAAACAGCGTTTAGTTTATCTTTTATTTTTTGGTCAAAGTTTTCCATGCATTATAGTTTAACAAATTGACGCATTGCTTCTTTCAGTTTTTGTCGGGCCTTCGCCAGGTTCGACCTTGACGTACCTTGCGTAATGCCCATCATTTCTGCGATCTCATTATGCTTATAACCTTCCAATACGTACAGATTAAAAACCATTTGATATTGCGGGCTTAGCTGGCGCACCAGAGTTAAAATTTCCTCGGCTGAAAGGACATCGATGATATTATCATTCATATGCTCTACATCTTTGGCTTCGTCGATGTCTTGTGACAAATAATGCTTTTTATTACGTCTAAAATAGTCTATAGCACTGTTTACGAATATTCTTCGAATCCAACTTTTGAATTGAAAATCGGAATCATACTGCGCAATTTTGGTGAAGACCTTGAGAAAGCCATCATGAGCTATCTCTTCAGCTTCCGACCTGTCTTTAGAATAAGGTAAACATATACTCATGGCATACCCGTAATATTTTTGATACAGTGCGGCCTGGGCACTTCTTTGGTTAGACTTACATTCTTCAATAAGCTCGAGGATGTTATCCGACACAGGCAAAAGGTTTTAATTTAAATTGAGGATGTTCCAAGTAAATGTCAAGGAACATCCTCATTTTAATACGGCGGGAAATTATTCTCTATCCATGCCGCAAGTCTTCAACTCGACAAAATTCCCCTCCGCATCAAAAATCAACACGCCCACATCCTCGACCACTACATGTATCTCCGTTACATCATTTCTTGTGCCAGTACGTGCTCTTAAAATTTCATTATCCGGGTAGTTGGCCGCTAAATATTCCTCTATAGCCGCTGGGAGCTCCTCTAAAGAAGAACTTTCAAAATTGGCGCAGTCCCTGCCTTCATTAACTTCTACAAAACTTCCCTCATCATCAAATACAACAGCGCCTACATCTTCAATCAGCACATGATATTCAGAGGTTTCATCTGTTTTGATCAACAATATTTTTAAGACCTCATTTTCGGCGTAGTTAGCATTGATATAATCAGTTACCGCCGTTGGCAATTCATCGATGGTCAGTTCCGTAAACTGCGCTCGTTGGGTACTGTCATTTCCATGATTAAATCCCCCTGGCCATCTCCCGAATCTACCGCCAGGTCTTCCACCACATTCAATATAGGAGACATCTTCACCAAAAGCTTCCAGATTACCTGCTGCATCAAAGACGAGGTTTATGTCGTTAGTTAATACCGCTTCATATTGTGTATTCGCACCGGTAATGGAAAAAGCCTCGGTCACCACTTCGCCGGTAAAACTATCCTCAATGAACACTTGGGCACTTTCAGGTAGCTCTTCAGCATCGATCTCAGTGACAAAAGTTTCCGTGGACGTTAGATCTTCTTCTTCCGAACAGGAAGCGAAAAACGCAACCAGCATCGACATAAACACTATGGGTTTGAAAAATTTTTTAATCATTTTCTTACGGTTTAAATAAAACATTCGATTTTCTTGAATTAAGATTTGACACCAGTACGAAGTAGCTGTTGAAAACGCGGCGTGGGGCAGCCTTTTTTTTTAGGATTTTAAAGCGTGTTGGAATAAGTTTCTTCAATTCCGGCAACCCGAAGCGTAATAAATTTAGCTGCTGATTCTTGTATCTTTAATTGATCACTTAATTCGCAGCTATGAAAAGCCCGATATTATTTAACATATTACTACTGTTAGGTACATTGCTCCACGCTCAAGACCAGGATCTACGAATTGCGAACCTACAAGCTTGATTTTTTTGAGTCTGCAGATATTTTAACATGGCTATTTTGAAAACGCGCTGATACCAGCCCTTACCGTCATGGAGTGAAAAATATAGGGGCTTTTGAAGCAACCGGTGACGCTTTGCCTAAAAGCATCTACCTACTGATCGCCGCTGATAACATTATGGCGTTCCAGGGTACTCTTGATAAGCTGGAAGCAGACACCCAATATCAAGAGGATGCGGGCCAATATTTCAAGGCTAGTGACCGGGAGCTTCCGGATGGTGTAACTACCAGTCTTATCCGCTCTACGTCTGGTTTTCCTCAGCTTATGAAGCGCGAAGATGCTGAACTGTTTGAGTTGAGGATCTATCACAGCAATAACGAGGATGCTTTACGCAGGAAAGTAAAGATGTTTAACGACAGTGAGTTTGTTATATTCGATGAAGTAGGACTTCCAATGGTGTTCTTCGGCTATAACATCGCAGGCGGCGAAATGCCCTGCCTCACCTATTTATTAGGCTTTAAAAACAAAGCAGCACATGCAGCGGCATGGACTAAATTCGCAGGGCGCCCGGAGTGGCAACGCATTCTTAAGCTGGAGGAGTATGCAAAAGCAATGAATGATATCATTCGAATGTTCCTGAAACCACTAGCGTATTCATAGTTGTAAAAGTTAGATAATTAAGGTTGATACGACCTCCAATAATCAACAACCAAATTGCCTTAAGTGATGATCCAGGTGCTTCCATATCAAACGCCCCCAAACTCTTTTGTTCATAGCGCCAAAAAACGGATGTGGTTTTAAACCTGGGCTTTGCCGGACCTGCTCCAACAGCTCGAATAGGTTCCTCTTGCGAAATTGAAAATCATTCGGATAGATGTTATTTTTGACCATATCCATTCGGGGCGGTGTACGAATGCCTTTAGGCCATGGAAGAGCGTAGAGGAATAACCAGCGTCCGAAAGCGGTCCTCATCAACCTAGAACCTTCAAAATCGGCTTGCTCAATTTTACCCAGTCCGAGTTCTAATTGCATGCTGCAGTGTTCCATCATTTGTGCAACACTCATTGTTCCCCATAGGCGCAAAGATTCTGCATTGACATGGTCTAGTCTTTTTTGTATGACAAAGTAGTCGTCGGGATAAAATATGTTAGAGCCCATATGGACAAGATACAGTCTATTGACAGTTATTCAAACCCTTAGCGTATTTTTATGTACAAGTGAAGGCCTATTATTTAAAACATTGGATTATTGGATCTAATAATTCACATCCACTTTTATCCTAGTTCTTTTGGTACCACCTATACCCAACGTAACCAAGGGCCAATATAGTAAAATAGATAAGTAATAACTGCGTATTGTAAACGCTCATAGCTACAAGGGCCACTATAGCTATCGCTAAAGCGATTGCAGGAAAATAAGGATACATGGGGACCCGGAAGGGCCGCTTCAGTGTCGCGTGATTTTTTCTGAGTGAAAAGAAAGCAACCATCGATACAATGTACAAGGTCAAGGCGCCGAAACAAGCGATCGTAATGATCTCTCCTGTTTTCCCGGTAAGCAATGCCAGTATGCCTATGATCATATTCGCAATCAGAGCGTTAACTGGCGTTTTAGTTTTAGAATGTACCTTCCCCACCCATGGGCTCACATAACGCTGCCTTCCCAGTTCAAGGGTCGAGCGGCCTGCGGCCAGAATAATTCCATGAAAAGAGGCCACTAAGCCAAACAGCCCCACGGTTATGAGTAAATGATAGAGAAAGTGGGAGGCTCCAACTATTTTTCCCAGCGCCAATGGAAGCGGCGAATCGGAAGCCTCTGCACCAGAGTACGGATACACTATGGTTTCCCAGCCGGCTACACCCACCGCAGAGGTAAAAGTCAATAAACATAATACGACCAAGGTAAGTATGGCCGACCCAAACCCTATTAGAATATCTTTTTTAGGGTTACGGGCTTCTTCGGCTACATTAGCCACTCCTTCGATGGCAAGAAAAAACCAGATCGCAAATGGTATAGCGGCAAAAGCTCCCCCCCAACCGTTTGGCAAGGCATTAACTGTGAGGTTCTTCGATTCAAAGACAGTATAGCTCACACCGGAAAACAAAAGCAATTCGCCAACGGCCAGGAACGTGATAACCAACTCAAAATAAGCAGCCGCACGCACGCCCACAATATTCAATAGCGTAAAGACTACGTAAGCTATAATCGCAATAGTCGTGATGTCAATGCCCGGAAAGAAGATATTAAAGTAGGCGCCGATGGCAGCGGCAATAGCAGGTGGAGCAAATATAAATTCGATGCTTTGGGCCATGCCGCCGAGGTATCCCCAGTCTTTTCCAAGCCCCAATCTCACGTAGTCGAAAGCACCACCCGCTTTCGGAATGGCGCACGCTAATTCCGTATAGCTAAAAGTAAAAGTGACATACATGATTATAATAAAAAAAGTAGCCACACCCAGGCCCAGGGTTCCGCCTTCAGCCAAGCCAAGATTCCATCCGAAATACATACCTGAAATGACATACCCTACACCCAACCCCCAAAGCATTAAGGGACCGAGTGTCTTTTTTAATTCACTTTTATTTTCGTTCATATAGTAAGAAAGAATATCAGTCTTTTGATGGAAGCATGGAATTTACGTCAAAAGTATCTTTCAGCTCCACTCCTGACAATTTTCTTCTTAAAGATTCTGATATTAAGAAAGCGAGCTTTTGGGCGGCAAACTCATATGAAAGCCCCTCTTTTCTGATGTTGGAAATACAATTTCGTTTTTCATCGGTATTTCCTGTCTGCGGGTGATAGGTCATATAGACACCCATGCTGTCTGGCGAGCTCAGTCCCGGGCGCTCTCCGATCAAAATAAGCGATAGTGTGGTCCCTAATAGCTGTCCTATTTGATCGCTGATCGCAACCCTTCCCTGTTGTATCAGTGTTGGCGGAGCCAGTCGGAAAGGCTTTATCAACGGCAGTAAGCAGGTTAAGAAGGGCGCCGCATGATTTTCTATGGCCAGGGCGGATAAGCCATCGGCAATGCATATAGACAGTTCGAAATCACCTTGTCTGCCCTTCAGTTCTTTCTCCGATGCATCATCCAGCTTTCTACCCAAATCAGGGCGTTTGATATATGCCTGCCGGTCCTTAGCCTGGCTGCTGACTACAATAACATCCGAAGTAAGAGCGGCAAGAGTTGTCACCATTCTTTCTATATCAAGATCGGCCCACACGGCAGCCCTGGCCAGGGCATGGTCCTTACGAAACTGGAGTAGCTGCTCTGTTGTAAGGCTTCCACCTACTCTACCCAGAGCGACGCGGGCGACAGTAAAGGACTTCAGTTGGTCCCAACCTATACTCATAGCTGCAATAGTTTATTGGCCGAAGTTTGTTCAAGCATTCGGCCCTGGTCGTCCATGAGGGTCATCTTTTGCAACCATAATTCAAATTCTGGTGCATAACGCAAGCCAAGTAGTTGTCGAATATAAATCTGATCATGAAATGAGGTACTCTGGTAGTTGAGCATAATGTCATCCGCTCCCGGCACCCCCATGATAAAGTTGCAACCCGCTACGCCTAATAGAGTAAGCAGGTTATCCATATCGTCCTGATCGGCATTAATGTGATTAGTATAACATATGTCACAGCCCATGGGAAGTCCCATGAGCTTGCCACAAAAGTGATCTTCCAGACCGGCACGGATAATCTGTTTACCATCATATAAATATTCCGGTCCGATAAAGCCGACTACGGTATTGACCAACAGCGGATTATACTTTCTGGCTACCGCATAAGCCCGCACCTCACAAGTCTGCTGGTCTACACCATGATGTGCATTCGCTGAGTGCGCACTACCTTGACCTGTTTCAAAATACATAACATGCTGACCTACCGTACCCCTGTCTAGCTCCTTGCCTGCCTGATGGGCTTCTTCCAATAGTTCAAGTGAGATACCGAAACTGGTATTTGTTTTTTCAGTACCGCCGATAGATTGAAATAAGAGGTCAACAGGCGCTCCCTGCTCGATCAAGTCCAGCGTAGTGGTGACATGCGCAAGCACGCATGTCTGCGTAGGGATATCGTAACGTAGTCGCAGGTCTTCCAACATATCAATCACGACACGTGCAGTCTCTACATGATCGGATACCGGGTTGACACCAATGACCGCATCACCGGCGCCATACATTAAACCATCGATGGTACTGGCCATAATACCTTTGATATCATCTGTTGGATGATTGGGTTGCAACCGGGTAGAAAAGTGCCCTTTAAGACCTAGCGTATTTCGGAATTTAGTTACGATTCTGATTTTAGAAGCCACAAGTACCAGATCCTGGTTAGACATAATCTTACTTACGGCGGCCACCATTTCGGGCGTTAGACCCGGGCTCACATTCTTAATTTTATCGCCGTCAGTTTCGTAGTCCAACAGCCAATCCCTAAATCCACCGACGGTAAGGTGGGCTATGGAAGAAAATGCAGATCCATCATGAGAATCATTCATCATTCGAGTAACAGCATCTACCTCATAATGAACAAGTTGTTCTTCCAGAAACTGCCGGAGTGATACCCGAGCCAGAACCAGACGCGCAGCTATCCGCTCCTTTTCATTTTCGGCTATCACGCCAGCCATAGCGTCACCCGACCTTTCAGGCGTAGCTTTGGCCATCACTTCTTTAAGGGTTTTAAAGGTATAGCTAAAGTTACCAATAGACTCTTGGTATTTCATAGAAGTAAAATCAGCAAATAAGAAGTAAATAGCAACTGAAAAGCAGAAGTTATAAGCTTTATAATCGTCCTTCTATGACTACTTGCCAATATTTACTTCTAAAAAGAGCTTATTCTAAATATCAGCACAGTTATTTTTTAGCAGGTTTCAGGTCAAAGTCTTTAAACATCGGCGCTCTGCCAATCTTTGAACAGATAGGGCATTCGTACGGATTATGACCCCTGGCAGGGCAATATTGGCGTCCAAAAAATATGATCTGCAAGTGGAGCCTATTCCACAACTCTTTGTCAAAGAGTCGCTTACAGTCTTTTTCGGTTTGCACTACATTCTTCCCAGTAGATAATCCCCAGCGGTATATTAAACGATGGATATGTGTGTCCACAGGAAATGAGGGTACACCAAATGCCTGTGACATCACTACGGATGCGGTTTTATGACCTACCGCAGGTAATTTTTCAAGCGCTTCCATATCTTCAGGTACTTGACCATTATATTTTTCCACCAGTATTTTTGACAATCCAGAAATGCCTTTGGACTTCATGGGGCTTAAACCACAGGGCCTTATGATTTCTTTGATATCTTCAACGGGTACTTTGGCCATATCAAATGGATTATCCGCAACAGCAAATAAATCAGGCGTAATTTTATTTACCCGTTCGTCCGTGCACTGCGCTGACAAGAGTACAGCCACCAATAACGTATAAGGACTGTAATGATCCAGAGGCACGGGAACTTCAGGATAAATTTCTTCGAGCGTACTTACAACAAATGCGGCTTTTTCAGATTTCTTCATAGGATATAAAGCTATATAAAGACTTGCTTCTTGTCGTCCGGTTCGTAGGTCATACATTATAGTAATCTACATAAACCATCAGTGCATGACTACTTCTTGGGGTTCTGTGGGGAGTGAAACCCCTGGTGGAAGATCAAGATCAGGATCACCGATTGTTATGCCGCCGTCATCGTCCTCATCGTCGTCCTTATCATCATCCCTTTGGTAGACGAATATCTTAATCACCTTGTAGATGATCCAAACATTCAAAGCCACAAAAGGAATATATAAGAGATGGTCCGATAGATACCCCAGCATATTTTATTTAACAAAACTAAATGAAGATGTTCTGCTCATTTCAACATTTTTGTTTGATGAAATGCGATTTGGTGACACCTCGCGACAATTGTTAATAAACATCCTGCACAGCAATCATGTTTTCAACTTGTGAAAGTGAATGTGGTATGGTTAAAAAAGGATGTGAGGCTGCATGATCATGCTGTCCTTAACTATGTAATGCAACAGCCCAACCCCATCTTAATTATATACCTTTTCGAGCCCTCTTTAATATCAATTCCCGAATCCGATGTAAGGCATTGGCGGTTTGCCTACCAAGGTATTCAAGATTTTAGAGGAAAAATCGGGCACAACAAAATATTAGTATTACATGCCGAGGCACTGGATGCATTAAAAATGATTGCCGAAGCGTATGCCATACAGGCAATTTTATCACATCAGGAAACAGGCCTTGAAATTACCTATCGAAGAGACCAGGCGGTGCGTAAGTGGTGTAAACGGAAAGGCATTAATTGGAAAACGTTTGAACGTGATGGCGTAAGGCGGAATATTCCTGACCGCAGAGGCTGGCAGAAATACTGGGACGATTATATGAATGGCGACCTGTTCCCAGTAGATGTCAGTGGCCTGAATCTAATTCGTCCAAATCTTAACCATTTTCAAAATGGGATGGTAAAGATCCCTGATCTTATTGCTAAACCGGATCCGAGTTTTCAGCGTGGAGGTGAAACTAAAGCTATGAAGCTTTTGGAGAGCTTTACGCAAAATCGGGCAAAATCGTATTTAAAAAATTTAGCGCGACCATCGCTTAGTCAGGAAACCTGTAGCCGACTTTCGCCATACATCGCTCACGGTCATGTCAGTGCCCGGCATGTATACCAAGAAACAAAGGCAGTTAAAGACAGGCTAGGCAGGAACATCGATCAATTTCACAACCGACTTTGGTGGCGATGTCACTACATTCAAAAATTAGAAACTGAATATACCATTGAAAAAGAGCCTATTAATCGTGGTTTTATAGGGATTGAAAAGGAATTTCGCCCCGATTATTACAAGGCCTGGTCAAACGGATCCACAGGGTTTCCCATGATCGATGCCTCAATGCGCTGTCTGATAGAAACCGGCTATCTAAATTTTAGAATGCGCGCTATGCTGGCCACTTTCTGGAGTTTTACCTTATGGCAGGACTGGCGAATTGGCGCTGCGTACCTAGCGAAGGTATTCCTTGATTTTGAACCGGGCATTCACTATCCGCAATTTCAAATGCAGGCGGGCATGACCGGCTATCATCCGATGCGCATTTTTAATCCGATACTGCAAGCGAAAAAATACGATGACTATGGGGTATTTATCAAAAAGTGGGTTCACGAACTAGGCAATGTACCCGAGAACTTATTGGCTACACCCTGGGAGTTATCACAGATGGAGCAAAATTTTTATAATACGCATATTGGAAAGGACTATCCTTACCCCCTGGTGAATTATGATCAGGCCACTCGTGAAGCCAAAGAGAAATATTGGGCGTATCGTAATAGTGAGCACGTCAGAAAAAATCTCCCTGAATTGTGGAGAAAACACAGTCTACCAAAAGACATAATCAATTACGAGGAGGAATTGAACATCCAGACAGGCCTGGTAACCGAGAGTGTTATGTATAACCCCAAGCCTTGAAACTAGATAAAATATGCTCATCGAAAAAGACTACGATCTTCATCAGGTGCTATCTGTAGTACAGCATGAAATTCACCGTGCCGCGATGGACAGGAAGCATCCGTTTAGGTATGTAGCGCTAGGTACAAGTAATGACACAATAGCCATGCGTTATGTAGTACTTCGCAAGGTAGAAAAGGACTTCAAACTTGTCCTCTACACAGATCACCGTTCAGGGAAGGTCGATCAAATACGAAGTAATCCGAAGGGGCAGCTTCTCTTTTATCATCCCCAGAAAAAGGTCCAAGTCATAGTAAGTGGAATTATAACTTTTCACAATACCGATGGAGTAGCCGAAAAGCATTGGCAATATGTTCAGGGTGAAGCGAGAAAAGCGTATTGTTCTGTTCAAGCGCCTGGGACTCCAATTGACCGGCCAGAAGAAGCTTACGAATGGGATAGTCAAATGAACTCTGAGCATTTTGCCGTATTGCACTTTGAGCCGACCAGTATTGAAGTCTTGCAGCTCAGGGGTCTGGAACATCTGCGTGCCATTTTTGAAAAAACAGATAAGTGGAAAGGAACTTGGGTTGTACCCTAAGCCGTATAGCTTAACTGCCAGGTACTTTTTTTCCTTTAGCGGCTAATAATGCCGTTTGACCTATTCGCTTGGCACGCATTGTTTCCGTCTTAGCCAGTTTGATCCATCGCAATACAAATCGCTTGCTTGAAGCATTGGTGGCCTCAAAAAATGACGTTGCTCCGGGGTATTTACTTAAGGCTTGATGTAAATCTTGTGGCACAATCAACTGGTCTACATCATCCATAAAATTCCAAAGGCCGTTCTTTTTCGATGCTTCTATGGCGCGAAGGCCTGCTTCATGCATTTGTCCGTCTTTCATCAATTTATCAGCACGATCCTTATACGTCCTGGCCCAGTGCTGTGTCTTTCTAGGAGAGATTAACTGCATCGTACGCTTATCATCCAGCTTTCTGCGTATGCCATCGATCCAACCGAATGAAATGAGTTCGTCCAGCACTTCGGAAACGGAAACATATTTATCGGGCTTGTTTTTTTTATAGGTTACCAGCCAAACACTATTTTCCTGGGCGTAGTGTTGCTCCATCCAATTGCGCAATTCTGACTTGGACGTAATTTCTACCTTCTTAAAATTCTCGGTGGCTACCATTGTCAGGAGATTCGTTTTCTCATTTCCTTTTTTTCGCTGTGCTTTTTCTTGTCATCCAGCCGTTTTCGTTTGGCAGCTTTTGTAGGTACGGTTGCCTTTCTTGCTTTCCGTCGGGTAAAAGCTTTTGCCAGCATGCGATCTAATTTTTTAAATGCTATTTCTTTGTTTTTAATCTGAGAACGCTTGCCATCAGCTGTAATTATCAAATCACCGCCCTTAGTGATTTTAGTTTTATTAGCTGCAATAATGATTTCTTTCTGTAGGACGCTGAGCTTTTCGGAGGTGTTAACATTCCATCGCAGTTGAACTTTAGTCTCCACTTTGTTGACATGCTGTCCTCCTGGGCCACCGCTGCGAGCGGTGGTAACCAATACCTCTTCTTTTATATCGTTGGATTTAATGCGTTTCACATATATAGAACATTTGATGTAATATGGTGTTCAATCTTATTAGAAAACTTACTTTCTATCAGAACATGCTAGAACATTTTTTTTCATGTCCCTATTGCGGAGCGGGAATTTCAATGCTGCTGGATCCTTCCATTTTTTCGCAACAGTATATTGAAGACTGCGAGGTATGTTGTAATCCGATAGATATCAACTACTCGGTAGAAGATGGGATGGTGATGGAGTTCAATGCCATCTCTATTGAACAATAATTACCTACTTTCGGGAAGTAACGTGTACTCAGGGAAGTTGCCATACAATCGATCTCCGTTCATAGAGTTAGTAACGGCTTGAATTAAAAACTTCCCTCCGACAAAACAACACTTCCAGGACTCACCTAGCCCACCAAAAGTGGCCTCTCTGTCGCCTCTGGATTTAACGGCGTTAATACCTATTTTGTAACCTCTCAATTGCTTAGCAATCTCTTCTGCGTCCACTGGATTATCACACGCTATAGACGAGACTAATGCACCATTGGAGACATTCATTTCCGTAATGAGTTCATCCTTACTGTCAACCAAAATGATACTGTCTAGCGGGCCGAAAGGCTCGTTATGATACAATGCGGCATTCTTCGGCAGATTAAGTAAAGAAGCAGGAGCTAAATAAGCCGACGTATCCTGATGAGGGAGAAAATTCTCTTCTTTCAGTTCACCTTGGTAGATAGAAACTGCGCCTTTGCCCAGGGCATCATTGAACATGACGCTAATATCACTGACCTTTCTTGAGTTGATCAACGGGCCAAAATCATAGTTAGGTGGTTCTTTCGCTCCCTCATCAACCAGAAGCGGATTGCCGAAACTCAAAGACTTCAGAACCGGAAGGTACATATCCAGGAACTTTGGGAATAACGTTCTCTGCACCACGAACCTAACGTAAGCTGTACAACGCTGTTTCCCATATTTAAAGCCTGATTTTATCTGTTTCGCCAGGCCATCCCAGTCTGAGAAATCCCAAACACCGTAGCTGTTTACACCCTCCATCTCCAGCATATAACGCTTATTTTTGTTATACAATGAGTTAGCAATCATTCGGCCATTACTCTTGCCTCCTACATATGACAGGCAGTCAACGGCATCATGGGTTACCAGCGCTTCACTTAAAACACCGCCGGACCCACTAATTAGAGATACCGGAAGACCTACCCTCTTGGCAATGGCAAAACAAACCGTTAGCGACCATAGTCCGCCATCGGAAGGCGTTTTAGCTATTACCGTATTTCCCGATAGTACTTGAACCAGACACGCGTGGACTAAAACAGATAACGGATAATTCCAGGAGGCAATGTTAGAAATCACACCTAACGCTGTTCTATCCTTTAACATCGATTCTATATTGTCCACATACCATCTTACACCATCAACGCAGCGTTCTACGCTATCCAGGGATTGCAGATAAGGTTTACCAATTTCCCAAACCAACAAGTAAGAAAGGAGCTCCTTGTGCTTTTCAATTTCATCAATAGTTTGAGTTACCCATTCCTTACGTTTGTCAAGCTCAACCTTTTGCCAGTCTTTAAATTCCTTAGCGCAATATTCTACCGCTTCCTTGCCTTCTTTCGCTTTTAGCATGGGGTAGTATCCCAGCAAAGCGCCGTCAATACTGGAATTAAAAGGCTTGAGATTACCTTCATTTTGCCAATTACCGTTGACAAGGTTTAGAATATCTCCGTTTTCATTAAAGACTTCAGGACATAAAGCTTTCATCTGTTCCATCAAAGCGCTCCATTTTGCCTTATCTAAAATCTGCTTTCCCATCGTATTCTTTGTTTATGCTGTTCTGTTGATAAGTCTTTTGGAAGCCATCACAGATCATTTAAACAAGTGTCTATGTTATCTTTGCCTTCATGCTCTTGAGTAGTCAGTAGACTTAAAATGAAATCTTCCCCCGCGCATGACTCTCCTGTTTTAGTTGACTTCCTTTTGAATAAACTTTTAACAAAACAAGCAGCAATGAGTTATGAAAGAAAAAAGAAAAATGGTAAACACGTTCTTTACATTGATAACAATGCTATTCGCTGCATCAACTTCTATTTATGACTTCAAAGTCGAGGCCATTGACGGTACAATTGTTAACTTCTCACAGTTCAAAGGAAAGAAACTGCTTATCGTTAATACGGCGTCAAAATGTGGGTATACACCGCAGTACGAAGACTTACAAAAATTGCACGAGTTGTACGGAGATAAACTGACCATACTCGGTTTCCCTTCTAATAATTTTTTAGGTCAAGAGCCCGGTACGAACCTGGAAATAGTCGAATTCTGCAAGGCCAATTATGGGGTTACATTTCAACTATTTTCTAAAATTGATGTGAAGGGAAAGAATCAGCATCCACTTTACGCATGGCTTTCGGATAAAAACAAAAACGGCTGGAATGATAAAGCTCCTTCTTGGAATTTCTGTAAGTACCTGATCGATGAAAATGGTAAGCTAATGCATTTTTATAAGGCCGGCGTTAAACCAATGGACCCAAAAATAACCGACTTTATTAACGGGTAATTAATTTTCAATCAGGGCGATGATATTACCCCCAGGATCTTTAAACCATGCTAAATGCGAGCCGGTATCGTCCCAAGAGATGCCATTTTGATCAGTTTTGATGGGTTCTCCATATTGTAAAAATTGCACACCCTTACTTTTTAAGTTGTTCACCGCTTCGGTAATATCCACGACCTGAAAATTCACGACAGTGTATGAAGCAGGTTGGTGATCTTCCTTAAAATAAATGACCAACGGTTCGCTACTCGGCAGGTAAACATGAATAAACCGTTCTTTTACGATTTGAGTATCTAACCCTAGTATCTTATTGTAAAAGTGATTCGTTTCTTTCAGGCGGTGAGTAGAGTAACTGTTGAATATTGATGTATGCTGCAGCATAAAGATGAACGGAAATTAAGCTTAGAGCTATGCCATACTTAGGAGAGTAACAAATAACGTTAGCTACTGTTTCTGTTCTATGCCTAACAGCAATTATGATCGTTTATACAATACACTTCTTGGGAAAGAAACGAAGGATCGCGCAGAAAGAGTCATTATATGGTTGTCCATATTAAGCTTTATTATCCACCTATTTGTGATCGCTTTAGTTGATTTTGGGTTTATTCAGCTCTCTTACGAATCTGAACTTTTGACCAACCCTATTTCAGCTATTTATACCCCTTTTTCTTTTATATTATTATTCGAGGTTTATCTGCTGGTTTATCATATACCACAATCCACATCAGATTACATAGCGAAGCAATACGAGATCATAACGCTCATCATGATCAGGCGTATTTTCAAAGACCTTGCTAACCTGGACCTTTCGGTAAATTGGTTTGATATTAAATATGACTTGCAGTTTACCTACGACATTTTATCTACCATTCTGTTGTTTGTATCCATTTACATCTTCCACAAATTGAATGCCCGAAAAGCGCAGGTAAAATCGGTAAATGAGCTTCCTGAAAAAGTTCAGACTTTTATTAGAAGGAAGAAAGTAATGGCTTCTTTTCTTGTACCCGTCATTATCATTATGGCCTTATACAGTTTTATCAATTGGTTTACGGGGTGGATAGCATGGATGCAATCCAATAGTAGCGAAGGCGCCAGCTTTATTGACATCAATAATATCTTCTACGATAAATTTTTTACATTACTCATTCTTACCGATGTGCTGTTATTATTATTCTCATTCTTCAATACCAGCAGCTTTCATGTATTTATTCGGAATTCCGGATTTATTATTTCTACCATTCTTATCCGGTTATCTTTTGGCACGGATGGTTTAATCAATAATATACTAATTATAGTGGCAGTATTGTTTGGCGTACTCATTTTATGGATTACACAGAAGTATAATACCTTGAATGATCGTACTCTTAAAGTCTGATGAAAACTACGTTGTGTTCCAAAGGCTAACGTCGCATACCAGGTTCAAATAAAAAAAGGTAAGTAGTGGATATTCGTATGTTCGGACTGTCTAAAGAACTGTCAAAAAGGCGAGTTTTATAGATATGCCGGAACCCGGAAGCTATCGCCATTGATGACATGATTTTGATGAGCTTAAGGGGTAGTAAACTTGTCTCAACATAGGAATCTTTGATTTAAGCAACAGCTTTACTTGAGTAAACAATCATACCTTAACGACCCGTCTTCGTGATTTCAAGTCGCATCTATAAGCGAAATTGACATAAATAAAGAAAAAGAACAATTCGTATGATTTAGCTCTTTTCAATTCCAGCTTGTTAGTCGCGCATTTACAAAAGCACAGTTATTCCCTCAAAATGATTCATTCTGCCACTTGACAAAAGGCAGGTCAATCATTCGTAAATAATTTGAAAAGTATTTCTAACTTAGGTAGTTAATTAAGTAAAAACTTTAAAAAAACCATGAGTAATCAATCCGATAAACCTAATGATCTTTCAAGAAGAAGATTCGTACAGAAGTCGGCAGCAACTTTCGCGGGAATAAGCATACTGCCAAGTCATGTGATTTCAGGACTGGGGCATACTGCCCCTAGTGACAAACTGAATATTGCGGGTATTGGAGTTGGAGGTATGGGTTTTGCTAACCTAAAGAATCTCACCACGGAAAATGTAGTAGCGCTTTGCGACGTAGATTGGAAATATGCCAAGCGCTGCTTTGACGCCTATCCTAAAGCCAAAAAGTATTGGGACTTTAGAAAGATGTACGATGAAATGGGTGATGAAATAGATGCTGTGGTCATTGCGACGGCAGATCACACCCATGCACTCACGGCAGCCCACGCCATCACCATGGGTAAGCACGTATACCTGCAAAAACCTCTTACACACAGTGTCTACGAGTCCCGATTACTAACAAAACTGGCTAAAAAATACAAGGTAGCCACGCAAATGGGTAATCAGGGTGCATCTGGTGAAGGAGTGGCCAAAACATGTGAATGGATATGGAATGGTGAGATTGGTGAGATAACCAAGGTAGAGTCATTCACAGACAGGCCTATATGGCCTCAAGGTTTGAATACTCCTGAGCAAGGGCAATGGGTGCCTGATACCCTTAACTGGGACCTTTTTGTAGGGCCGGCGAAAATGCGACCCTTTAACGAAATTTACCACCCATGGAACTGGAGAGGATGGTGGGACTATGGAACCGGAGCGCTTGGGGATATGGCCTGTCATATCCTGCATCCGGTATTTGAAGGGCTTAAATTAGGTTACCCGACAAAGGCCCAGGCAAGCTCCACTTTGTTACTTGAAGGTTGTGCGCCTACGGCCCAATCTGTAAAAATGGTTTTCCCTGAAAGAGAAAAAGTAGGGCGTACAAAAATGCCCGAAGTAGAGGTATACTGGTATGACGGGGGGATAAAACCCAAGCTGCCGGAAAACTGGCCGAAGGGAAAAGATCCAAATAAATATGGTGGAGGCACCTTCTTTTACGGTACAAAAGACATTCTTCATGTAGGTTGCTACGGAGCAGAGCCTGAACTGGTATCCGGAAGAGCGCCTACGGTAAAAGAAACAGAACGAAGAGTATCCAAAGAATTAGGTACCGAGGACGGTATACATGAACAAGATTGGGTAAGAGCATGTAAAGAAAGTCCTGAGAGTAGAAAACCAACGACTTCTGATTTTGCCGAAGCGGGTCCATTCAATGAGATGGTTGTTATGGGTGTAATGGCAGTAAGGCTTCAGAACTTAAATAAAGAACTGGAATGGGACGGTGAAAATATGAGATTTACAAATATCACCGACAGCGAAACGATAAAGACGGTGATCAAAGATGGATTCAAAATTCATGATGGACACCCAACCTTTGATAAAACTTGGACCGATCCGATTTCCGCGAAAGATTTTGCCGCAGAGCTTGTGAAGCATACCTACAGAGAAGGTTGGACTTTACCCGATATGCCTGCTTAGTTAAATACATATTCATTAATTAACCGATAAGAATAAACAATTATGAAAAACTACAACTGGCTGATTGCAATTGTAACCTTAGCGTTCCTTGCAAGTTGCAGCCAACCTAGTAAAAAAGAAGAGGAAGCGCCAGCAGCAGCAGAAACTGTAGAAGTGGAAGAAGTTGCCGGTCCTAATACATTAACAGCAACAGAAAAGGAAGAGGGATGGATGCTTTTGTTCGATGGCTCTTCCAACACCGGCTGGCGAGGCTATAAGAAAGAAACTTTCCCCGTTGCATGGGAAATTGACAATGAAGCCCTCCATATCCAAGGGTCCGGACGAGGTGAGGCCGGCGCTCAAGATGGCGGTGACATTATATATGAAAAGGAGTTTTCAGATTTTCACTTTAAGGTAGAGTGGATGGTAGACAGTGCGGCTAACGCAGGCATCTTTTACCGAGGACGTGAAGAGTATGATTACATTTGGAAAACAGCTCCTGAAATGCAGGTCCTGGATAATATACATCACCCTGACGCTCAGTTAGGCAAGGATGGCAATAGACAATCAGGGTCTTTGTATGACCTGATCCCGGCTAGCCCACAGAACTTTACGGGTCATGGCAAATGGAACCAGGCTGAGGTAATTGCCAGGGGTAATGACATTATCCACATCCAAAATGGTGACACTGTGGTTCAATATACCATCGGCTCAGATGAAATGAACGCACTTATCGCCGACAGCAAGTGGCCAGGCATTAACGAAAACTGGGGAAGCATTGCCTCGCAGGGTCTGATCGGCTTGCAAGACCACGGTGATGATGTTTGGTTTAGAAACATTAAAATTAAGGAGTTATAAGTTGAACCATAAAAGTTCATAGATGAAAAGCCAGCCTTCTTAGGTTGGCTTTTCTTTTGTGCCATTGGTTGCTGGTCTCATTTAACCTTATCTCACTTTCAGGTTATACTCCAAAGGATGCCAGACAATTTTATGCAGCCAGGCATGATAAATTTCTAAACTCCCTTCAAAAATGGCTTTTTACAAATTTCCGTTATATCTTACTTCTGGAACTTATAAAATCTTATTTGATGAAGGAAATTGATAAAAAAGAGATTAAACAGGAGGTATTCGATCTGTATGATGACTATGCCCATAATCGGCTGGATAGAAGAGAATTTATGGAGAAGCTTTCCGTCTACGCAGTTGGTGGATTGACCATAGCGTCGCTGTTAAGTTTCGTAATGCCCAACTACCAGGATAAGATCCAAGTTCCCAAAAACGACCCAAGACTGAATACGGAGTTTATTAATTACGATTCCCCAAAAGGTGGAGGGACAATAAAAGCACAGCTTTCCAGGCCAAAAGAGGCTACCGGAAAGCTACCCGGAGTTGTGGTAGTTCATGAAAATAGAGGATTGAACCCGCATATAGCAGATGTCGGGCGCAGAGCCGCATTGGCAGGTTTTATTTCAATTTCACCGGATGCACTTACACCTCTAGGGGGTTACCCAGGCAATGACGATGAGGGTAGAACGCTACAACGTCAACGCGACCGTGGTGAGATGCTTGAAGATTTCATTGCTGCTTTTGAATTGATTAAAAACCATTCGGAGTGTACGGGAAAAGTGGGAGTTGTAGGATTTTGTTTCGGTGGTTGGATCTCAAATATGATGGCGGTGCAAGTTCCTACACTGTCTGCCGCCGTACCCTTTTACGGTGGTCAGCCTTCGGCAGAGGAAACCAGTAAAATTGAAGCCCCTCTTTTATTACATTTTGCAGAACTTGATAAACGGGTTAATGCCGGTTGGCCGGATTACGAGGAAGCGTTGAAAGCAAATAACAAAGAATATACAGGACATATGTATCCCGGCGTTAATCATGGTTTTCACAACGATACTACCGGACGATTCGATAAGGCTGCCGCAGAGTTAGCCTGGAAAAGAACGATTGACTTTTTTACATTGAAATTAGCATAAGCCAGTTGAAAATGGCGCCTTGTTGCGTTTAGACTAGCAACCCGACACGGATACCTCCCAGGGTGATTGAAAATATTCAAAATAGTTTGTACTTGGCGACCTATATACCTTTCGATTCCTTAGTCCATTTTCAAAGATTGGCGTTGAAAGTACCAACCTACCAATAGAAATTTCCATGTCAACCCGACGTGAGTTGGGTATACAACCAGGTACAGTCAATTCGTAATCAAATACATTGTTTTTCACTTTAAACTTAGCGTTCAACCCACCTTTAATTGAGTCAATGTTATAACGATGTTTGCCCTCCGTATCTTCGAACAGGGCCATGTTAAATAGCTTGGAAAATCTTCCTTGCCATGAACCCGGGATATTGGTCTTATTCCAAAATGCTCTGAAGTCGTTTGGGGACCTGAATTTCCTAACTTCTAAAATTCCAATTGGGTAATTAAGAGACCTGAATTCCGAAATGGGCTCTTTCATGGTAACGGTCAAACCTAGAGCCATTATCCTGGCCACCATTATTGCATCATCCGTATGGACTAACACTTTAACAACACCCTGCTTTTTTTCTATGCTGTAGGTCAAATGTAAATCGTTAATAGTCACTTTTTCACATTGCGGGGTTTTGGTTTCCGTTTCACACGGCGCCCTGCTTATTCGACGCGTTGCACAGGAAGCCAGCAACAGTATAGCCAGAAGATGAATCAGAAGGTTACCGAATGTGAGATTCATAATATAAGGCCATCACTCAGTTCCAGTACACGGTCACTTTTAGCGGCAAACTCATCGTCATGAGTAACAGCAATAATGGTTTGTCCACGCTCTTCGGCCAGTTCCCTGAATATATCGAAAACAATGTCGGTATTTTTGGAGTCCAAATTTCCCGTGGGCTCATCCCCCATTATAATTGCCGGTTCATTGATCAAAGCCCGGGCAATAGCTACCCGCTGCTGCTGCCCTCCTGATAATTTGTTGGCGGATTTATAGGCTTGATCTTTAATACCCAATAGATCCAGGTTTTCCAGCGCATCCTGATGAATTTGTTCTTTTGATTTTTTGCCAAGTTTTAATGCTGGCAGCATCACGTTATGTATCGCTGAAAACTCGGGTAATAAATAGTGAAACTGAAAAACAAATCCAATGTTGGCATTTCGGAAAGCCGCGAGTTCATTTTGCGTTTTTCCCGTAAGTTTTTCATTATTCATTAACAGCTCGCCTTCATAGTTCGTATCCATAGTGGATAGCACATACAGCAAGGTTGATTTACCCGAACCGGATTTACCTATGAGCGCCAGAAATTCACCTTTTTTCACATCAAAGGATAATTCTTTTAGCGCTTGAAAAATCGCAGGCTCGTAAAAGTATTTGCTAATATTCCGAGCGCTTAAAACCGTGTTGTTTTCCATAACCTTATCCTCTAATGATTTCTACAGGGTCTACTTTTGAAGCCATTTTAGCAGGCAGGTATCCTGCAATAAATGTGGTTAGCATACCAAATCCGAATGCCGAAAGATAATCTGACATTCGATAAGCCATAGGTAATGTCTTAATGGTTGCTAATTCAAACGGGATATTATTTATTAAGACACTCACCACTCCGCCGAAAATCACCCCTACTACCCCACCTATCAGACCTATTATGATGGACTGTACCAAAAATATTTCCACAATATCTCCACCTTCAAAACCCATAGCCTTTAGAATGGCTATCTCTTTTATTTTCTCGTTCACCGTCATATTCATGATATTATAAATACCGAAGCCAGCTACTAACAGGATGGTCAGGGAAACTGCTATAGCCAGGTAGTTCCTTAATTCATTACCGGCTTCCAATTGTCCATTAGCATCGTTCCAGGACTCGACTTTGTAGCCTACCAGCGTATCAATTTTTCTTGCTACCTCCCTCGAACTATCAAAGTCTTTCAGGTTCACTTGAATATCGGTGGCATAGCTATGGTTTTTTAAAACGAGCTGTCTGGCGACATTGATCTGAATAAATGCTTTGCCATTATCAACGCTCGCCAATGAAGTTTCCAGCAAACCTATAATCTTAAAATTACGGGTTACTCCATCAGCCGTTTTAACCACTACATTATCATTCATGCCTAAGCTCAATTTTTTGGCTAACCCTACACCTAGAATGATTCCATCACTTCGATGATCCAATGCAACCCATGAGCCTTCCTTCATTGATTCAGCAATACTAAACAACCTATGTTCCATGGTAGCGTCTATACCCGCTAGCATACCGTTCACTTGGGTTAAACCATTTCTGTAAAACACATTCATATTTACCTGAGCCGTGATTTCTGCTAATTCATCAAGTTGGCTTACGGTATTGATTACTTTATCCGCATTGACTATACCCTCGGTATACTGGATCACCTTAGGATGCCTTAGGTTAACTAATTTATCTCCTTGATAATAATTCACGAGCAAGTTGGACCGGTCCTCGGGTAGGTCGTTATAAATGCGAATATGCGCCAGTGTTGAAAATGCCAGCTCTTCCTGAATGTCATTTACGCCGGTCATAAAACCGTTCATGAAAATGTACATCGAAATGCCAAAGGTGACACTGAGCATAGCCACCAGCGCCTGCTTCACCCTGGAGGTAAGATGCCCTTGCGCTATTTTATAATTTGTGGCCTTGATCATAGCGCCGATGGCTTATGAAGTATTACTAATTCATCTATCCCCGAAATAATTTCGACCCATTGATCGTTTTTAAGCCCGGTTTGGACAAAATGCAAATCGCCGCCTTTTATCCTTACACTGTCGCCATCAAATAAGAACTGTGCGGGAATAACCAGCGCATCGTCCTTATGGCCAATAATGATGTTTGCCTGTAGTTGTGTATTGTGGTAAATGTTCGAAGCGCTCTCTTTAAATGAAGCTTCTACGATAAAGGACTGTTCTACATCATCAAATGAGGGATATATTTTAGTAATTTTTGCCTTGCGTATTCCCTTTTCTTCCGTATTCAGGCTTATAACCACTTCTTGATCAATAGCTATTTCTTGAATATCTTCTTCTGAAACATAAAGTTTAGCCAACTTCGCTCCACCTCCAATAACCGCCACAACCTCTCCCCGACGTATAAGCTCGCCAGGTTGCTTCAGGACCGTCAAAACCTTACCGCTAATAGCGGATGATAAGAAGTAATCTGAGTTATTCTCCTCTTGGATGTTCAATTGTATTTTGGCGTTCTTAGCGTTTAATTCCAAAGAACTTACGAGGTCCACCAGCGCCTTTTCCTGTATAGTTACGTTTCGAAGGGAGTTTTCATATTGCAGCTTGATCTTATCAAAGTCCATTTGAGAAATAGCCGTAGACGCCAATAACTTTTGATATCGCAAGTAGTTCTTTTTATCAAGTTCCATTTGCAGCTTTGCCTGTTCAATTTGTAATTCCAGTTGAACACGCTCCGGTGAGTTTGTATTGAGTTTTCGCAGCGCATCCTGATAGTTTTCTTGTGCGTTTATCACATTCTCAGATTGCACCTCGTTGGATAACAGGAATAAAGGCATACCGGCCTTCACATTGATGCCTTCATCGACAAAGCTCTTTACCAGGTATCCCTCAGCATTTGCGGTAACCTGATACTCCTGGTCGGTGATAATATAGCCACTGGCAAAAACAGCATCTACTATATCCGCCCGCTTTGGTTGAGTAGTATCTGAACTGCTGCAGGCAGCAAGTGATATTCCTAACATTGATACATAAATCAACTTTGAAAAGATCGTTTTCATTATTCTATTCTTGATATGATTTGACTGTAATAAGTATATATTTTGGACTGGGCATTTAGATAGGTATTCTCTGCCTTCAAATAGTCTTGGAATACGGTTAAATAATTATCCAGACTTACAAGGCCCGCTTCATACTTTTCAAGGGTAAGGTTAAGGTTCTCTTTATAGAGCTTGAAGGTTTCGAGTATGGCCATCCCTTCTCTGCGACTGAATTCATAATCCGCGATTAGCTTTTGGTCGTTGAGTACGGCAAAATTCTCGGCTTCCTGTTGCTCATTAAAAGCTATTTGTTGATTAACCTTACCTTGTTTAATCTCCAGTCGATTATTAAATCCCGTAAAGAGTGGCACAGATAAGCCTAGTGATATATAGCTGTAATTACTCCAATCTTCTCCTGAGAATGAAAACCCAAAATCGTCCCTAAACTGCTGCTTACCATAATAAGTGTTAAGTTGGAGTGAAGGTAAAAGAGAAGCCCTGTTGTACTTCACCTGCATTTCGCTCTGCTGAAGTCGCAACGTGGCATTTTTTAGAGCTGGATCCAGCCGTAGCTGTTCTACGGAATAAGCTTTTGGTAACTCATAATTAAGTTCACCTTTAATATTAAGCGAGTCGGTTGCGCTCATACCAAAAAGCTTTTTCAACTCTATGTGGCATTCTATTATCAGCTGCTCGCTGGCTATCAAGTTTTGCTTTACAGCGTTTAAATTAATAGCGGCCGTGTTTAAAGTAATTCCGTCCACAACACCTTCTTCAAATTTGTCCTTTGAAAGTTGGTTTATATCCATGACTATTTGCAGATCTTGCTTGCCTATTTCAATGGATCTTTTAGCAATAAGTCCGGTATAAAAGTACAGGCTGACCTGCTCCTTCAACAATTCTTCAAAAGCCTCTTTCTCCGTTTCCATCATCTCCACATTAAGCTTTGATATTCTGGTTTGGATGGCGGCTTCTCTATTCAAGAGCTGCTTGGAAATAGAAATGCCTGCGTTATAGGTATACTCCTGACCAAACTGTGCCTCAATGGTCTGTTCTGGCTGACCAAATATCTCTCCGGGAAGTGGAGTTGTTGCCAGGTCCATATTTTTCTGCCCGCTAAAGCTTCCGCTAATGCTTGGCAAACGATAGGATTTCACCTGCTTGTACTCTAGCTCGGCATGGCTTTGGTTTAAGACATAGTTCTGGTAATCCTTATTACTTGTTAATGCCAGTTTTATTGCGTCTTCCAGGTCACTAATTGTCACAGTTTGAGCCAAAATCTGTAACTGACAAACAAAGACTAAACACAATATATATCCGATTCTCTTCAACATGTTCATTTGATCCGTTTCGACTTTTTCCTTGGATTAAGAACAAACTGCATAGTGGCAGAAGTAGTAATTCCACCCGGAGACACGATACCACCCACGGGCTCTTCTTTTGGTGTTACCAAGTAACCAATATTAAAATCCAGTATGAATCCAGGTGTATATCTATGATTCATACCCAGTAATAAATGACCAGTAGCATACCTTGTACTCAGCTCATTTACTATATCATCCCTGCGAGTACTTAAACTCAAAGTGCCTTTTCCACCTTTTGCGGTTGCATTTATGGTACCCAGTTCAGCAGATATGTAAGGCTTGGTGTACTTCCATATTGAAAAAAAATACTTTGCCGCTAAATTGAGGTTCAGTATTAGTCCGCCATTACCACCCCCTTCGGCGGTAATACCTCCCGAACCAAAAGAGATGGATGTTATTTCCTGTTCTTTTGGCAAAAGCGTGAATTCTATACCCAGACCCAGATGAAGGTGAGGCTTAATGAAACGTCCAAAACCCAGCCCAAAAAAATATCGCTTCTCTGTGAAATCCGTAAAGGTGACGGTGTCAGGAATTTCGGCTCTGTTGGACGTAGAAATGAATCGCTGACCATAGGTAAAATCCAACGTCCATCGTCCTTCGTAAACTCCTTTCAAAGAATCAAGAACTCCTTGCTGATTTTTAAAGACAGCGGTTGCTTTACGAGCCTCTGAATATATGGGCTGACTGTTCTGGCCTACCACCTTGCAAGCGCACATAATTAAGACTGCCAGGATCCTTGATTTCATTCTGGGGCTTGAGTCCTATACCAGCTTATCTCTTTGGTGAATCCACGAAAAGAAACTGTGATTTGCAGCTCGTCATTATTTACCAGGGATAAAACCGCATCTACTGTCCTTCCTTTCTTAGGAACATAGAGTTTACCGTGCCACTGACCGTCCTTGTATTCAAGGTTTTCAAGCATATTCATTCCCATTATCGGCCGGTTACGTAAAGACCTATCAGGATTCATTTTATCCGTATGAGGTTCGCCCTTACGATTGTTTGGCTTCTCCAACCACACAATTTTCCCATTATGGTTGGCGGCGTCCTCGTAGATTTCTACTATGGTTTTTCCCTCTCCTGTTAGCCAGTACCCTTGAATCTGATCCGAATCAGCTCCAGGGGAATAAATCAATAGATATAAGCTGGTTAACAATACATTTTTCATCGTTTTAACTTTAAAGGTTAGGCCACTACGGCCACTTATTAATTGTTGGTTTGTGTTATTATTTACTTCAAAAAAACGTGGACCATGCCGTGAAATGAATGAATAACTGGCGGAGCAGGCTAAAATCAGTACTGAAGCTGGTTATCTTAAAATGAAGCAACTGTACGAGTGTGATGATTTTTAAGAAGTGTGTATAGTCGTCAGACCACTTTTCTTCATTTATTATATTTCCAAATAGTTTTTAGGGAGTGGTCAGACGACTAATTAGCAGGCGGAGAGCGCGTTAATAGCGCTGATCCCTAAGGTGAGTTAATTCGGCTTTACTATAGTCAGGCAGTAGCGCCGTCTTGTACAAATCATATTTATTATCTGTCCGCTGCCTATTTCGGTACTTTTTGCTGACCTTGCATACTTTGCGGTTGCACTAGTTTAGCACGCCTATGAGCAATACACCAAATCGTCAAAGCGGGGACGGTGCAATCTGAGATAAACAGCGCCAACTGATCCTTTTATTAAACACAAAAAGGTGAACCTAACCTTTCTACTTGCTATGTACGAACTATTTTATCGTTCTATCTTCTCGACCTCTCCCGTCTTAAGATTGATCTCATAAAGAAATTCAAAACTACTGACATCGAGAAGCCCCGTATTAACTTCAGCTATCGTTAAGGCGCCATCTTCATCTCTTGACTCTCCCGAAGTTGAATTAGCGACATAATCTATCGTTAGCTCACCGGTTAAAAAGTCTCCGTCTTCATTTATGGTTAGATTATTAGAAGCGTAGGAAAGTGTACTGTTGTACGTATTCTCGTCCTGGACCTTAAACTGTTCTTCACCTTCATAAATATAGGCCCCCTCCATTAGGTAGTTCGGACCATTTGCCTTAAAACTCCAATTGCCTTCAGCAAAAGAGGTTACATCCAGGCGGATTAACTCGGCGTCACGATCAGAGATGAACGCATACGCAATTTCAAGAAACTCATCCCTCTGATTACACTTCACCTCCAGACTCATTTCATAATCAACATAAAAAGATCTCACCCCTATGGTTTCAGATTCATTCAGCATATAAGTTTCTGTATAACCACATTCTTCTTCTACATCAAGTATCAGATTGTCAATGTCTGAAGCGAAACCTCCGTCTTCTTCACTTAGTGAGGCTGCAATGATATCGGCAACCTCTTCTTCGGTAATTTCAATTGTGATGGACTCAATGTCATCATCAGAACAGGAGATCATTGTGACTCCAACTAAAAATGCCACAGCATAGACTTTAAATTTTACTTTTTCTTTCATGTTTTTATTTGTTAATACTGTGCAAAAAAACGGCTGGAAAGTGTGCAGATTAATAGAAATAGCGTGGAACAGGAATAATCAAGGACTAAAGCTGACAATAGGATAATGAAGCTTTCTGAAAAAAAGCTTCATTCAAAAAAGGTCACCTCAACTCAATCAACTTTTATTATTTAAGGGATAATCCAAGTTGAAGATCAATGAGCTTTACCCTCAAAAGTTCTTATGTTATGAGCCTTGCCAAAGCTGGTGTCAAACTAAAATGGCGTCCTGACAACTCGGAAATTTTGTATTTCTCTTCAATAATCAGCCCATCGCTTAAAATGCGTAGCTTTTTCTTTGCTGATGGTGATGGGGATATGTGCTTCCGGTTTCATCATTATAATCAGTCGACCGTTGAAATAAGGTTCGATCTCCTGAATAGACGACCTGGCCACCAAAAACTGTCGGTTAGCCCGGTAAAATTGTGCAGGGTCAAGTTGCTTTTCCAGATCGTCCAAAAAAAACTCTATTACATACTCCAAACCGTCTTTTTTCTTTAGGAAAACACCGCGCTCTTTGATATACAAATAGGCTACATCCTGAATGTCTATTAATAACATCTTTTGACGATAGGATACCAAAAAGCTCGAGCGGTAGGTAGACGGTCTAAAGGACTGCGCAAGGTGCAAGAGCTGGTTAAAATAACCGCTCTGGTCTTGCTTTCCCGCGAGACTCAAATAGCTATCTATGGCTGCCTTTAACTCTTTTGGATCGATGGGTTTTAATAAATAATCAATACTATTGAACTTAAATGCCTGTACGGCATACTCATCGAATGCAGTAGTAAAAATTACCGGAACCGGAACTTCTATCTGCTTGAAGATCTCTAAGCTGAGGCCATCAGTGAGCTGGATATCCATAAAAATGAGATCAGGATTTTCATTTTCCTTCAACCAGGTTACCGACTCTGAAACACTTTCTAATGTACCTAAAACATCAAACTCAACTTCTGATAACTGATCCAGCTCTTTTCGCAAACGGCTGATCGCTGAGGTTTCATCTTCAATGATTAATGTTCGAATGGGTCTAGGCATTATTGATGTCTTTTTAAAGGTATTTGTACAGTGAAGAAGCCATTTTTTTGGCCATACCGGATGGGTTTATACAAAAGACTGAACCTTTGCTCTAAGTTTTTCAACCCTACTTTTTCACTAGGTACAGGATACTTCTTTTGATGTATCGCATTTTTAACAATCAACAGGTCTTCAGAATTAAAAATCTCTACTTTTAGGGGTCTTTTTCGTGACGCTTCGTTATGCTTAACAGCGTTCTCAATCAGAAACTGTAAGCTTAATGGTGGGATGAGATATTGTATTTTGAACTCATCTATACGTATCACAAGCTCGATGGCATCTTTAAATCGTACTTTAAGCAGATGCCAATAATCAGATAAGAACTGTAGTTCTTGATCTAAAGTCACAAAATCATGTTTTGTACTTTGAAGTACGACGCGATATAGGTTAGAGAAATTTCTGACATATTTCGTTGCGGTCTTCTGGTCCTCCTCAATGAGGTCCAAAAGCGTATTCAAACTGTTGAACAAGAAATGGGGATTGATTTGCTGCTTAAACGTTTCGATTTGAAACTTTAAGTTTTCTGCCTGTAGAGCCAAGTTCTGAAGCTGTAGCGCTGACCTTTCTTTTTGTGATTTAAATACCCTCAGGATCATATTAAAGATCAAAGCGGCTACACTCAAGCGGAAAACCAGAAGCCATAATGGTTGTAACCCACTCATGCCCTGCGGAATTAATAAAAGATCGATAAGAACAATAAGAGTAACGACAACCGGATTAACGATTAGCATAGAAGCTTCCATGCCAACTCGGTTTTTAAGTTTGTTATCCGTATTCAGCAGCCATCGGTTGCAATACCATATAACCAGTAAGAACAGAGAGGCCTCAATGTATCTAAGCGAGAGCATAGGCCACTTGAGTTCAGGGGCTTCGGCAGAGTTAACAATGGCGCTCATTGCGGGCAATAGGATGGCCAGAATAAAAGGGAGGTATTTTTCTGCCTTTGACATGGATGTAAAGTAATAAGAAATACGAAAGAACCGGAATAAATTAGCTGCCGAGGCTTCTGGTTCTACAAATGAGGCGGGTTATTTGGAACTGGGGCTGTCAGGCGATAATTAGGTTCAACTAAGTAGTTACACCCCAAAAACGAATAAGGTTCAACTTCCTTTTATTAGAAAGTCTATTAAACTCAGCTAACCCGAATGAAACTATATCAACCTTATTCTATCCAGGCAATCTTAATAATCTCGTCAATGTCTTGACGAAAATTTCCAAAACGGGACCTGCCACGTACAATAAGCGCAGGTGGTAAAGCCGGAACTATCAGATCACCATAATCCCTGAGTTCCGTACCACTTACTTCATAACTAGCCAGCCTTACCTCTACTATCGCTCCGTTTTTCTTTATCAGTTGGAGTCTGGAGCCAATAGGAATATGTTCAATGGCTTCTTTTACTTCAGTTTCCGTCATGTTACTAGAGTTTTTAAGAATAACAAGAAACCTTTAAGGCTTGTTTACGGGGATGACGCTATCACTTAGTCTATTTAGATTAATTCTTAATAATTTTGTGAGGTTAATTTTTCACTCGTACTTTCGCGCCTTGATTATGCCATGAGAACCCCAGATCAATATCAGCCTTTTTATCAGGTTAGAGCCTATCGTCTGATCACCGTTACATTGGTATTCATGGCCGTTGGCACCATGGCAGAGCTAGTTTTACTGGAACATTATGAAGATCAATGGCAGCTGATTCCTATTTTATTGGTGGGTACGGCAATAGTATTTTTCATTCTTATGAAATGGTATTCACCAAAAGCGCTCATAATAATTTTCAAAGGCCTAATGATAGGCTGTGCTATAAGTGGTCTCTTGGGTATTTGGTTTCATCTCAAAGCCAATATGGAGTTTGAAATGGAGCTGCACCCTTCATCATCCGGATGGCCCTTATTTATTGATAGTCTCGCCGGTGCACTACCTGCGCTCGCACCCGGTAGCATGATTGTATTTGCCCTGATCGGATATTTATATACTATATTAATTTTAAAACAACCAAAATGAATCGAATTGAAAAACTATGTAGCCTATTGGCGATTATCGTTTTTGTAATGTCTTGCCAGCCCTCGAAAACGACTG
>CALBPF010000210.1 GCA_937899105.1 uncultured Flammeovirgaceae bacterium | reverse complement strand
AGGGCCAATTCTTAACAAATTACAAGGGATTTAAAATGATCTATCACTCTGGTTCAGATGCGGGATACCGTCTTTATTTCGCAAGATTTCCAAAACTAGGGTATGACTTTACTGTATTTGCCAACGCCTCTTATATCAGTGCGGAAGATGAAATGTTGAAATTGATTGATCACTATTTGCAACATGAGTTTCCAAAAACGAAGGATAAAGAAGAAGAACCGTTTAAATATAAAGATGACATCTTCATTACACTATCAAATAATGAATTGAAAAAGTTTGAAGGACGTTATTACAACAATGAAGAAAAAAAGGAGTTCTGGTCTGTATTTTTAGTAAATGATACATTAAACTGCTACGGAGAATTATTAGAAGACACTGTTCAACTCATTCCAGTCGGGGAGAGAAATTTCAAGATCACGGGTACTCCCTACGACATCTCAGTGAATTTCAAGGAAAATGATTATAACGAACCCATTCTAGAGTTCAGAGTTCCAGATTACGTATGGTTTTGGCTTCCAAGAGAAGAAAGTATCAATACTTCAGAATATTTGGGAAGTTATTATAATAAGGAATTAAGCACTCAGTACGATTTAATTCAAAAGGATAATGAACTCTATTTAACACATCAAAAATTGGATGATATAAAAATTGTTCCCATCAGAGATTCGTACTTTTTTTCTAGGAATCGAAACTTTTCGGAAATCAGATTTAAACGAAATAGTGTAGGAAAGATAATTACCTTTTCAGTAAAGAACGATGGGGTAGAGAATATGACTTTCTCGAGAAAATAATTAGTTTGTTGAGTATTTAGTGAAATAGGTAAATATTTATTTTATGTCAGCAACGGTAGCTTTAATTAAAAACAAGTAAGAACCCTATTTTAAAGTCGGTAGTAGTCTGTAAGGTGTAACTAAAATTATATTTGATGGAATGACTGATGTTGGTAGCCTGTATTTTAGAAACGCAAAGAATCGATTAGCTAAATTGATACTGACTTTTAGTTATTTTAAGCTTGGAATTCTAACTGATAAGTTCTTTCAAAAGATCAAATTCCTTGTTCAAGATTAGACTTGACTCATGCCCCAACCACTTCTCAATCAAAGTAGCATAGACCTGCCGGAAGTCAATTTGGTACTTAATGTCTCCATCATCTAAATCACTTAGATCCGGCATAGCATTGTAGAAACCGGGTTTTTTCAGTTTTCCACCAATCAAAAAAAGATTGTTGGCCGCCCCATGATCCGTACCTCCTCTGGCATTTTGCTTCACCCGTCGTCCAAATTCAGAAAAGGTCATGATCAAGGTATCGTCAAATCGGTTGCCCATTTTAAGGTCATCTACAAAAGCGCTAACGGCCTCGCTATACTGTTTTAGGAGTCTTCCCTGCATCCATTTTTGACCGGCATGGGTATCAAAACCGGAGAGTGATACATAATAGACCTGGGTAACCGCATTAGCGTTGATCAGTTGTGCTACTTGCTGGAGTTGCTTCCCTAGTTCATTATCCGGATACTCAACCCTTGATCGATAGGTCGTGGTTTTTTCGAATAGGTATTCCGCGGATTCTGTGGTTGCTCGCAATGTTTTATACAGATAATCCGCTTGTTGATGGTGATGTTCTTCCTGATGGCTTAATGCCTGCAGGTAAGGGTGTTTGGTGGTACGGTAGAGCATCTCCAGGCTTTGCAGCGCCAGTCCTTTTACAGTATGACCTTTCATAGCAAGGCTCAATGAATCGTTGATCTCTAGGGCATGCGCATTACTATTTGGCAGTCCCTGGCAGTGGTTATCTAAAAATCGACCTACCCACCCTGATGTCAAATATTCATCCGAGTCGCTTCCCGTATGCCAAATATCCATAGATCTGAAGTGTGAACGATTAGGGTTAGGGTAGCCAATACTGTTTAAAATCGACACCTCGCCGTTATCGAATAATGAAGCAAAATCATAAAGATTTTTATGAAAGGCTACTTCTTCATCAGCTGGAATCAGGTCTTTCTGCTTCAATCCGAGACCTGGGCGTGCTCTATGGTACAGATCATTGTTCCAGGGTACAACAGTGTTGAGACCGTCATTGCCTCCGGAAAGTTGTATTACCACCAGCTTTTTATGTTGTTCTGTGCCTAAGTTCGTGCCAAACGCCTGTAAAAATCTTGGCACAAGTAGCGCCGTGGTTGATAATGCACTTCCTTTTAAAAAGTCTCTTCTATTTATGCCCATAGCTATATTAATTGAAATTCTGGTAACATCATGGTGCGAATAACCGCGCTCTTAGGGCTTCCATCTCGTAGGTAATTTTTGATTAAACCTGCCTTTGAGGAGGCTTCGGTTTGGAGGAAATGATTTAATACGTTCGTAATCAGCTGCTTTTGATCCATGTTTTTAAAAACAGGATGAATTGCAGACCAATCGCTCTGATTGTTTGACCACTTCGGTACACGACCATACTCAAAGAATACGGGAGCCATATTCATTCTGAATAGTAAAGAGGAACTGTCAATCCAGGTTTGGCCGCCAGACCACCCGGCAACGTTGGGCGGGTTAAACACCATTTGCCCCAATACCTTTTGAACTCTAAGCCACAATTTCTCGTCTTTCACTTGAAGGTTGAATAGTCTTCGATAGCGGACAATAAGCTCGATAGGGGAGCTGATCTTAGTGCCGACATTATGCGGTTCGTAGAACCAATCCGCTAAAAAGATTGCCTCCAGTAGTGACTGGATATTGTAATCACTCTCAAAAAATGTTTTACTTAACTCCTGGATGTGATTCTCGTTGGCTGTTTTATTGACGAAGTAAGCATATATCTTTCTAGTAATGAACTCCGCTGTTCTTGGATTTTCCAAGATAAAATCGATGATGTCATCGCCGTTCCAATCTCCGGTTTTACCAAAAACTGTCTTATCTCCAAAGTCATGGCGCTTTGAGTGAAAAAAGAATTTACCGCCTTTATCTACTTGCCACCCAGTGAAAGCCCGAGCGGCCTCTCTAATGTCTTTTTCTGAGTAGCGCCCTTCACCTAAGGTAAACAACTCCATAAGTTCCCGCGCAAAATTTTCGTTAGGGGATCTCTTTCTATTCTGATGGTTATTCAAAAAAATAAGCATAGCCGGGTCTTTGGCTATCGCGTGAAGTAAGCTTCTAAAACTGCCCAGTGCGTGCTCTCTTAGTGTGTTGTTTTGTACCTGCATGAGGTAGGCAAATGGTATTTTGGTAGCAAAGTGCCCATGCCAAAACAAGGTCATCTTCTCACGAAGCTGTGCCCTTTCGTTCGCCATCTTTTTCAACCAAGCCAGATTAAGCGATTTTACCTGTTCTTTGGAGCGTAAAATGAGCAGTGCAATTTTTAAATTCGAGGCTTCATTTCCCCGAACTGGATTTCTTAATTCTTTTAGACTGTTTACTGGTTTTGAATCAATAAAAAGATTTTGAACCAATTCAGCTCGTGACTTTCCAGTGAGTTGTTGAACTTTCAATGGCGACTCCCCAAAACCGGCACGAAGGAATAGATGCTGTACTTTTCTTTGCTTATTGACCATAGTCATGTTATTATTCCTTTTAGACTAGTATTACAGTAAAGGTTTAAAATACCTTACTGGTTAATTTTCAATTATCAAATCACAGCGTACAAATAATAGGCCAAATCACAATGACCATAAGGGGTTTGATGGATTGATAAGTACCCTAGGGCTGTGTAGCTTCAAATGATATTTCCGGCTTCTAAAAGTTTAGTCGTCAGAACACTCAAAGTGGTCTGACGACTGTTTTCCATTTTTACTACTTACTCATAAGCGACTTCCGCCACTCATCATTTTGCCCGTCCAACGTCTTCCCATCAACGTGATATTTAAGAAAAAAATTGAATGATGAAAAGGTTACTAACTTTAACACTTGGTATGCTCATAGCGGGGTTGCTTTGGGCATCTGACAAGAATTTTGAAACAAATTACTTTGCCGTTCAGGTCATAGGGAATGGTACTCCGATGCTGCTGATACCAGGTCTTTCAAGTTCCGGAGAGGTTTGGCACGGCACGGTAGAGCGGTTCTCAAAAAACTACACATGTCATGTTCTGACGCTAGCCGGCTTTGCCGGCCAACCCGCCACGGGCGATGAAGTTTTTCTTCCGAAAGTAAAGGCCGAAATCATACGGTACCTGGAAACGCTGGATGGACCTGTCGTGGTGATGGGCCATAGTCTCGGGGGATTTCTCGCCTACTGGATCGGATCCGAACGACCGGATTTACTTAAAGCTGCCATATCCGTGGATGGCGCGCCATTTCTGGGGGCTTTACAAATGCCTGGCTCGTCTGTGGACAGTATTGCAAAAGCGTCGGAACAAATGTATTTGGGGATGAAGATGCAAACCGATGAACAGTACAAGGCTTATCAGCCGTATATCTGGAAATCGATGATGCATGATCAGGAAATTGCGAACCAATGCATGCAGTGGGGTATCACTTCAGATAAGAATACTGTAGCGCTTGCCATGTATGAATTGAATACAACTGATTTACGGTCTGAACTATCAAAAATGAAGGTCCCTACGTTGCAATTATCAGCCTGGGCTGCTTACAAACAGTTTGGTACAACAAGAAAATCTGTGGAGGCGGCATACAAGGGTCAAACAAAACTACATCCTAATATTAAGATCGAAATTCATGATGAGTCATGGCACTTCATTATGTTTGACGAGTCAGAGTGGTTTTACTCGCAAGTAGAAACCTTTTTAGCGACTGATTAAAATTTAAACCTGATCGAAAAGTGAGTACCAATACCAGATATTGGATTTGTCAGATTGCCGGATGGAGCCTATATGGCTTATTCGGCCTGGCCATGATGGCTATATTCTCCGGTCAGGTCAATCCTTATTTTACATTAAATCAACTCATGATCGTTGGTATACAACTCGTGTCGTCACATGGATTAAGATTGTGGATTAAACGTAAAGGAATTTTTGAGAAGCCAACGATACAATGGGTATTACTTCTGCTTTTGGGTATTGTGGTGACAGCAGTGATTACTCAATTGATCACAACACCAATTATTTTATTGATTACGCCCGATGATCTCACAACAGGCTATCAATTCATTCACTCAGTCGGATACTTGGGGCAAGCCATATTTGTATTCTCTATATGGTCTGCAATGTATGCCACAATTTATTTTGTGCGTAATTATAAGCAGGCGGAAATTGATAAGTGGAAATTAGAGGCCGAAGTTCAGCAGGCCGAATTAATGGCGTTAAAAGCTCAAATTAATCCACATTTTATTTTTAATGCCCTCAACTCTATTCGGTCCTTAATTGCTGAAGATGCGGATAGCGCCAGGTTTGCGCTAACAAAACTTTCTAATCTGCTGAGGTATGCCATTCAGTTTCAAGCCCGGGAATTGGTGGAAGTTAAAGAAGAAGTGGAAATAGTAAAAGGTTATCTTACCCTGGAAAAGATACAATTGGAAAACCGTCTTCAAATAGAGTGGTCGGTGTCAGATAAGGTTCTGGAATATAAAATCCCGGCGATGAGCGTTCAAATGTTAGTCGAAAATGCCATTAAGCATGGTATATCAAAATTGGCCAGGGGTGGCTTTGTAAGAATTTCTGCCACTGAAAATGGGGCGGGAGAATTCCAGATATTGGTTGAAAACAGCGGCCGACTGGACGCTAATAAAAGTATCAATGGCACAGGTATTGGGCTTAGTAACGTAGAAAGCCGACTAAAGGCTTTATTGAATTCCCAGGCTACAGTAGAAATAAACCAAAAAGAAAACGATGTGGTGGAAGCCACCTTAACCATTCCTTATGAAAGCGTTGATAGTTGATGATATACGTCTCGCCAGGCAGGAATTAATCAGACTTCTTAAAAATTTCACTGAGGTTGAGATTGTTGGAGAGGCCTCTAATGCCGAAGAAGCACGGGATTTAATACAGGGGCAAGACCCCGATCTATTGTTTTTGGATATTCAAATGCCCGAGGAAGACGGCTTTTCACTTCTTGAAAGTATTGATGACGTACCGGACGTAATTTTCACTACCGCTTTTCACGAGTATGCCTTAAAGGCTTTTGAGAACAATGCTTTAGACTATTTGGTCAAGCCAATTGACCCGGATCGTTTGGCCGCGGCATTAGAGAAGTATACGACACATAAGGTTGCGGTATCAAAGAAGGCTTTACTAGATGAAAATAGTAAGGTATTTGTTAAAGATGGTGAGCGATGCTGGTTTGTGAAGTTAGCGGATGTCAGATTTTTTGAAACCTTCGGAAACTATTCCAAGATCCATTTTAACAATGAGGTGGCCATGGTCGGAAAATCTTTAAATTACCTTGAATCCAGGTTAGATCCAACCAAATTCTTTAGAGCTAGTCGACAATATATTGTACATCTGGAATACGTGGAAGAGGTTATTCCTTGGTTTAGCGACAGTTTAAGGGTAAGGATGACAAGCGGTGAAGAAATAGATATTTCAAGACGCAGGTCAGTAAAATTCAAAGAGCTGCTTAGTTTCTAAACAGATAAGATAATATTCTAGTCATATTTCTGACATAAAAGTCCAGTATTATCGTTTATTTTAGTAGACTGGCTATTATGTTTATCTCTTGTTTTGAATCATCAACGCTTTTAATCAGAACTACCCTCGCAGTTGTACTTTGTTTTGCGTATTCAATTCATGGGTGGTCCCAGGCTGACGAAGGTCTGACTGTAAAAAGCAAAAAGCCAATCGTTGAGGCCGCTGAGCGGTTTAAGCCACGCTCGAAGTTTATTGAATTAGAATTTGAGACAATTAATAACTTCGCAATAGAAGCCGCGTCCGACCAATTTGGCGATGCGGATGCAAGAGTGAATCAAAATCTTATAAGAAATGCCAAAGTCAAGTTTCCAATTATTCTTAAGAAAGGCGTTAACTTAATTGGTGGGCTAGGTTATCGACATGAACAGTTTAAATTTAGTCAACAGTCCGAACCAAATTATCCACTTTTTGAGCGATTCGAAGATAAACCGTTGAAGCAGATTTCTTCGAGCCTTTATCTTAAGAAGACCCTCAAGAATAATCGGTTTTATTTTGCTTTTTTAAACAACTCACTAAATAGTGACGACCCTCAATTTGAAAATTTTATTGATCAGCTAAAGTCGTCGGTTGCATTTATCTATGGAAAGCAGGTGAACCCAAATAAACAGGTAGGTTATGGCCTTTCTTTTGGGTACGATTTAGGACAGCCTTCCGTGTTTCCTCTATTCATTTATAACAATGATTTTAGTTTGCATTGGGGACTTGATCTTTTACTGCCTAAAAGTGTAAAACTGCGTTATTCTCCTTCCAATGAATGGCATTTTTATTCAATAGCAGAGCTAAAGGGAGCGAGTTATCATTTACAAGATGAAGTATTAGAGGGGTTTGATCAACTGGAGTTTAGGAGATCCTCTGTGCGATTGAACCTGCAAATTGAACGAGAAATCCAAGACTGGCTTTGTGTAGGTGGTACTATGGGTTATCGAATTCCCATAAATATATTCATTTCCGAACCTGGAGAGAACAGGAGCAATAGCATTATTGAACTGGAAGCTGATGCTACATTGTATTTCAATTTTTCAGTTTTTATTGTGCCTCCTAGAAAGCTCTACGATCGTGCGAAGTCCGGCTAAGCAATTTTCAAGAAGTGGACAAAATCAATAGAACAAGAGAATTATTTTTGGTGAAAAAATAATGGCTCCGTTAATAGCCGCAGCAATGGCAATGATCAGTACTGCCCCGGCGGAAATGTCCTTGACTAACCCGATAGCGGCATGTTCTTCAGGGTGGAGATGATCGCATAGTTTTTCTAGGGCCGTGTTGAACATTTCGGCCATGAATACAATGCTAATTATTGAAATAACAACTAGCCATTCGATTACAGAAATATTAAGAAGTGCAGATAAAGTGACTGCCGCTATGGCGGCAATCACCTGGAACTTAAAGTTATTTTCAAAAATAAGTACATGCAGAATACCTTTACCTGCATATCGATAACACTTTACATTCTTGTTCAGATTATCCTTTAATGCGCTCATGATTAATTATGGTTTTGAACATAAAATAGATGATAAAAAGTAGTGCCGAGAATCCAATAGTCATTTTTATCGCTTGTGGGTTGTCCAGTTGATAGATCGTATCAGTCAATAATGTAAATGGCTGAGTGAATAAATCCCAGCTGTTCCAGCGCTGGATGCGTCCAAGATAGATACCATAACCTGTTAACATAAGACTCATACTGATAATAAACCAGGCCTTCCCAGGCTTAAAATACTGCAAGAGAATCTGATGAACAATATGCAGCGAATAAATGCCTAAAGCTAGCCCGGCCAGCGCACATGAAAATAATAGTAGCGTGTCAGCCCAAATAGCCGGATTAAAGCGTGTGTTTAAATGCACGAGGTCTGTAATGAGGTAGGGAGCATTTGGAAAAAACAGCAACCATAAGCAAAACATGGCTGTAGCTTTCCATTTAGCTAGCTTTCCGAAATTAAGCCGATGTTGCCAGGTTAGGGCGAAGAGGAGTGGTACCCATGCTAGGAATAAATTTCTATCAAGATAAAAATAGGTGATATTTCCTGATCGGATATAACTCACAGCAGTTAGCGTCACACAGAAGGTTGATAATAACAATAGAACCGTAAAGGGTTTATGTTTAACTAAAAACATATTTACTAGGGATCGCATCTTTAATTATCCGTTTTGATGTTTGAGAGCCTGACTATTCTGAGTTGAAATATTCAGCTTATACCAGTCTATATTCCGGGTGAAATACATGGTCAATCCTAAAATGAGCGTAAGGCCCATACTACCCATGAGTAAAGCATAATCGGACAGTTGCAATGTGACAAAAAGGAAGGCATATATCCCTGCTAATGCGGTCGATAGCAGTGTGGAGAGTTTTTTGACTTTTAAAACACTAATGGAATACAGGCCTATCATCGCAATGATCCCCATTGTAGACACACCGTAGGCGATATTGAAATTCGTATGTTCTGAAATAGAAACCAGCAGCACATAGAATAAGCATAAGCCCAGTCCAACAAGCGCATATTGAAAAGGGTGTATCTTTCTTTTATTGATCACTTCCACCAAAAAGAACATCAGAAAGGTGAGCGCTATGGTCATTACAGCATACTTGGCCGAGCGCACTGACTTTTTGTAATCGTCTACTGTGGACATCAACGTGACCCCAAAAGCAGATTCATTGATGGAAAACTGGGTGTTGTTCCCCTGCCAGTATTGAGGAATGTTACGGTTTAGCTGCAGCACTTTCCAACTAGCTTCAAAGCCATTTTCTGTAACCTTTCTGGAATCCGGAAGAAAGCTGCCGTCAAAACTAGGGGCATCCCAGTTGGATGCTAGAGCTACATTGGTGATCTCTCCTAAAGGTATGAAAGACAGGTTCTGACTGCCTTGAATGGCTAGTTTCAGCTTAAAAGTATGTTTGGTCGTCTTAAAATCACTTAAGCTGGGTAGGTTGGCGGTCACTCCTGTCCCTATGATAGGGTTGATTTTTGTGCCGGACTGCACGTCTAGGTCACTATCGAGCCACTTAATGGTAAGCTGTTCCTGGATTCCTCTCAGATCTGATATGCCAAGCGTCAAAAAGGCCTTATCCCAACGTATTGCTTTAAAATTTTGCTGTTTTACCCTCTCCTGGATTTTATCTGGAGATATATTGAAATGGCCATTGAGTATAAGGTCGGATTCATACACTACCGATTCATAGATGCCGCGCTTCAATACCCTTGGGGCAATATCACCATTAATGGTCAGGTCATTAGGCAAAATATGAAAGTACTCAGTGCGTTGATACGTTTTAATTTTCTCTTTGTCGTCCTCTTTTTCTTTCTCTTGGTATTCGTATACTACAGGCAGGGTTAAAATAGGGCCGTTGATCGTTTGCCGATTGCCCCATTTCGAGCTTACCTCCAGGCTAGCCTGTTCATTCAGCATTTCACGTTCATATATGATCGATTGGATCATTGAGGTTGGTATCAATAGTAAAAGCATCAAAAAGGTGATGATCATCAGCTTTAGCATGATGGAATTATTAATCCAGCTTCCCAAGCGGTCAAAGGTTGTTTTTTGGTCTTCCATAGTTATTGAATTTTAAAAGTACTTTGTATTTCAAAGTATGTAAATAAATTTTTTTAATTATTGTTTTTTATAAGTTCTTCCAAGGCTTCCAGGTGCTTGCCAAATGCATTTCTACCCACTTTTGTGGCCTTATACTTTGTGTTTGGCTTTCTGCCAATAAATTCCTTTTGCATGCTTATATATTCTGCATTCTCTAATGCTTTTAAATGGCTGGCTAAGTTGCCATCTGTCACATTTAATAATTCTTTGAGTGAGTTAAAATCCATGAACTCATTCGCCATGAGAGCTGACATCACCCCTAATCGAACCCTGTTTTCAAAGGCTTTATCCAGTTTTTCGATCGGGTTTTTCACTTCTCGTATTTGAAGTACATGGAGGCGCCATATATAATGTGCATGATGCCGAAACCAATGGCCCAGAACAATAACCCGTATCCTAGATACATAAATGCGATAAGGCCAAGTGCGATTTGCGTAATGCCTAAATACCGAATGTCCCGGAAAGTATGATGACTGGCATTTACAAGCCCAAGCCCATAAAAGACAAGGGTAGCTGGAGGTACCATCAGATATTGGTTTTTGTCCAAGAGGATTAGGCAAATAATACCTCCGGTGATTAATGGAATTAAAAGGTTTACTAATAAACGCTTGGTCGTGTTATCCCAGATTTTTCTTTCCTCTTTTCTGGCTTTTCTGGTCGTGAAAAAGATACCTGTGGCAATTGCCAGTACCAGCACACCGATAGCTACACTGAGCATAAATACAATATCACTGCTATAGGTATATTTAAATGCCCTGCTATAGATGAAACCTTCGGTGCTATACATACGGTCGAACACGAGCCATGCGCCAACGAGGGCATATAAACCCGCAAAAACCCCTGAAAGGCCACTTAGTGATATAAAGCGGGACGACCGCTCCATGATATTCTTGATTTCGGAGATGTCGTTAATATATTGATCTTTAGAATCCATTAAAAAGTACTTTGAATAACAAAGTAAAAGAACGGAAACTTGATTAACAAGGTTTTAGGAATATTAATCTTTTGCGATCATATAACGTAGGGAAAATCAAAATCGATGGCGCCCTTAGCGAAGATTTAGCTGCTAAATGCTGAAAAGGTAAGATGGTAAAGGTGGTTGACGTCGCCATTTTGAGTGTCAAAACCTTGTAATGCATGCACCAAAAGGTGATACAATAGTCAATTTGCCCTAAATATCATGCATTGTCTTATTTAGACTGAGCGATGTAGGTGATTGCATCAAAATGTAAAGTACCATCCAATCCGTGTGAGTACATGAATGAATTTATCAACATCCTTATGAGAAACTTTTGTCTAAATCATATACGATATACTATTTTATGTTATTTTAGTATATCACATACGAAATTTATGGAAAAGCTTATTTTCAAAAACGAAATCAGGGAGGTATTGCTCAAACACATGCTGACAGGAAAGTATCAGCCAGGTGAGCGTCTCTCCCTTCCCGAGCTCGCCAACGAGCTTGAGGTCAGCGTAACGCCTATTCGTGAAGCCTTAACACAACTTTCAGAAACAGGCATTGTCAACTATATCGCTAATAGAGGCTTCTTTCTATCGGAATTATCGGCAGGCGAGGCGCAAGAAATCTATGAACTGATGGCCCAGCTTGAGTCGTCAGCGCTTAAGAAATCGACCTTTAGCGCGGATCAATTAGATGATTTAGAGGAAATCAATACCAAACTTATAAATGCTACGGAATCAATGATCATTCTGGAACTTGATCGTCAGTTTCATCAAAAGCTTCTTGAAGGCTACCATAACAATTATGCCCTACGGATCATATCTAGTCTTCGCGTCCAGATCAGTTTATATGAATTTGCCTTCTGGAGTGAAATACATAAAGACACTTCAGTCGACATGCATCATAAAATCATTCAATTTATCAGAAAAGGTGATTTATCGTCTGCTTTGAGCTTGTTGGAAGAAAACTGGATGATCAGTGTAAAGTATATTGTAAGCAAGCTGCAGATGGTCAACTGACGGCTTCCTAAGCTGATAAAACTCGATTTTTTAAGCAATAATTAAAACTCAAAATGAAAACAAGAAATTTTATCCAACGAGGTGATTTTCCGGTTGTCAATCCATTCCCTGGAGTAAAGATATTTGGTTCTACCAAAGAAGAACTAAAAGGTAAAAATTGCAATACAGGCAGTCCATTAAGCGGCAATAAAAAGAATCAAAGGCCAGTAGATAACTCTTTGCCTAAAATAATATACGATATTTTTTTTAAAAAACTACTTATTTTTTATGCGTTCTTCCTTCCGATTTCAGCTAGCGCTCAAAACATAAATACCAAACTAACTAAGGAAGAGGCTTTGGAAGATATTGGATTTATGAAAGCGAATCTGGAAAAATCCCATGCTGGTCTGTACAGGTTTACTGCTGAGGAAGAAATGGATAAGGCCTACTCACAAGCTAAGTCAGAAATCACGAATACTAGCTTGATTAAGTTTTATGGAGAAGTATCCAAGCTTTTAAGTCTAATTCATTGCGGCCACACACAAGCAGAATTACCAAATAGAACTTTAAATTTTTACATAGATGATTTGTTAAGAATTCCTTTCGATGTGTCTTTTCTTGACGGAAAAATGGTCGTTTCAAAAGACTATTCTAATCGAAAAATAGAAAAAGGGTCGGAGATAATCTCAGTTGATGATTTGAAGTCTGAGGAAATTGTATCAAATCTTTTTGAAAGAATTAATGGCGATGGTTTTATAGAGAGTTTCAAATACAAGTTTTTAGAGGAGTCTTTTTGGCTTCTTTATCCTCAATACTTTTCTAAAACCGGTCTACCACAGTCTTACACGGTTGAATACAAGAAACCATTTGATGATACCATAAATAAGGTTGTTTTAAGTGGCCTTTCTCCTGAAGATATAGATGAAAAAAAAGAGGAGCAAAATGAAAATGGTGAGTCGCGCTCATTAACCCTTGAAGATGACTATGCACTATTGACCATTAAAACGTTTACCGGTGGAAGATCCGATAAATATTACAGTTTTTTGAAAAAGAGCTTCGAAAAAATTAATGAAAGTGGTGTTGAAAATTTGATCGTTGACCTAAGGGATAATGGTGGAGGGGCAGATGACTATGGTATTGAGTTCGTTACCTATTTGGCAGATTCTGACTTTAATTATTTTGACAAAATAGAAGTTACAGAACATTACGCAAGCCAAAGCGACAGGGTGAAATCAGAAAATGGTTTTCATTACTGGCCGGATCATCCTGGACTAAAGAAATGGTCGCCAAATGAGAACCGTTTTGAAGGAAACGTGTACGTTTTAATTAATGGCATGAGCTTTTCCACAACAGCAGACGTTGCCTCAGTATTGTTTGATAATAAATGGGCTACGTTCATAGGTCAAGAAACGGGAGGCGGCGCTTATGGTAACACAAGCGGTCATTCAACAAGCATAAGATTGCCCCATTCAAAAATAGTTGTGGACCTTCCTTATTGGATGTATTTTACGGCGCTCAAAAATAAATACCCAAAGGGCCGAGGAGTAATACCGAATTACATTATCACTCCTTCTATAAAGGAATTTATCAATAATGTAGACGTAGAAATGGAAAAGGCACTCTCTTTAATCAGAAAGAATTAAAGAAGTTTCTATTTCTAATCGATTTTCGAGATGTACTTTCAGCTAGACCGAGTTACTAAGGCGATTAAAAAAGTGATGAAGTATGATAGATCCGGAATGTTTTAGTAAATAATTCAGGTTGAACATAATCAGAGTTTGCCAGATTCGCTGCCAATGGGATGGGCAACCTCGCTGATATCTTAAATAACTGTTTTTCCCAAAACCGTGATAGAAAACTACAGTAGATCCAGAATCAATAGTGCCAACAAAGTATAATTAAAGTAAACCCTTATTCAGGATTGGAACTTCATGGTTCGCGCTTAGAACGTCTAATAATCAAATAGCATTAATGAATGAACAATGGTCGCCTCCGTGATCAAATAAATTCCAAATAGTCTACCTCAATTTTAAATGAGCCTGCTCTCTTTTCATTAGTGATGAGTCCGATTTGAATAATCTGTGATAATAGACGCTTATCGATTTTAGCTCCGGTAGGCCTTCCAATATAGTATTCATTAAAATCCATTAAATCAAACTCAACGGTTTTCCACTCCCAGTTAGTCTGTTTTAAGTTTTGCTTGTAGTTAGGTATCCAAAATCTGCGGTCCTTATTCATAGAAAAACCAAAATCATAACCCTCTGATCGATATTTGATTTTAACCTTAGAAAAGTCTGAAAGGTCTCGTTTTTGATAAGCGCTTCTGATGCTTGCGAAACCGCCATTATTAGCTAATGATACATTTCCTACAAAGGTCATGCTGGTTTCTGAATAAGTAACCTTACCTGTAGAAAGCCCACCCATTACACCATCATTTACCGCGCGCCAACTGGTCTGACCGTTATCCGAACCAAAATCTGTACGCTGAGAAAACAGGAATGATAGTGACGTAAATATGAAAATTGATAGCTTCATCGAAATAGATTTTACCTATTAAAGCAATCTTTTCCATACTATGTTTTGAAATCACTCTTTATTTTTCCTCAGGTCAATAGTTTCCGGTTGATTACAGATTTTAAGGTCGAAAACATCATTTCTTGCGTAATGACCCACCACGTCAAAATCGAGCTTCACTCTCCGGAGTAGATCAAAGTCAAGTTCTGCAGTTAGAAGGCCTTCTTCATTCCACAAAGGACCTGCCATCAACTCCCCGGTCGGTGCGTAGATCACACTTCCTCCCGAACTCATGATTTCCGGTTCAGCCGTCAATTGTGGCTGATAATATTCGGGGTAGTCGGACTTTCTTACGAATTGATTGGCAGCCAGTACAAAGCACCTACCTTCCAGAGCAATGTGTTCCATTGTCGATTGCCAGGAATCTCGCATATCTGCTGTTGGCGCTAAATAGATTTCAACTCCCTTTTTATACATAGCCGTTCTTGCTAAAGGCATGTAATTTTCCCAACAGATGAGTCCGCCTATGCGTCCAAAGCTTGTGTTTAATGTAGTAAGAGTGGCGCCGTCCCCCTCTGCCCAAAGGTAGCGCTCTAAACCGGTAGGCTTAAGCTTACGATGCTTACCAACTATTTGGCCGTCCGTGTTGAAATAAATCAGGGTGCAATAAAGGGAACCACCCACTGGTTCTTTTTCTGTTACACCTAGCGCTACAAAAATTCCAGCTTTCCTAACAGCTGCAGAAATTCTTTGGGCCTCTTGCGAATCTGTTTCAAAACTATTGTTCCAATAGTCCAGCCAGTGATCTCTACTTTTTTCTGTGCGTTTGCCTACCTGTGCGTCATATCTTAGTCCTCTGGGGTAACAGGGAATGAATGATTCAGGAAAAAGCACTAATTCACATCCAGCATCAGCAGCTTTTTCTATCCACTGAACAGTTTTAGTAACTGATCCTTGCAGATCGAAAAGGGCTGGGGTTGCTTGGACTACGCCAATTTCCAGTTTAAAACTTGACATACGGTGAAATTAGGAATTCGAATACCAGCTTTTCACATATTTGGTCATAAAATAGTATTCAGTATGCCGAAGTTACAACGTGACTCGTAGCATATCTTTTTAAATGAGTGTATTAGTTGACCACATGTAATACCTTGAAATTTGAAGATACCATTCTTTGATCTTAGCTCTGAGTCACTTCTCGATACAAATCATTTTAAGTTTTCATGGTATTGTGATATCGTTGAATAACTCCTTTTTAGAGTGTTATTCATTCAGGTGAATCCACTTATCCTTGCCGGAGAATTGATTAAAACGTTCATCTTACAATTATCCTTTTCCAAAACATTTTCAAACCAGTTTTGGATATCCAATTTGTAATCCTCTAGGTCCTTGCTAATAACCAGTACATCCTGAGGAAATCTACCATACTGATGTACTAATGTAACTTCTGACTTCCTTGGATCAGTATCAATGTATAACCCAGTAGCCCCAATTGATTCATGATCCTGTTTTACTCTTTGATATACCAAGTCATGATTTTGAACGTTTATGATCTCCCAACCAATATCTTTAATAGCTTGTTCACTTATTGCGCCGATAATTCCCTCTTCAAATAGTTCATGTATAGGAGCCAGATAGCCGGAATCAGATGTTTTGGCACAGACATAAATCCTCTTTACGTGATCTTTAGCTGATTTGAGGTCTTTAATGTTAGATTCCTTAGCTGAGATAAAAGATGCTTGATAATAGGGCTCAATTTGGCCCTCCTTTTTTATTGCGAAAATTGGAATTATGTCAACGGCATTCATCATAGAGGCGAATTGTGCAGGCCTAATTGTACTTATAGTATTTTTTTCAAACTTAGTTGGTTCATCATAATATCCCGAAGACCGGAGTCGGACACCTTTATAATTAAAGCTAGGAGCATTGGTCTTTATATTCGTAACCATTTCTAAGAACAAGTTTTTTAGATTCATATCATTCTCATCATTATGTTTGACGATAGAAATTTGAATCTTAGGGTCAAGGTTTTCTCGACTCTCTATACAGCCATCTTTACTTTCAAGCGAGGCCCGTTCTGATAGTCCTTGTTCAATAGAATAATGACCTATTATTAAAAATGAGATTATGCAAATGATCATAGTTATGAAAAAAACGACTTTTATTTTGGGGCTTTCTCTTCTAAAGATTATTACACCCACAATTGAAACCGCTACAATGCCAAGAGAGATTAAGCCATAAAAACTCTCTGCTCCTTCAGCTATGATGTTGGCCAAATGTTTCCAAAATTCTCCCACGTTAGGTTTTTTTTGTTCTAAACATTTTAAAGTACACTATTTTTAAAAAAAATAGAATTATTAAAAGATTGATTTTTTTAAGTTTGTTAAAAATTGTTATCTGACATATATTTTTAGCATTAAAAAGATAAACTGGAATGGTCTGAACGACTCCAACTTTAACTCTAGTAGAATTCGTCGAAAGAAATTACAATCACAATTATAATCTCATTCTATAGATGTAGAAAGGCCCTTTGCCTTCGTCTTCACCTCCGGTGAATTCAGGGCTTTTATGCAACTGGTTAACTGTGAAATACAAATAGCCACTATCGCTCACCGAAACGTTGTCCGGCCAATCAATTCTCGTATCTCTAACTATAGGACTTAAATCGCCTGCATCGGTTAATACATCAATTCCATGATGTTGTATGTTGGTGAAGTACGTATTACCTATGTTATCTGTAGCCGCCCCATCCGAAACCGGTTTTGGTCCTTTTACTCGTATCGCTTCTCTGATCGTATCATCACTGGCTCCGTTCCTAAACAACTCAGCAGGCAATTGGTACCACGTTGTACCACTCATAGCTCCATAATATAACGTATTACGATCTTCACTTAACGTTATGGGATTAACAGCTACACGTGCAGGGGCGCCGCCAAAATAGACGACCTTTTCATCAATGATCATGTCTACATTTTCCGGATTCATCGAATCGTCGTAAAATCTACGAGCTTCACCGTTCTCCGTGTTTAATACAATTATTCCGGGGTTGGCAATGTCCGCCAGATATACCCAGCCGTTTTTATCATCTACCGCCAGATCTTGCAAAAAGCTTCCTTTAGGCGCCACTTCCTCCGGAAAATCAAAGCGAAACACTTCTTCACGGCTTTCGATGTCGAATGTAAATAATCGCGTCTTACCAAGCTTAAGACCTATATCAATGATCCACAACTTCTTATTGTTAATGCGAATACCCAGTGGGGTGTCAAGACGATCGTCTGACGCCTCTTCAGATATGTTTTGATAATTTTCATTGGGAAATGCCTCGTACGTGGTTTCTCCTGTAATCTCGATCAGCTCCATGGCCGAGGCAGGATTTCCAAAAGGATGGACGGTAGTAAATACACGATTATTACTACTTACCGCTACATTACCCGGCCTGATAGTCAGATTGGCTACAACTTCCAGTGGGTCTTTCTCCTGAACTTTTTCATCTTCACTATTTTTTTGTGGTGAATTGCATCTGCTTAACATGACAACTGCCATCACTACTAATATTACATTTCTTTTCATTTCCATATTTCTTTATGGGGTACAAAGATTAAAACTATATAAATGCCTCTACTTCTATTTCTGTCATAAAATCTCATTTGTAAATCTCATGGCATTTATCCGAATACTCGCTGGACTTCTTGTACATCAACTACTCTTTCCGCACATATAATAAGTGTTTTCAGCTTTTTTATTCCGTTGTTGATTAAAATAATACTTTCTTGTTAACCCGCATAATATCAAATCATGATATTCGGATATGCTCTTCTTAGCTCAGCTTAGTCCGAACTTCATATCACTAGAAGTAGTGATTTTTAAATTTATTTAGACTATTTCTAAACAAAATCAGAGCTTCGCGGATTATTTAATGCAATTGTAACCGTATAAAAATTAATCAAATGAAGTTAAAAATTACGCCATTTTTCTTTATGATGGCTTTTGTAATAGTAAGTTGTGGAGATGATGACGATGACTCAACTCCTCTTCTGGACATACCTACCGCATATATTTCCGATGCATATGTAGCAAACGTAGTGGCGGAAAGTACTGTAATAACGGAGTTAGCTACAATGACTAGCGCCGCTAACGATGCTGAGTCCAATGCACAAGGAGCTACCGATGTAGCCGCAATATCGTATCCCGCTACGTTATCCAGTGTAACCTTACCTAGTTATCAGGAATTGGTTGAGGACTGGTTGGTAGAATTGGTAAATTCTGCTAATGATGATGACGGGTTTCAAAATCCTGGATTAGGAGGAACACCGGCTGATGGTGAAGAAGGTGGTCTGCTTGGTTCAAGACTTCTGGATGAAAATGGATTGGAGTTAGAGCAGATGGTACAGAAAGGTTCCTTTGGAGCGGCTTTGTACAATCACGCACTTACTGTGATCGGGGGAGATTTAAGTAACAGTTCAGCTGTTGATAAATTGGTTGAAATACATGGTACCGGACCTGATTTCGATCCTTCCGAAACCACTGCAGCGGCTACGTATTCGCGTAGAAGATCGAATCAAACCACTCAAATGGGTGCATTTTATGATATTCGCACAGCTCTGATAACGGCTAAAGCCGCTATTGAGGGGGGAAGCGCTTTTAACACGGAGAGAGATCAAGCATTAGCCGATTATCTTCTTGCTTGGGAAGAATCTAACTTTGCTACTGTCATCTACTATTGCAATGCAACTATAACGCAATTACAAACGGCAGGTGATGACGAAGGAGCTTTGGGCAACGCTATGCATGCTTACGCTGAAGGCGTGGGCTTTGCTCACGGTTTCAAAGGTTTAGCTAATAAGCAAATCAGCGATGCACAAATTGATCAAATACTTACATTGCTAAAGGCTCCGGAAGGACAAGTGCCTGAAAGCTATCAATTCCTGAACGACGCAACTTTGCTTGAAGATCTTCAAGATATTATTGACCTGGTTCAAAGCATTTATGATTTCACGGATGCTGAAGTTACAAGCTTCTTTGTTAACGATCCATCTTAAAAATTATACACCTTGTCAGCTATTTTGGCAAGGTGTATTTTCATATTATGTAAATTAGGTCATATGAAAAAGAACATAAATATCTTCTTCATATTTACGTTATGCCTAGGTTTTGCGTGTAGTGATGACGAGGATAGTAACGACGATCTAGGTTTTGACCGGGCTGAAATGCTTGTGAGTCTGGCAGAAAATCTCATTATTCCGAACTTTGAATCATTGCAGGCCAGTGTTTCGAACCTACAAGTGACGGTAGATGATTTTGTGGCAAGCACCAATGAAAATAATCTGTCAAGCGTACGGCAGGCTTGGGTAGAAGCTGTTATTGATCACCAGCATTGTTCTGCATTTGGTTTTGGCCCTGCTGATCTGGCGCTTGGTTCTTATGCCTCAGTATTAGGAGTGTTTCCGGTTAGTGAGTCTAAGGTAGAGTCGGCTTTAAATAACCCTGGTTTCAACCTTGCGGGAAGTTTTGATAGAGACTTGCGTGGATTTTACGCTGTAGAGTATTTAATTTATGGAAATGGACAAACAGATGCCGAATTAGTTGCTGGTTTTGATCAGGAGCGGAAAGACTATTTGACCTTAATCACTAATGAATTAAAAACAACGTTTGATGGCATTGTCAATGAATGGAATAGTTCTTATCTACAGGAGTTCATAGCAAGTGACGGTACTTCGGCAGGAAGTTCGGTTTCATTACTATACAATGAATTTGTCAAGGACTATGAAAATCTTAAAAATTTCAAAGTAGAATTACCAGCCGGATTAACAGCCGGCCAGGAAGGTGCGGATGGTACTTTGGTAGAAGCTTTTTATAGTGGCATTAGTCGTGATTTGATCGTCGAACATTTCGAAAATTCAAAAAACATCTACCTGGGCATGTCCAGAGACGGCCAGGAAATTGTTGGTTTCGATGAATATCTCTCATCTGTGACGGGTGGGCCTGAATTGGTGACCACTACATTGGAATCCATTGATGGAATTGATAGCGCTATCAGTAATCTTCCGATGGGCCGTCTGTCTGATCAGGTAGAAGCAACTGAGCTAATAATATTAAGGGATTTACTTCAAGATAATACAGCTAACTTCAAAAGTTCCATGAGTTCGCTTTTAGGTATAAGCATAACGTTTAACTCGGGGGATGGCGACTAGAAGCTGTCTTTGATTGAAAAGCATAATTTCATATCGTAATTTCACAAACTACCTGGGGCAGTCTACTTCGATTGCCCCTTTAGTTGTTTTTAGGGTGGCATTCGGGTTCGTAATGTTGTTCAGTACCGTACGCTATATGTGGATGGGCTGGGTTGATACACAATTGGTTGACCCTTTACTTCACTTTAGCTATTACGGTTTTGATTGGGTAGAGCCACTTCCACGAGTAGGTATGTATGTTGTATTTGGAATCATGCTCATATCATGCCTTGGAATTCTTTTAGGATATTTCTACAGAATTACCTCGGTTGCCTTTTTCCTCTGTTTTACCTACGTCGAACTTATTGATATTACCTATTATCTCAACCACTATTACTTTGTCAGCATAGTCGCTTTTTTGATGATTTTAGCGCCTGCTCACCGTTGCTTCTCTCTGGACATTAAGCGTAACCCCAGTTTGTTACTAACTAAGGTTCCCAGATGGACTGTCGATATTTTCAAGTTCCAAATAGCTATTGTTTACATTTTCGCGGGTTTAGCTAAGATCAATTACGACTGGCTGATACGTGCACTGCCTTTATCAATATGGCTTCCTGCCAAAACAAGCGTGCCCATTATCGGACCAATTTTTCAGTACAAGTTTACAGCTTTCCTCTTTAGCTGGGCAGGTATGTTATTTGATTCGTTCATCATTTTTGCATTACTGGTTAAGAAGACGCGCTGGCCGGCTTACATAGCTGTAATTATTTTTCATACATTAACGGGTGTCCTGTTTCAGATTGGAGTTTTTCCACTGGTAATGATCTTTGCGGTAACTATTTTTTTCTCAAACGACTTTCATCAAAAACTAATCGATTTTGTGACAAGACTATTTTCAAAATCGAATATCATGACCTGGAGGAATGCTCGAAATTCGATAATGCCATTAAAAACAGGTAACTGGCTAGCGGGATTTTTAATATCTCTTTGTCTATTTCAACTACTATTCCCTTGGCGGTATCTTGCTTATCCGGGTAATATTTTCTGGGCCGAGGAAGGTTATAGATTTGCCTGGCGAGTAATGTTAATGGAGAAGGCCGGAACGGCCACATTTTATGTCAAGGACGGTGAGCATGGTCGTGAAGGTTCTGTCATTAATCATCAATTTCTAAACGCTCACCAGGAAAAACAGATGGCAATGCAGCCAGATCTGATTCTTCAATTTGCTCATTTTCTTGAAGATTATTATAAATCCCAGGGCATGAAAGATCCATTTGTCAGGGCTGAGGCATGGGTAACATTAAACGCTAGGCCGGCCCAACTACTAGTAGATCCTACGGTTGATTTAACCAAAATGGATGATACCTGGGCGCCAAAGGATTGGATCACCTCTTACAATACCGACTAGATGAAAAAGCTGATCCTTTTATTATTCTTATTAACGACTAGCATAATCTTATATGGTCAGGTTTACACTATATCTGGAAAGGTGCTGGATAAGAGGACGTCTACACCTCTAGACGCCACTGTTTTTGTTCGATCTTTAAACCTGAATACCAAAACAGATAGCCTTGGGATCTACAGCCTCAAGTTACCGGGAGGCGAGTATACTGTAGAGGCTTTTAGTTTGAGTAAAACCATTTCAAGTCAGTTAATAACTGTTGTCCGGGATATGGTAGTGAATTTCTCCATGGAGGAACTTTCAGAAAATCTTGAGGAGGTAGAGATTCGTGGTAGCCGTGATGCTCCCACTGGAATATCTAGATTAAGAGCGGTTGAAAATTTTGGAATTTACGAAGCGAAGAAGAATGAATTGATTTTATTGGATGATTTTGCGGCTAACAAGGTAAATAACAATGCGAGGCAGGTATTAGCAAAAGTGCCGGGATTAAATATCTGGGAAAGTGATTTTGCTGGGCTACAGTTAGATATTGCAGCGAGAGGCTTGGGCCCCAGCAGAACCGCTAATTTTAACACTCGACAAAACGGGTATGATATGAGCGCTGATGCTCTCGGCTACCCTGAAAGTTATTATCTTCCTGCATTGCAGGCAGTAGATCGAATTGAAATTGTAAGGGGCGCGGCATCTTTACAGTACGGCACGCAATTTGGCGGCATGCTAAACTTCAGGCTCAAAGAAGCTCCTGAAAAACCTTTTGAATTGAACCTGGAACAGGCGGTAGGGTCATTTGGTTTAATCAATACTTTCGCAGATATAGGCGGTAAGGTAAATAATCTGGATTATTATGGGTATTACCAATATCGTCAGGGAGACGGATGGAGAGAAAACTCCGATTTCACCGCACACTCCGGATTTACACGTATTGGTTGGCAGGTAAATGATCGACTTAAGCTAGGTGTAGAATACTCGCTGCTTTATTATGAAGCACGTCAGCCCGGTGGTTTGACCGATGAACAATTCGAAAGTGGAGATTTAGAACAGTCAGTTCGCGGCAGAAATTGGTTCAAGGTTTCCTGGAATTTGGTAGCCGCCACAGCAGATTATCGTTTTTCTGAAAAGACGCAGCTTAATATCAAAAGCTTTGGACTCTTCTCACAACGTGATGCACTTGGCAACCTTCAGCAGATAGGAGTGCCCGATAATCCGGATGAAAATCGTACACTGATACGTGATGTTTTTAGAAATTTTGGTTCTGAAATACGTCTTTTACATCGTTACAAGCTGTCCAAAATGAACTCCGCATTAGTAGTAGGTAGCAGATACTACAATGGATTAACTGACAGAAAGCAGGGGAATGCTAATTCAAGCGACCAACCAGATTTTGAATTTTTAAATCCTAATGATCCTGAAGAATTTGATTATGACTTTCCAAGCAGGAACTACGCTTTTTTCGCTGAGAACCTTCTGGATATCACATCACGTTTTAGTCTTACCACAGGTTTTCGATTAGAACACATAAAAACGGAAGCTGAGGGAACATGGAAATTGAACCGTTTTGACTTTGCCGGCAATTTAGTTTCGTCTGCCGAGAACGAAGATGCTTCATCAGAAGTAAGAACATTCCCGTTATTTGGTGTTGGATTAAGCTATTACCTCGATGATAATCTCAGCTTGTATGGTAATGTTTCACAAAACTTCAGATCGATTACCTTTAGTGACCTAAGAGTAGTTAATCCTAATTTTCAATTAGATAGCCTTATTACAGATGAACGCGGTTATAACGCGGACATAGGGATCCGGGGTAAGCTTACACCATGGCTTAATATGGATGTGAGTACATTTTTCATGCGCTACAATGATCGAATTGGGCTTTATGAACTGCCTGGAAGTACGACTTTATTTCGTACCAACATCGGTGATTCACGTCATATAGGTATCGAATCATTTACAGAGTTGGACCTTTGGAAGTTGACTGGAAATACAAATAAGCGCTCCAATGTGGCCATATTTTTAAATCTTGCCTTAACGGATGCTAGTTATGTGAACTCGGATATTACCGCTATTCGTAATCGTAGAGTGGAATACGTTCCTGAGGTCATGATCAGGACAGGAATAAATTATAGCTACAAAGAATTTAAGGCCACTTTTCAATTCTCTTATTTAGGAGAACAATTTTCTGATGCCACCAATTCAGAGTTTAATCCTAATGCGCTGACAGGCATTATTCCGGCTTACAGCGTTATGGATCTGTCGTTAGAATATCGGTACAAACGTTACAAAGTAACTGGCGGGGTAAACAACTTAACCGATGAAAAATATTTTACACGCAGGGCCGAAAGCTACCCCGGTCCGGGTATTATACCCGCTACGATAAGAAGTTTTTATTTTTCTCTGGGGGTGAGGCTTTGAAAAACATGATAAAAATCATTTAGAATAAGTCTAAATAATCAATTTCAATCGTTAAATTTGTATTTAGACGTAGTCTAAATAATTAAGCTTAATGATTGATGCTTCTTCTGCTCTTCCTGTATCAAAGCTCTATCAAGAGTTTGAGTTTAAAAAAAAGAAAGGCAAGAAGTTGAAGGGTAAGTGTTGTAAAAAATACACTAAGAAGAAGGGTAAATACTGTAGCTCATGTCCAATATTATACGCTATGTGTATAAATGCAGGAAGAGATTTTTAAGACAAAAACCGCCTCTATAGTGCATTTAGAATGGTCTGATTCTTTCTTGCTGACTTACGAGCAAGAGAAAATTACGTTTAGACTTTGTGATTTGTATGCTTTTAGAAAGAGGATTATGAATCTTGATATCATCCGACTTTTAGAAGCTGACGCCCCGGATTTAGAAATTATTTGTCTGCCGCATTGTGATCGCTGCCTGGTTCTTAACCTTCATGAGATACTGCAATTTAGAGAGCTTCTAAACGGAACCTTTGATACCTTGGAGCTTAACTCATCCATTCAAAAGATTTTGCGTAAAAACGTATTTAACTTTTGAAGGGCATAATTGGTTAAGTAATAAAAAGGAATTTAAAATGAAGGATGTTCTTAGAAGACAAAGAGTCTTAAAAGATGAAATTGTTGATATTTTAAATCGACAAATTAAAATGGAAGCCCACTCCTCTGCGGCGTATCTAGCAATGGCGGCATGGTGTGATATCCGTGGCTACGATAATAGTGCAGAGTTTTTCTTCAAACAATCGGAGGAAGAGCGTAAACATCAGATGAAGTTGTTTCATTACCTATGCGATATGGAATGTCAAGCGATCTCTCCAACCGTTGGTGAGAGTGAGCATGACTTCGGATCTTTAAAAAAGGTTTTTGAAAAGTCTTTAGACATAGAAGTTGCTGTAAGCGATGCTATCCATGAAATTGTAAACGACTGTAGAAAATATAATGACATTGCTACGGAAGAGTTTATGAAATGGTTTGTGATGGAACAGATTGAAGAAGAATACATTGCACGACGAGCCTTGGAAATGTTTGAAGTACTTGGAGAAGACAAAATTGCCTTGGGTATGTTCGAAGAACGTATTCTTGACATTGAGTATGGCGCAGAATAATTATGGAAGGCTTCTCAAGATTGGGAAGCCTTTCTTTTTATAATTTTTTTGCTTTCATTCTGCACCGGTCTCCATAATTTACATGAGTCGCTAGCTTAAGGCCGGTTATTTTTTTAATTTTCATTTATACTCCTTATTTTGAGGGTTGGTTATGAGGGGCTCATGGACTATCATCGGGACACTGTTATGCATTTTCTTGGGTACATCTTTAGTAAACGCCCAGAGCTTCCTGGATTCTCTCGTAATCCGGGCATTTAACCAGGCCCATTACAGGGTTGCTTCTTTCAATTATACCGGTATCCAAGGGCTTGATAATAGAATCTACTTTGCCAACGAGTCGGGGATGCTTTGTTACAACGGTAGCAAGTGGCAACTCGCGCCGATAAAAGAATTTAAGTCTGTTTTTTCCATAGCTCAGGCTGATGATTCAACGGTATACCTTGGCGGGGATTCAGAGTTTGGTTATATGCGAGAAGTCGACGGCGATTTTCAGTATACCTCTCTAACTCCGTTACTGGCCGACACTTTCAAAATAGGTGAAATATGGCAAACGTTAATTTATGAAGATGCTGTTTATTTTTCGGGCTACTATGGTATTTTCAAATATAATGGTAATCGAATCACCAGAATCAACCAGACTGACGGACATATATTTTCAGTAGATGGAAAACTGATAGTTTCCGTATTTGGAAAAGGACTGTTTGAACTGGTTGATGACAAGCCTGTCCTAAGAAATCCCGACGCGGCCATGGCAAATGATATAGCCTTCTCATTCATACCAAGGCCCGGAGGCCAAGGATATTACATGGTTACTTCGGAAAATGGTTTTTTTGAATTCAATGCTCAAACATTTGATATTAATTATGTTGATAGTGAGCTATCAGATTTGACCAAGGAAATCTGGTCTTACGATGCCACTGTTTTTGGAGATAGTTTATACGCCATTTCTACCTGGTCGGGCGGACTGATCATAACGAATGCAGAGCTGGAAGTCAAGAAAGTTATAAACTCTAAAAAGGGACTAAATACCGATGAGATGCGCGAGGTGTTTGAAGGAGAGCGAGGGCATCTATGGGTGGGCACAAATAGTGGAATCTCAGAGGTATACTGGCCCAGTCATGAAAGAGAAATTACCGATGTATCCACGGTGTTAACTACAAAAGAAAAAGATGGGCAAAATGGTATTTCATTTGAATTTGCGACTCCGGGATATCATATCTCTGAAATAGAATATACTTCTTACCTTGAGGGTTTTGAGAAGGACTTTGGTCCGCCAAGAAGAGATTTCATAAAGGAATATACTAACCTGGACGGTGGTGAGTATTCTTTCCGGGTAAAGGCCAAACTTCCTAACGGAAATTTCTCCGAAGAGGCTCACTATTCCTTTGCTCTACCTACGCCTTTTTATCTTACACCCGAATTCATTGTATCAGTGATCCTTGGCCCTACTGCACTCTTTTTTTTATTCTATTATTTGCGCACGAAGCAGTTGAAAGTAATGAATGAAAGGCTCGAAGCGATTGTTGCAAGCCGAACTAAGGAATTGGTAACAAAACAAGGGCAGCTTCAGGAAACCAACAACCACCTTAAAGTGATCAATTCGGAGCTGGACAATTTTGTATACCGTTCATCTCATGATCTGGTGGCGCCGCTTAAGTCACTCCGTGGTCTCATAAGGCTTGCTTCCATTGATCGGGATGAAAAGAGTTTGAATACCTATTTTGAAAAAATGAATGCGAGTGTGGTTAAGCTTGAAGAATTCATTCGCAGCATAATGGAGTATTCTACTAACAGTAAGGTAGAATTGAGTTATGGCCATACGAAATTTGATGATATGGTTGAAAGCGTCTGTGATGATTTGAGGTTCTATGAAGACGCAGATAAGATAAAACTAATTAAGTCCTATGACTTAGATTTAGAAATTTGCTGTGATATTAAAAGGATCAATATTCTGCTTAGCAACCTGATTACCAACGCAATCAAGTATCATAATTATGATCAGGAAGACCCTTATGTTGAAGTAGGGTTAAAAATATTGGATGGCGGATACGAGTTTGTCATTCGTGACAACGGGTCCGGTATAAGTAGTAAACATCAGAAAAGGATTTTTGATATGTTTTACAGGGCTTCGGAAAATTCCCAAGGTTCGGGGTTAGGTCTTTATATCGTTCAGGAAACTCTTAAAACCCTGGGTGGGAGGATAGAGGTTGAGTCGGAAGTAGGAAAAGGTACCACATTTAAAGTCTTCATCAAACGGGTTCCGGAGAAAGAAGCTGTTTTAGCTTAGTATAAGTTAACTACATAATTATATTTATCCATTTTTTGAATGCCCTTAAACATAAATTCTGTCGGGTATTGATGGGTAAGGTTATTCTTTTAGTCCCAAGAAAATCTTTGCCTCCTAGATATTTCCTGGTAAGGTTGTAATCGTTTTTCGAATGGGCCTTAATCAACATTTTGTATGAATTCTCAGGACCGGTTCAATTTGTTTTATAGGTCTTTCTGTATCCCTTTCCAGGATAAGGATTAGTAATTCCAAATCACTATGTTTCTGAATACCGGTAGTTAATTGCTGCTGGTTAGTTTGAGCATCTAGTCTAAACTCCGATAAATACAAGAGGGCATTCAATATGGCATTAACGTCCTGGACTTCGTATATCAAGAGAATCAATTCGTCATTTTGTGTAGATAACTTATTTAAGTCCTCGCTAAGGTCAACTGCATTTATGTCAATAGACAAATGTGTATTTTGAAGATAGATGCAATGAATTAAGAAAATAATAGATAAAGCAGCTATCGAGCTCATAGCATCAAATCAAAAAATCAATAATTCATACTTCAACAGGAAATTGTGTTTGCTTTCCCCACTCACTCCATGAACCGTCATAAACCGCTTTTGGGTTAGTCATAACAAGTTCTGCAGCTAACATGATAATACAGGCTGTAATGCCGGAGCCACATGTAAATATAAGGCGCCTATCTTCCGGTTGGTGTTGATTAAAAATTTCTCTCAATTCATTTTTAGACTTGAAATGGCCGTCTTCCACCACTCTTTTGAAGGGAATATTGACCGAGCCCGGAATTCTCCCACTTCTCAGGTCGGCTCTTGGCTCGGCTGCAGTACCGTCGAACCTGCCCTTGGAACGCGCATCCATTACTAAAACGTCCTTACGGGTTATGCTTTCTAACACCTCATCGGAAGTTTTGACTAGTTCAGGTTGATATTGACCGGTGAAATTCCCTTTGCCGTAAGCGCTTTCTTTTTTAGGTTCTGTTGGTAATCCAATATTTTTCCAGGCTGAAAGGCCTCCATCAAGTACAGCTACTTGCTTATGTCCTATGGCTTTAAACATCCACCTGACTCTGGGGCTCATGTAAACTCCAAGATTATCATATACTACAATATTACTTTCGTTATTTATACCCAACTTTTGGCACCCGTTATTAAACTGGTGCACAGGAGGTAACATATTTGGTATAAGGTTATCCAGGTCACTAAAGTCATTCTTAACGTTAAAGTGCCTCGCTCCTGGAATTTGGATATCTGTATATTCAGGTATCAGCCCCGCAACATTAGATGCCGGACTGGCATCCAGGATAATTAAGTTGGGATCATTGATACAATTAGTCAGCCATTCTACAGTAACTATTGGCTCCATCCCATTCACATTTTTAAGTACCATGACCCAAAGTTATGATTCCATTTGTAACCGATGTCACTTTGCGTAATTTGCTCAATGGCTAGGTTTGTACCTGCTAAATTGAGCAGAATGAACGAAGTACTCGGTTACATATCGGCAATTGTTATAGGATTTACCCTGGGATTAATAGGAGGTGGCGGGTCTATTCTTACTGTACCGGCTTTAGTTTATATCGTGGGTATAAGTCCTGTGCTTTCCACAGCGTACTCACTTTTTATTGTGGGGGCGTCAGCATTGGTAGGTTCTTTTAGTTATATGAAAAAGGAGTTATTGCATTACCGGACAGCTATTGTATTTGCCATCCCGTCGTTTGTGGCCGTATTTGCTACGCGTAAATTTATAGTTCCCGCTATTCCTACAGTCGTTTTCACTTCAGGTAGTTTTACGCTTACCAAGGACTTAACGATAATGGTATTTTTTGCCGTTATCATGCTTTTGGCATCCTTTTCTATGATCCGTTCTAAAAATGAAGGAACAAGACATGGAGCCGGTGGTAAATTAAAATTCAACTACCCGATGATTATGCTGGAGGGCATAGGTGTAGGTGTACTTACGGGACTGGTAGGAGCCGGTGGAGGCTTTCTAATTATTCCTGCGTTGGTCTTATTGGCCCGATTGCCAATGAAAATGGCAGTGGGGACTTCTCTATTGATCATTGCAGCTAAATCCCTGATTGGATTTACCGGTGACATTGGAAATCAACCTATCGATTGGCAGTTCTTAGGGATATTTACTACAGTAGCGATGGGAGGCATCATATTGGGATCTTTTGTAAGTAAATATTTTAGTCCGCTGAAACTAAAGCAAGGGTTTGGGTGGTTTGTAATGATTATGGCAGTGTACATATTGGGTAAAGAATTACTAATTAAATAGTCGATGAGTTTCAAAGATATAAGTGTTAAAGAGTTTGAGGAGTTGATGGTCAAGGAAGATACGGTAGTACTAGATGTGCGCACTCCGCAAGAAGAAGTTGAAGGGGTAATTCCCAATTCACAACTGATTAATCTAATGGGCAATTCTTTTTCAGAAGAGATTGATAAGTTAGATAAAGACAAGACCTACCTTGTGTTTTGTCGCAGCGGAGGTAGAAGTGTAACGGCTTGTAAGTTTATGGCCTCAAAGGGCTTTACCAGATTATACAACCTTTTGGGAGGTATTCAAGCCTGGAATACCCGACATATCTAACTCCCGCTAAACTATGATTAAGTTCTTAAGTCAACCATGGCCCTGGTATGTGGCTGGTCCAATCATTACACTGAACATGTTCTTATTGCTCTATTTTGGAAGGCAGTTTGGTGTTTCCAGCACCTTGCGAACGATGTGTGCAATAGGAGGCGCCGGCAAAGTTGCCAGTTTTTTCAAGTTCAATTGGCGTGATCAGTTATGGAATATTGTATTTGTAATCGGAGGTTTATTGGGTGGGGTAATTGCCAGTCAGTTTCTTCAAAACCCTAAGCCAATACAGCTGAATAAAAGCACCGTAGCAGAATTGACTGATCTGGGTATTGAAGATGCCGGTAAAGACTACTTACCGGAATCTCTATTCAGCTGGGATAGCTTTTCCACGGTAAAAGGATTTACTATGCTGGTTTTAGGTGGCTTTCTGGTCGGCTTTGGTACACGTTACGCCGGCGGCTGTACTTCAGGTCACGCCATAAGCGGTTTGAGCAACCTTCAACTTCCTTCACTTACTGCAGTTGTCGGGTTCTTTATAGGGGGGCTGCTTTCCGTCCATTTTTTACTGCCATTGTTTGTTTAAACTATGAAGTTCGTTAAGTTTTTGCTTGTCGGGGTGGTATTTGGGATTACGCTTACAAAGGCTGAGATTATTTCCTGGTATCGTATTTATGAGATGTTTCGGTTTCAGTCTTTCCATATGTATGGCGTCATCGGTTCTGCAGTAGTGCTTGGGGTCATTGTAATATGGTTTGCAAAAAAGACTTCGTTAAAAGGTATGAATGGTGATTTTATTTCCATGCCGGCAAAGGAGAAAGTCTGGGTGAGATACCTGGTAGGAGGAACACTATTCGGCCTGGGCTGGGCGCTCACCGGGGCTTGCCCCGGACCTATTTACATTTTAATTGGAAATGGTTTTACCATCTTCTTGGTGGTCTTATTAAGTGCGGTCATTGGCACATTTACATATGGGTTGGTAAGGGATAAGCTGCCCCACTGAATATGAAAATGTTCGAAAAGACCTCTCCATTAATAGTACTGAATCAATAGTTCATTCGACGGGACGCGCCGTCTATCTAAGAAGATTAACCGGTTAACAGAGTTAACCGTTTATTTCGGATATGTCGTCTAATGTCAAGAGTTTCGTTCTTTGGAGTATTGCTACATTTTTGTTCTTTGAATTTGCTGTAGATGGTTGGGGAAAGCTGAATGGAGAAGGTATGAACAGCCTTATCGGGTGGGGCTATTCCTGCTCCCTGATCGGGATTATAGGCTTTTTTGAAATGGTCTCGGCATCTGGTTTACTTTTCCCGAAAATCCGCAAGTTGGCGGCTTTTTTTATCGTTACCTTGACCTTAATGAGTACCTACATTCATATTGTGCAACAAGATGTCCTTGGTCTGTTGATCAATGTCATGAACATCGGGTTAGCTGCCATGGTACTATGGTACAGCTCCGAAAGGTCTCATGTGCCATTAAACTAGTGGGTATAGTTACCACTTATTTCAAATTACCTACCATTCGGGTCATTTTTTAAGCGGCGCCTGATCTCTATTCTATTACGCTCGTAACATCCGGTATTATTTATATTAACATTTAACGTTATGAAATCAATTCTATTAGCCGCATTAATGGCTTTTATGGTTACCGCTTATGCGCAGACAGGAACTATCAGCGCCGAAGAGCACAAATTCATTACCGACTACTTGAAAAGGACGGAGGCTGATCTTTCAAAACTCATCTCCAGTATGGATGAACGATTATGGTCAAAAAAGCCAAGCTTAGAAGTTTGGTCACCGGCCGAATGTATGGAGCATGTTTTATTAGCCGAAAGCGGACTTATGAAACAAATTAAAACGGCTCTTAATGAAACTGCCGATGATGATGATTTACGATCGAATGATGCGTGGCTGATCAGTAAGATTAGCGATCGAGGTGTAAAAGTAAAGACTCCCCTGGAACCTCAGGAGGGTAGTATAAGTCAAAAAGAGGCTCTTAAGAAACTAAAAGCATCAAGAAAAGAAATCTTGGACTTTTTACAGGATGAGTCGCTTGAATTGAGAACGCATTACGGTAGTTCCCCATATGGCAAAGCAGATGTTTATCAATTGTTTATTGTTATTGCTGCGCATAGTATGCGGCATACCGCACAGATGCAGGAGATTTTAACGGCATTAAAGTCATAATTTGACTTCAAATTGAGGTAAGAGCTGGATAAAAACAGCTCTTACTATCTTTATTCAAAACTATACTTATGAAAATCTCTATTTTCTTCCTTACGCTCCTATGTTCATTCACGTTGAAGGCTCAAACTAATGACCTTTCGATTTTTAATAATTTGGTAGGAAAAATATGGTATGCCGAAGGGAAATGGGGAGATGGTAGCAGCTTTAAACAACAAGTACACTTTGAATTTGACCTCGAACAAACCATAGTTACCGCTAAATCTAAAGGCTTTACTAATCAGGAGCAGACTACTTATGGTAACCGAAACCTGGGAGTTCGGAAGATCGATACCGAAACCGGGGAGATCCGTTTCTGGGAATTTGATGTATTCGGAGGTCTTACGCAGGGTAAGATTACTGCAGTGGGTAAAAATCTCTTATATCAATACCAGTATGGCGAGTCCTTTATAACGGATATGTGGGAATATATGAATGATTCTACCTATAACTTCATGGTAGGTGATTATAAAGACGGTAAATGGAATCAGGTCTATCTAAAGACCACCTTCCATCGCGTTTCGAAGACACCTGAAAAGTCACGATTTCTTAAGGTATTTAAAGAAAGTCTCAAAGGTAGTTGGAAATCCAAGGCCTGGGATGGTATGCTGTATGAAACGTGGAGCATAAGTCAGGTGGATGGACATTTAGAACAAAAAGCGAAATATATTGAGAACGGAAAGGTCAGTTATCAGGCTATGAACAAAATGGAAGTGATTAATAATGAACTGGTTTTGTTTACAGTAATTAAGGGTGGGAACCCAAAAATATTCAAGGCGACAACTATCACCAATAAAAAAGTAGTGTTTGAGAATTCTGATTACTCCAATCCGAATAAAGTGGAGTACATTTTTGAAGCGGACAGCTTCAAAAGAACAATCAGTGGTATTGAAGATGGTGAGCCCACCACCTATACTTTCGACTTTTCAAGAAAAGAATAGGTACCATTCAACTGAACAAACGTACCATTCGTAAAATGAGAGTCTTTCAATCCGATCTTGTTGTATGAATAGTTTAACTCGCTGAACATATTTTGCGTAAGTCAAATTGATTTATGCAAAAAAGAATTAATAAGGTTGATATAGGAATTTTTGACATCGGTTGGAGAATGGCTACCATTCGTTACGGAATAGTAGCCTTTATCGCTTTTTCCTTTGCCCACATTTTCAGCCACCAATTTCTATTTATCGGAGATTACCAATTTCCCTACAAGGCGTTTTTGGCTATTTTAGGAATAGGCTTTTTTGTTTGCTCCGGTTCCTGGGCCGTGACCTTGCTATATAGAAATCGGATTTTTTCTGATGACACACTCACCCTTAACCGTGTTCTGCGATTTATAGGCGTCAATTTTGTTACTGTAACCCTGTTATACATCCTTGTACAGTTTCTTGTCTTTCAAAGTTTCTCGGGCCCAGGATTTACTATTGGTCTATTCGTTATAGGATTGTTGGCAATAATTGAAAACCTTTCATTTTTGTTGGTCAGTGGTAGTAAGCAATATAGCTCCTCCGTTCCCTCCAGACTTACCGTTCCACTTAGCAAGAAAAAGCTGGTTATGCCTTTTGAGGAGGTGGCCTTTTTTAAACTAAGCGATGGCATAATATACCTTTACACCGTTGATAGCAAAAGGATAGCTACTGTCTTGGGTTCAATGGAGAGCCTGGAAAAAAGCTTACCGTCAGACATTTTTTATCGTGCTAACCGCCAATATATTGTGCAAAAAGATGCTATCTGCGAATTGATAAAAATGGAAAACCGCAAGCTCGGACTAACCGTAAATTCTTTATCTTCAGAAGAAAAAATAGTGGTAAGCAGGTATAAAAATAAAGAATTGAAAAAGTGGATGATGTGAATCCAGGTGAGAAGTTTAACCGACACGCTGATAATTAAACTTCATTTCATAGGTCTCTCCAGAGTCCTTTTTAAAGAGGACGTATACATTTATTTCATTATCGCTTATTCGCTCAAAGGTGAAGCTATTGAAGTAAGCGCGATCCTTAGTTATCTTAACCAGCTTCCTGATTAACCTTTCGTCCTTTTCTTCCCAACCCTTTAAATCCTCATGAAAGTGCTTAAACCTGAATATCAATGTCCCGTTCTCCTCTGTGATCGTCCCAAATTCATAAAAGGTAACCTTGTCGTTGTTCTCAGCTTGAAAGGCAAACATCATTGATTTGGCCACGGGAGGAGACCATATTTCGTCGATCTGCCCTCCAAATGCTTGCCCTCGCCAGTGCCCTTCTAGCCAGGCTACCTGTTCAATGGTAGCACCAGGTGAGCCTACTATCGAATCGTATTTAAGAGTATTTTGTGCCAACATCCCGTGAGCTGATAGAAGGGTTAACAAGATTGAATACACTAATTTTTGCGTTTGAATGAATCTGTACATAATATCAATTGTTTATGTCATGACAATTGAGAATACCCGAAGGGGACAATATGTGCCACATTCAATTACTTATTTCTGCTGTATCTCTGAAATGAGTCCTGAAGGGTCTTCGAAAACCATGTGCTTGTCACTTTTTTGTATGATTTGAAGACCTTCTAACCTTTGCATGATCTGCTTTAAATTCGGAGTCTTAAAGATCAACATTGTCTGTGATTCTTGTAGTCTCATTTGAGCTGGCCGTGTGTTTTTCCTGGCATGCAACATAAATGCGAAGGTTTCGTCCGGATGTTTTAAAGGCAGTGCATTAGGTAGATAATTTCTTGATAAGACTTCGAATCCGAGCTTATTAACATAAAACTCTTCAGACTCTTCCATACTGCTCACCGCAAAACCGGCATTGTAAATCTTAAACCCTTGAAAATTGTTTTTTCTGCCAGATTGGATCTCCATTATGGAATGCATATTACCTGCAGGGTCTTTCACCAACACATGTATCCCTACACCATTTTTGTGAATCTGATCATTTACTATATCCACGCCACATCTCGATAAATACCGGATGGCCACTAATAAGTTAGATGAATGGAAAGCGATTTTAGCGTTCGCCTGTGTCGCAAAATCTGTTCTGTTCGGTATCTCTACTTTTTTAAGCTGTATAGGAAAGGTCTCGGTTTTGAGTTGGAGTCGGTCTTCGCTTTCCTTAACGATCTCAAATCCTAGAATGTCATGATAGAAACCTTTAGCCGCCTTAAGATCGTTCACTTGGATCTTTACACCTTCGAACCGCAGTTGAGCCGTAACTAATGTGGTCGTGCAAAACCAAAGAATAAGTAGGAGAGATGATTTCATCGTTTCATGTATTCTTTAATTTCTATGCGGCCTCCGTATGTGAGGTGAGGACTTCCTGATGCAATTGTTTTCACTTCGGTAATAGAGGTTGCCTGAAGTAGAAAAAAGCCCGATATCGTGATTTTTGGGTTGTCTTCATATCCAGAAGGGTTTATAATTAATGAGGTGGACCTTAACTCCTGCCCCGTGATGGCTACTCCCATTTTTTCAATGGAGTCCATCCATTTACTATATTCTTCAAACATCTGTTGTGGATCACCAGCTCTAAACTCTTGATCTTCATAAAGAACCAGCATGTAGTTGTAGGTGTCTTTGGCAGGTGCTCTAAACTGATAAAGAAGTCCTAAGGAAATACCCACAAAGAAAATAATAGCCGCTGCAGCCAGGTTCCACCAATGCTTTTTGGAAGAATTGATGAGCCCTTCTTTCTTCAAGCGGCTGACGACTTTTTGTCTTGGGAATAGATGACTTTCATTTCTTAGTTCATCAAAAACCTTCTTTTCGACATCTGAGAGTTTGTCCGTACTATTCATAGATCTTTTGTTTTGAGTCACGCAGATAATTCCTCATGGCTCTACGTGCATGATGTAACTGGCTTTTACTTGTTCCTTCGCTAATGGTGAGCAGGTATGCTATTTCTTTGTGCTTGAAACCTTCAATATCATGGAGAACGAGGATTTCCCGATAACCTCTCGGCAATTGAGAAATAGCATTTTTCAAATCTATTGCCTGTAGTACTTCGGGTTGATATTGAATAATGCCGTCATCAGTTGGTAAAGGCTTGGATAAATTTTCTTTAGGCAGCCTCCGCTTGATGATATTGATAAGAATTCCTGTTAACCAGGTTTTTAAAGTCGATTTCCACTCGAATTGTGCCAGCTTGTTCAAGGCAACTACCCACATTTCCTGTAAGCAATCTTCGGCTATGCTTAAATCATGATTGCATAAATAGACGGCTGTTCTACTTAATGGTAGCTTATAACTATCATAAAGCTTGTGAAAGTCCCTTTCGTTTCTGGATTGCAGGAAGGTATCCACCAACTGTTGTTCTGTCATAAATTGAAATACCAATTATCCCATTAGTGCAGATAATAGGCAAAAAGGTTGTATATCTCAAAAGGTACAGCGCAGGGTCAAGTATCTTCTTTG
>CALBPF010000209.1 GCA_937899105.1 uncultured Flammeovirgaceae bacterium | reverse complement strand
GGAGAGGCTCATTTATCAGTTCTTAACTGAATCCCTTGTATTCAGCTTATTATCTTTCTCCCTGGCCTTGGTCTTGGCGCTACTTCTTCTTCCTTTTTTTAACAATCTATCTGAAAAAACGCTAGTTCTCCCCTGGTTTGAATGGTGGTTTCTACCTTTGTTATTCAGTACGTGTCTGGCACTCAGCGTTTTGACAGGACTTTATCCGGCCCTGTACTTATCCTCATTTAAACCTATCAATACCTTAAAAGGAAATTTAAGTAGGGGAAGTAAATCATCCGGCTTACGAAGTGGCCTGGTCATTTTTCAATTTACAACTTCTGTGGCCTTGATCATTGCCACATTCGTTATTCATCGTCAAATGAGCTTTATGCTCAATAAAAATCTGGGGTTTGATAAGGAGCAAGTGGTAATGATCCAGGGAACCAATACGTTGGGAGAACAACTTCCGACTTTCAAAAATGAATTGCTTGAATTATCCTCTGTTAAACATGTCTCTGTGAGTAATTATTTACCGGTTGAAGGCGCAATGAGAGATAATAATGGTTTTTATAAGGAGGGTACACGTGGACAGGAAAACCCTGTCTATGGACAAATATGGAGCGTAGATGCTGATTACATCAAAACCTTAGGTATAAAACTCGTAGCAGGCAGAGACTTCAACGAGCATATGGCATCAGATCGGTCTTCTAAAATAATTAACCAAAAAATGGTCAGTGAATTCGGTTTTGAAGATCCTATTGGTCAAAGCATTGAAACCTTTAATAACCCAAGGACCATTATTGGTGTTATTGAGGATTTTCACTTTGAGTCCATGAAAGATTCTATCAGGCCCCTTAGTCTCGTCATTGCCCCTAGCTCGGCCACAACTTCCGTTAAAATACAATCTGATGATATCGCTGGTGTGCTCACTGCCATTGAAAAACAATGGAAAAAGTTTTCCCCACATCAAGAAATACGCTACTCCTTTTTAGATGACAGTTTTGCCCTCATGCATGAAGATGTGCAGCAGATGGCTAAGATATTTACGTCATTTACCATCCTTGCGATCATAGTGGCTTGTCTTGGCCTATTTGCCCTCTCAGCTTTCATGGTGGAGCAGCGAACGAAAGAAATCAGTATTAGACTGGTCTTAGGAGCTTCCCTTAACCATGTTTTCAGATTATTGACTTTCAATTTCGTTAGACTCGTTCTGATTTCCATTGTGATCGCAGTACCGGTAAGCTGGTACTTAATGGAACAATGGCTGGCCGATTATACCTATCGAACTAAACTCGGCATAGACGTATTTCTTTTCTCCAGTGTACTGGTAATCATCATATCCCTACTAACGATTAGCTATCAGTCCATTCGAGCCGGTTTAGCAAGCCCTGTTAACAGTTTGAAGAGCTAGTTGAGTGAATAATGAAACCAACTCCTCCATACCATGCCCTTAAATTCCTCCGCTGGTTCTGCCGTGAAGACTACCTGGATGAAATCGAGGGTGACCTTATAGAAATTTATGAAACTCAATATCAGAATTCACCTGCCAATGCAAAACGAAAGCTCCTTTGGAATACGCTTCGTCATCTCAGACCTGAATTCATCAAAGCATTTCAATTCAATCACAACTCAAATACAACAACAATGATCCGACATAATTTAACTCTTGCCATCCGGAACTTTAAAAAGTACACCGGTTCGCTCTTGATCAATCTGGCAGGCTTATCCACAAGCATTGCTTGCGTTATACTGGTTTACCTCTGGGTAACTGATGAAATGAGCATAAATAAGTTTCATGCCAATGAGCAGCGCATCTATCAAGTGATGCAAAACCTTCCCAAACCTGGTGATTCACTCACCATTTCCGGCACCGCTGGCATACTGGCCCGTGAGCTCAAAAATGATTTTCCGGAAGTTGAATATGCTTCAAGTGTGATACCGCCGGAGTGGTTCGACATACAAAAGGGTATTGTAAATTATGAAAAACAATACCTACAGGCCCGGGGGCAGTTTGCTCAACCTGATTACCTCAATATTTTCTCATGGGAGATCTTACAAGGTGATCGTAATCAGGTATTATCCGATAAATATGCGGTAGTAATATCAGAAGAATTTGCTACCAATCTCTTTGGCTCGTCGGACAACGCCATTGGCAAAACCATTGGTTGGGAGCAGGAGGACACAGAAGGCAATTACCAGGTATCTGGCATATTCCGAAAGCCTCCGGCAAATTCTACCGCGCAATTCGATTTACTTTTCAATTACCAGGTATACTACGAACGCAATAAGAAAAACATGGATCATTGGGGGAACAGTAATCCTGATACGTACGTGTTACTGAAAGAAGGTACTAATAGCGCCGAGTTTGATCAAAAAATTCGAAATTATGTTCGTCAAAAGTTCCTGGCCGCCAATGGCGATGAATACCTGAAATATATTGGTTCACTTTTTATACGACCTTTTTCCGACGCTTATCTGTACAACACCTATACAAATGGGCAACTAACTGGGGGTAGAATTGGCTATGTGAAGCTCTTTTCATTGATCGCCATATTCATCATAGGCATCGCCTGCATCAACTTCATTAATCTTACTACGGCCCGGGCATCACGCCGAGCTAAAGAAGTAGGCATTAAGAAGACCGTCGGGGCACGTCGCGGTTCTTTGGTTGTACAGTTCTTGACCGAGTCTTTACTCGTAACTACACTGTCCATGATACTCGGACTGATTATGGTCTATTTGCTACTCCCAAACTTCAATCTGCTTACTGGAAAAGCCCTGCAGTTGTCCATCGAACCCGCTTTCATTTTGGCATTGGTTGGTTTGACAGTATTTGTAAGTATGATTTCAGGCATCTATCCTTCGATGTACCTGTCTCACTTTATGCCCGCCAGCATTTTGAAGGGCAACACCATGGGCAAATCGCTGAAGAGTATTTCTGAAAACCTGATCCGCAGAGGGCTGGTCATTTTCCAGTTTTCAATTTCGATTATACTCATTATTGCAGTGGTAGTAGTATATCAGCAAATCGACCTCATTCAAACCAAAAACCTGGGATATAATGATAATAATATCATCGCTCTGAAGAATGTAGGTCGCTTGTTCGACGAGTCTCCTGTGTTTATAAAAGAAATCAAAAAAATCCCCGGTGTGCAGGGTGCAAGCGCCTTTGGTCACGATTTAGTTGGGGGCGTTGGCGGTACTTCTGGTGTGGATTGGCCCGGACGTGAGCCTGATGAAAAAGTAAGATTCGGCAACCTGGAGGTGGATTACCAATGGATCGAATTGCTCGGCATCAAGGTATTGGAAGGGCGCTCATTCACAGACAACTACAAGGCCGAAGAACCAAATATCATCTTTAACCAAGCCGCCATTGAGGCGATGGGGTTGGAAGATCCCATCGGGCAAACGGTAAAGATCTGGGGCGAGGAAAGACAAATTGTAGGAGTAGTGGATAACTTCCATTTCGAATCCCTTTACGAGGAAGTTATACCTTGTTTTATACAGCTATATCCCGACCTTACTAGTGTATTGATTAAAATTGAGCCCGGCAGAACGGCCGAAACTATTTCCCGTCTAGAAGCCTTTCACAAAGACTTTAATGGAGGTTTACCTTTCGATTTCACTTTCTTAGACGATGACTACCAAAAACTTTACACAGCGGAAAAACGCGTAGCCACTCTCTCTAATTACTTTGCAGGCATTGCGATTCTTATTTCTTGTTTAGGCTTATTGGCGCTTGCCGCTTTCACCACTGAAAAACGGCAAAAAGAAATCGGTATCCGAAAATTATTGGGCTCATCGGTTTTCAATATTGTAAAACTGCTGTCTTCTGATTTTATCAAAATGGTGGTTATTGCTGTGGTTATTGCCCTTCCTGTAAGCTATTTCTTTGCAGAAGAATGGCTGAGTTCCTTTGCTTACCGGGTAAATCTATCTTGGTGGTGGTTTGGGCTATCAGGAGCTGCTGCGCTGGCTATTGCCTGGCTAACAGTGAGTGTACAAACGCTTAGAGCAGCGAATTCAAATCCCGTAGACTGTATCAATCGCGAATAATTTGCAGCCCACTCCGCCAAATACGGTCCTTAAGTTCCTTCGCTGGTTCTGCCGAGAAGATTATATCGATGAGATTGAAGGTGACCTTACCGAGATATTCAAAGCGCAATACAGCAGGTCTCCTGCGGTAGCAAAATGGAACTTTCTGTGGACAGTACTACGGCATTTCAGGCCAGCATTTATGAAAACGACACAAGGTAAAACTTCAAATGCAACTACCATGATCAGACATAATCTACTACTCACCATCCGTCATTACAAAAAGGCTAAAACTTCCTTTTTAGTAAACTTCTTAAGCCTGTTTATTGGCATTACAAGTACTCTACTGATCTATTTATGGGTACAGGATGAGTTGAAAATAGATGGATTCCATACGAATAGAGATCGGTTAGTACAAATACTGCAAAATGACCGCAATCCATCAAATGTCAGCACTGAACCTTATACACCCGGCCTTCTGGCTGAAACTTTGGTACGCGAATTTCCGGCTGTGGACCGAGCAGTCAGTGTAGTTCCCTACGACTGGTTTGAAGGAGAGCAATTACTTTTGTCTAGCGGCAGTGGACGAATATTTACTTCCCAAAATCAATTCGCCAGCACCGATTATTTT
>CALBPF010000208.1 GCA_937899105.1 uncultured Flammeovirgaceae bacterium | reverse complement strand
AGAAAGAAATGGCAATCCAAATTTTTCAGTGCCCTGCAAGAGTATTTTGATCAAAATGAGGCGTCCAAATATTTCCTTGCCGAAACACTTGAGCTTTTCAGAAAGGACGATCAAGCGAGTCCTCAGGAGCTTGATACGCTTAACTTTATAAAAACAGAGTTAGGTATTTAGCTCAGCCACTATGGATGAAAAGTCCAGGTCCTCCCAGGCATTTTCGACATTCGGCTTTCGCATTACCTCATCCATTATATTTTTTTGGACTTTTCCCTTTTGTAAAGCTTCAGAATAACGCACTTTTTCCTTAAAAGTAACCATAGAATATAGCGGTATCCACTTATGGGGATACCATTCGTAAAGCCGGGCTTCGATTTTCTTCCTAAGTAAAAACTGTTCATCTCCTACCAGATCTCTCATTTCGATAAAATTCTGCATTGCGAGGTCCGAAATAGCATCGGCATCGGGCTTCCTAAGTTGTTGAAATTTGGGAAGCACTACATCCCAGTCGTCATTATAATCGTCCAGAAGCTGATTAAGTACTCGGCAGTCTTCAAATCCGCTGTTCATGCCTTGGCCGTAAAAAGGCACAATAGCATGGGAAGCATCTCCAATGATTAGGGTCTTATTCCTAACCCATGGATAACACTTGACGGTTACCAGAGATGAAGTTGGGTTGGTATTGTAATCCTCAATGAATGAAGGCATCAATTCAAGAGCATCGGGGAAGTCTTTTTTAAATAATTCAACTGCATCATTATCAGATACCACACTGGAAAAAGATGGATTTCCTTCATACGGGAAGAAAAGTGTACATGTAAAGCTTCCGTCAGGGTTAGGCAAAGCTATGAGCATATAGTTACCTCTGGGCCAGATGTGCAGGGCATTTTTATCGAGGAGGAACTCGCCATTTCGTCCTGCCGGGATGGTCAACTCTTTGTAACCATGCTCGATAAAATGTTGGGAGTAGCTGAAGCGATCTGTTACTTCCATAAATTTACGAACCGCAGAGAATGCTCCATCAGACCCTATAATGATATCGGATTCAAATTTTTTAAACTTCTGATATTGTGAATAGGAAATAATTGTATTCTCAAAATCTACTTCTGTAAGCGAGGCATCAAAATGAATGGTAACACCCGCTTTTTCTGCTTCATTCATCAAAAGTTCGTTCAAGCCACCACGAGATATCGAGTTTATCGCTTCGCCCTGCTTTCCATATTGCTGAAATGTAAGTTGCCCGGAATCGTCGTGCATCATTCGACCTTTCATAGGTATAATCATGCTTTTTGCAATTTTGTCGAGGCCCAGTTCTTTCAATGGCCACCATCCTCGGTTGCTAAGCGCCAGATTTATTGATCGCCCACCTTGATACTCTTGCTTGCGCATGTCGGGTCTCTTTTCGAAAATATTTACTTTGTACCCTCTTTTTGCCAGATAAATGCCTAAAAGAGAACCAACCAAGCCTGCTCCGACAAGAGCTATTGATTTTTTATTACTCATCCAGCGCTTCCTTAAGTATTTGATAGAATTTGTAGATATCGTTGAATGTATTGTAAAGTGGTACAGGGGCGATTCGAATTACCCCTCCGTGTTCTGCCAGGTTGGGCTCACGCCAATCTGCTATCACGCCTTGCTCGGTCAATTGATTAAATACTTCTTTACCGTTTTTCATGATCAGAAGTGATAGTTGGCATCCACGTTCATTTTCTTTTTCAGGGGTTAATATCCTCAATTTCTCATCTGAAATTGACTGCAGAAGAAACTCGGCGAACCCAGTTAATAGAAGGCTTTTTTCTCTCAATGCTTCAATACCTACCTCTCCGAAGATTTCCAATGAAGCCAGATGAGCCGCTGACCCCAGTACGTTTACATTGCTTAGTTGCCACCCGTCCGCACCCTGCATGGGTTTAAAACCTTTTTGCATTTTGAAACGCTCATCCTCATTATGTCCCCACCAACCGGCGAACCTTGGGATACCGCTGTTATGGCCATGTTTTTCATGAACAAAAATACCGCTGACACCGCCAGGTCCTGAATTCAGATATTTATAACTACACCAAACTGCAAAATCCACGTTATAATTATGAAGCTGAAGAGGTACATTACCAATGGCATGTGCCAGGTCATAACCCACATAGGCGCCTGCCTGATGTCCGGCTTTGGTGATTTGCCCGATATCAAACCACTGGCCTGTGAAGTACTGCACTCCCGGTAATAAGACCATTGCCAGACTATCACTTTCAGCTTTAATAGCCTCAATAATGTCCTCTGTTCTTAATATGTCCTCACCTTCTCTCGGATGAAGTTCCACCAGCGCCTTTTTAGGATCGTATCCATGATATTTGATTTGGCTTTCGACAGCGTACTGGTCCGAAGGGAAGGCTCCTTCTTCCATTAATATCTTGTACCTACTTTTAACAGGTCGATAAAACGAAACCATCATGAAGTGAAGGTTAGAAGTTAGGTTATTCATTGACACTACCTCCATGGGTTTTGCGCCAACTAACCTGGCCAATACTTCCTTACTGTGCTTGTGATAGTGAAACCACGGACGTGTTTTACTTTTGAAATGCCCTTCAACAGCTAACTCTTGCCAATTAGATAGTTCCTGATCTATAAATTGTTTTACAGTTTTAGGTTGCAGCCCAAGTGAGTTACCTGTGAAATATAAGCAGTCATTACCGTTGTGTTTGGGAATATGAAATTGTCGGCGGTAAGATTTTAGCGGATCTTTTTGATCCATTGCCTCAGCGAAATCGACCGAATTTTTATAGCGCATGAATATTAATCAACGAAGCGTGGATCAGTTTCCATTACATACCCACACTTTTTGCATGTTCTTAAATCCTCAGATCGGTAAAATTCCTTAAACCTGGGAAGAAAGTCTTTCTCTATATTGGTAAGCGGGAAATAAGTGTCATGCAATAAATTATTGCAGTTATCGCAGTACCATTGAAGTCCGTCCAAGTGTTCTGCTTCCCGTTTGCGCTCTATCACTAATCCCACGCTGCCTTCAGGGCGGATAGGCGAATGTGGTACCTTGGCCGGATGTAAGTACATGTCTCCAGCTTTGATAGGAATTTCCACGGCCTGCCCTTCTTCCTGAATTTTAACTATAATATCTCCTTCAAGTTGATAAAACAGCTCTTCTGTCTCGTTGTAGTGATAATCTTTTCGAGCGTTTGGACCTCCAACAATCATTACTATATAATCCCCGGCATCGGCATATAGGTTTTTGTTTCCTACCGGAGGCTTTAAAATGTCCCTGTTTTCATCTATCCATTTTTGAAGGTTAAAAGGTCGCTGGATTGCCATAGTTTAATTCGTCTAATTCTGGTTAAATTTAGACAAAATAGATCAGAGGTTTATGGATTTAGATTTAACAGGTAAGCACGCTTTTGTATGCGGAGGCACCCAAGGGATCGGGAAGGCTTCAGCGGTACAATTAGCAACCCTAGGTGCGAAAATTACCCTTGTTGCTCGTTCGGAAGACCGCCTTAGGGAAGTAGTGAAGCAACTCCCTAATGCGTCGCAAAATCATGACTATGTACAGGCTGATTTTGATAGTCCAAAAGAACTTAAAGAAAAGATACAAACCTACATTTCCGAAAATGCCGGTGCGCATATATTGATAAACAACACTGGCGGCCCTCCCGGCGGAAAAGCAATTGATGCGGATTTGGAAGCATTTAGGATTGCTTTTAACCGGCATTTGATCTGCAATCAAATTATGGCTCAAACCCTTGTTCCCCTGATGATTTCATCAGGGTACGGGCGGATCATCAATATTATTTCCACATCTGTAAAGTCACCTCTCGATGGTTTAGGTGTGTCTAACACTATAAGAGGTGGAGTAGCTAATTGGGCAAAAACACTGGCCAATGAACTCGGAGAACATGGAATTACCGTGAATAATGTCCTGCCGGGTGCTACCGCTACCGTGCGTCTGGAATCAATTATTAAGAACAAGGCGGAGAAATTGAGCGCTTCAATTGAGCAAGTTTCTCAGGCTATGATGAAAGAAATTCCGGCTGCACGTTTTGCTAACGCCAGTGAAATAGCGGATGCAGTTGCTTTTCTTGCCAGTCCCTCGGCAGCATATATTAATGGGATCAACTTGCCTGTAGACGGTGGTAGGTTGAGTTGTTTGTAAGTGTGTTAACCAAGTTAAATCGTGAGAAATGGATTTTAGTCAAAGGGGGTTTCATCATGTCTATAACCACGCAAATAATGGGCAGAAAATCTTTTATAATAACGAAAACTATACTTTCTTCTTACGTAAGATAAGGAACAACCTTTTGCCACTTGTGAGTATAGTTGCCTACTGCTTATTGCCAAATCACTTTCATTGCTTGATTTATGTTGATTACACTTATTTATTGGATGACTCAAAGTCTTCCAATAAGTCAGGTCTGAAGAGTAAAAAGACCAGTAATGGTATAGCTCTGGTTCTTCGATCATACACACAAGCGATAAACAAACGGTATGCAAGAACCGGTTCATTGTTTCAACAGAAAACCAGAGCTAAGTATCTCGAAAGTAGGTATACAAACTATCCTTTTATCTGTTTTCATTACATCCACCAAAATCCGATAAAAGCTGGACTGGTTAAAAGGGCATCGGATGGGTGAGTGCACCATGAAGAAAATTAAAAACTATATCAACGGCCGATTTCAGGCTGCCATCTCCGGCAAGTATCTTGATAATTATAATCCGGCCGAAGGTAAAGTCTACAGTCTTATCCCTGATTCAGATGCTCGTGATATTGAGGTAGCGGTGGAAGCTGCTAAAGATGCATTCGCGGATTGGTCCGAAACTACTGCCATTGAACGATCACTAATACTATCCAAAATTGCGGATCTTATAGATCGTGATCATGAAATGTTGGCCAAGGCTGAGTCTGTCGATAATGGAAAGCCACTTAAACTAGCCAGCAGAGTTGATATACCACGCGCTTCTTCAAATATGCGATTTTATGCCTCTGCCATACAACAGTTTGCCTCCGAGTTCCATCAGATGGATAAAAGCACTATTAACTATACTCTGCGTCAGCCTGTTGGAGTAGCTGGATGCATCTCGCCATGGAATTTACCGCTTTATCTCTTCACTTGGAAAATCGCTCCGGCTTTGGCCGCAGGAAATACAGTAGTTGCCAAGCCTTCTGAAATCACGCCGATGACGGCCTATCTTTTCTCTAAAATATGTGTTGAAGCGGGCTTACCTCCGGGGATTTTGAATATTGTTCATGGCTTAGGTTCAAAGGCTGGTCAAAGCATTGTTGAGCATCCTGAAGTGCCAATCATTTCATTTACGGGAGGTACAGAAACAGGAAAAAAACTGGCAGTGACTGCGGCGCCCATGTTCAAAAAACTCTCACTTGAGTTGGGCGGTAAGAATCCTAATATATTATTTGATGATTGCGATTTTGAGCTTGCATTAAACACCACCATTCATTCATCTTTTGCTAATCAAGGAGAGATATGCTTATGTGGTTCTCGAATTTTTGTTCAGAAGGGAATTTACCATAAGTTTCTTGATGCTTTTGTGGAGAAAACGAGGTTACTCAAGGTAGGCGATCCTTTAGAAGAAGGCTCTAAACTTGGGGCAATAGTTTCTGAGGATCATATGAATAAAATTCTTAGTTATATACAACTGGCAAAGGAAGAAGGGGGTACCGTGATAGTGGGTGGTAAAAGGGTAACAGTAGATGGAAGGTGCAAAGAAGGGTATTTTGTTGAGCCAACTATTATCATAGGTCTTGATCACATGTGTCGCATAAATCAAGAAGAGATATTCGGGCCTGTGGTAACCATAATGCCTTTTGAAGATGAGGATGAAGCGCTCGAATATGCGAATAGTACAGCTTATGGGCTATCAGCTACTTTGTGGACTGAAGACCTAAAAAGGGCACACCTTGTCGCCGATCAAATTAAAAGTGGTGTCATTTGGGTGAATTGCTGGCTGGTCCGTGACTTGAGAACACCTTTCGGCGGCATGAAGCAGTCCGGCATGGGTCGAGAAGGTGGGTTAGAAGCTCTTAGGTTTTTCACCGAGCCCAAGAATGTATGTGTAAAACTTTAGGCCCGGAACCCCGGGCCCTAAAGTAAATTAGAATTGCTCCGTTTCCGAGAAGAAAAAGTTGCCTTCTATTTCTGCATTTTCATCGGAATCAGATCCATGGATCGCATTTGCTTCGATAGATTCTGCAAATAAGGCGCGAATAGTACCTTCAGCAGCTTCTTTTGGGTTAGTAGCGCCAATCAGCTTTCGAAAATCAGCTACGGCATCGTCTTTCTCCAGAATCATTGGAATGATAGGTCCTGAAGACATGTAAGATGTAAGATCATTATAAAAAGGTCTGTCCTTATGGACTTCGTAAAACTGTCCCGCCCTTTGTTTGGTCAGTTGGGTCTTTTTCATAGCAATGATCTTGAAGCCGGCTTCTTCTATCATTTTAGTGATCGCTCCTGTATTTCCAGCATTTACTGCGTCTGGTTTTATCATTGTAAATGTTCTTTTTTCTGCCATTGTTTTATTGTTGATAAATGAATTTGGCCGCAAAAGTAGCACTATTCTTTAAAAGCTATTAGCCGATTTTATGTAAATCAACAAGTAAGGTTCTGACTTTTATCGTGTTGCTTTAGACTATTTTTATCATCAATTTTGCCGCTTAATTAAGCATCAACCTTCTTTGGTAGAGGGCGAGGACTTACAAATGCAGAATGTTGAAATATTTAGAGAGTTAATAAAATCTCCTGGAAAGATTGTAATAACTACTCACCATAAGCCTGATGCTGATGCTTTAGGCTCTTCTTTAGCGTTAGCCAGACTCTTAAAAAAGAAGGGGCATCAGGTTCAGGTGATTTCCCCTACTGATTATCCTGATTTTCTATCCTGGATGGAAGGGAATGATGATGTGCTCATTTTTGAGGGGAATGAAACCAAGAGCTCGGAAATAGTTAATGAAGCAGACTTGGTTTGCTGCCTTGACTTCTCCAGCCTGGATCGTTTGAATGACCTGGGTGAGATTGTGGCTGCATCGCGTTCGAAGAAGGTCTTAATAGACCACCACTTGGATCCGGATGACTTTGCTGATTTCACCTACTGGACGACAGATGCGGCAGCTACTGCCGAATTGGTGTACCAGCTTATAGCTGAACTAGGAGAGGATGAGTTGATTGACCGGGCAATAGCCGAATGCCTTTATGCAGGTATTATGACTGATACGGGAAATTTCAAACACCCAAATACAACAGAGCATGTTTTTGAGGTATGTGCTCAACTCATCCGGCATGGCGCTGATACGGCGCATGTTGCAAAACTTATTTATGATTCCAATACTGTAAATAGAATTAAGTTTTTAGGTTTTGCGCTGAGCGAAAGGCTTACAATTTTACCCGAATATAATACGGCTTATTTTGCCGTCTCACAGGAAGATTTAAAACGCTTTAACTCTCAAACCGGTGATACGGAAGGGCTTGTGAATTATGCGCTTTCAATAACAGGGATAAAGTTTGCAGCCCTTATTATTGATAGATCTGTGATGATTAAGATCTCCTTTCGGTCTATCGGAGATTTTTCTGTGAGTGAATTCAGTCGCTCACATTTTGAAGGAGGTGGACATAAAAATGCAGCCGGTGGAAAATCTGAACTCTCGTTAGAAGCTACGGTCTCAAAATTTGAGAAGCTTCTCGAAAAATATAAGGATCAATTGTCTAATCATATAAAAACATACGCTTAATGAGAATTTTATTGAAGGTGTTAGCGCTGTTGGGAGCAGTTCTATTTTTAGGTTCATGTAGTGAAGGAGAACTAACAGCTACTAATGGATTAAAGTATAAGTTGCTAAATGCAGGTGAAGGAGAATTTGCCAAGAACGGTGAGTACTTATTGGTGAATATGGAGTACAAGGATGAAAATGATTCTGTCTGGTTAAGCTCAGAAAAAAATGGATCGCCCATAGCGCTCTTAAAGGACTCTACATGGGAAAACAGTGTTGGAAGTATTAATTCCATTTTTGCCGTTCTAAAACAAGGTGACAGTGTTCAATTCTCGCTATCGTGTACAGATTTGTTCAAGCATACTTTTAAGTCGCCTATTCCGCCACAAGTAGATAGTACAGCCACCTTGACTTTCAATATGGGTGTGGAAGCTATTTATGATATGGAAGGTATCAGAGCCTGGCAGCAACAGCAGCAGCAACAGTTGATGGCCAAGCAGAAGGAAGACGCCATTAACCAAAAAGAAGAAGACTTAGCAGCAATAGCCGTCCACCTTGAAGAGAATAACATTGATGCGCAAACCACAGAAACGGGATTGAGTTATGTGATCACGCAAGAGGGAGAAGGTGAAAAAGCGACTAATGGTTCTTTAGTTAGGGTTAACTATACTGGAAACGTACTTAATGGGCCATACTTTGACAGTAGTTATGAAGAAATTGCCAAAGAAAAAGGAATTTACACAGAGGGAAGGGAATATGGTCCCCTAGAATTTAGATTGGGCACAAGAAGTGTTATTACTGGCTGGGATGAAGGTATCGTTCTTTTAAACAAAGGAGCGAAAGCTACATTGTACGTTCCTTCCGGGATGGCCTATGGACCTCGCCAAAGAGGTGCTACTATTTTACCGAATTCTATTTTGGTTTTTGATGTTGAGTTAGTTGATATCATTAAGTAAAAAAATAATATGTACAAGAACATAATTTCCTTGTCTTTGGTAATTGTTGGGTTATCGTTGTCAGGGTGTCTGAATAGTGATGACGATTTTGTTAGCGCCGAAGAACAATTTGCGATAGATACGGCAATTATTGACGAGTATTTAGAGAATAACAGTATAACGGCAATTGTTGATCCAACAGGTTTACGATATATAATCACGGAAGAAGGTACCGGAGATTTCCCGGATATTAGCGATGTCGTTAATGTTACCTACGAAGGAAGATTGTTGAGTGATCAAACCGTATTTGATTCTGCAGACTCGATCTCATTTCCTTTACAAAGTCTAATATTAGGTTGGCAAATAGGAATTCCAAAAATTCGAGAGGGAGGCTCAGGTACTTTGTACATACCTTCTGGTTATGGATATGGACCGCAAGGAGTTGCTGGGATTCCAGGAAATGCCAATTTAATATTTGACATTACTGTGAACGAAATCGAGTAGGATGCAAATTTGCTTCGCTACCAGCAACCCAAACAAGGTTAGAGAAATTCAGGCTATGCTGCCTGATTATATCCGTCTTTTGAGCTTAAAAGACATCGGTTGTTTGGAAGAACTCGCTGAAGATCAGAGCACCTTAGAAGGGAATTCGCATCAAAAGGCGAATTATGTTTTCCACAATTATCATGTACCCTGTTTTGCTGATGATACGGGATTAGAGGTCTTTGCGTTAGATGGGGCTCCTGGGGTAATTTCAGCCAGATATGCCGGAGAACAAAGAGATATTGGCGCCAATATGGAATTATTACTCTCTAAGCTGCAGGGTAAGGAGGACAGGAAGGCCCAATTTAGAACGGTGATTACTTTTATCAACGAGGATGGTAAAACCCGGCAGTTTGAAGGTGTAGTAAAAGGCGCAATAACAAATAACCCCCAAGGAGGCCAGGGTTTTGGCTACGATCCTATTTTTATTCCAAAGGGCTACCAACAAACATTTGCACAAATGGCGGCTGATGAAAAAAACAAAATAAGTCATCGTGCTATAGCAACACAAAAACTTGTAAAGTACTTAACCAAACACTTTTAATGGATACTACATTAATAGGGATTACCGGAGGGAGCGCTTCCGGAAAAACCATGTTTTTGAATAGTCTTCTGCATAGGTTTGGTAAAGAGGACATATGTTTGATTAGTCAAGACAATTATTACTTGCCGCGCGATCAGCAGCCACTGGATGAAAACGGAGTAAAAAATTTTGACACACCTCAGTCTATTGATCATAAGGCGTTTGCCAGCGATTTACGAAAGATAAAGGCCGGAGAAGCGTTTGAAAGGCAGGAATATACTTTTAACAATCCCAACGTTGCACCAAAAATACTTGAATTCAAGCCTGCCCCTATAGTTGTTGTAGATGGGCTGTTTGTAATCTACTTCCAGGAAGTTAGTACGCTTTTAGATATAAAAATTTTTATAGATGCAAAAGCACATGTGAAGTTAAAGCGTAGAATCGTACGGGATAGGGTGGAGCGGGGATATGACTTAGACGATGTATTATACCGTTTCGAACGGCACGTTATGCCCAATTATGATAAATATCTGAAGCCCTTGAAGGATGAGGCGGACATTATTATACCCAACAACCATAATTTTGACAAAGCGCTGGATGTGCTTAGCGGCTTTTTAAGATCCACCTTATATAACCGGTAGTTGTTTTATGGCGGATAATATATAGCTTTGTATCCCTAAATGAAATCGATTCTTAAAATAACGAAACGCACAGAAACCTTGGGCATGGCTCTGGGATTACTGGCTGCTTTTGCTATTCTCTTTAGTCAAACATGCTATTATAGCTATTTAGAGACTGCAAATGATGGTATATGCCTGGACGTTACTGATGAGAACGGAGAGGAGCTTCCCGTTTTAAAGATGGCGCATGAAGCTGTTGCTTCTTTTGCCCAAATTTCGATAAATCAGACACTCGACTTCATCAGTGAAATTATTATTAGCCCTGAAATTGGTACGAATGAAGTTCCAAAAACACTCAGGTTAGACCGTTATTTTGAAACGCTGTTCAATTTAATTATATCGCCGAACGCCCCCTAATCCCTGATTTCCATATTCAGCTAATCCTTTTACGGAACTCATTTTTCAAACTTAGAAATTTTTAATTATTTACAATCATGCAAAATAAAGGAGCTGTAGTAGTGCTAACAGTTATTATAACACTGCTATGCGTTTATTATTTATCATTCACATTTGTTTCAAGATCCATTAGTCAAGATGCTATAGACTATGCTACTGACACCAATGGTGTGGTTGATCTTGGAAAGAAGCAGGCCTATCTTGATTCCATATGGAACTTACCCGTCCATAATCTATTTGGCGCGGAGTATACTTATAAGGAGGTAAAAGATACCGAATTAAATCTAGGGCTAGACTTACAAGGCGGCATGCACGTTACCCTTGAGGTTTCACCGGTTGACATCATAAGAGGGTTAAGCGGTAACAATGAAGATCCGGCTTTTAATCAAGCCATTACCGCCGCAAGACAGAAACAAAGGAATAGCCAAGCTGCTTTTGGCGACTTGTTCTATGAATCATATCAGGAAGGCTCTGATCGGCCTTTAGCTGATATTTTTGCTACCGCGGCTAATCGCGGTAGAATCAGCAGGGGAGATGCCGATGCCGATGTTATGGAAATTATCAATAAAGAGATAGAAGATGCTATAGATCGATCCTTTATAATTCTGAGGACGCGAATTGATCAGTTTGGTACTTCACAACCTAATATACAAAGACTACCAGGAACGGGTAGGATCCAAATTGAAATACCTGGCGCAGATAACCCTGAAAGGGTTAGAAAACTACTTCAGGGAGTTGCCAAATTAGAGTTTTGGGAAGTAGCAGAAATACAGGAGTACAATAACTCACTGGTAGCAATTAATGATATGTTGGTAAAAGAGCAACAAGCGGAAAGGTCTCTAAACCTAGATAGTATAGGTGGAGGATCTGATAGCAATGACACTGCTTCGGAAAGCCTTGGGGACTTATTAAGTAGTGATATTGAAGATGACACCACAGCTACAGATTTGGATAATGCGCTGGACGCTCAAGACAGTGCAGCTGAAGCTGAGTCTGCGCTGGATTCTCTTGTTAACTCTCAAATATCGCCACTATTCGCCTTAACTAAGGCTCAGGGTGCGTTGATCTATGATTTGAGTGATACGGCTGAAATTGGAAAGATCATACGTAGAAGTGATGTAAAAGCGCTACTTCCACGCACCATTAAGCCTTTATGGGAAGTTAAGGCAACTGTCAGTGAGCAAACCGGTGAAGAATTACTTCAGTTATATTTTGTACGAGTGGGTAGAGGCGGTAATGCGCAATTGACGGGTGAGGTTATTACAGATGCCAGGCAAGATTTAGATGAATATGCCCGGCCTGCAATAAGTATGCAAATGAATGCCTTGGGCACCCGTGTATGGGCTAAAATGACAAGAGAGGCAGCCAGTAAAAACCCACAAGGCAGAATAGCGATTGTTTTGGATAATTTGGTGTATTCTGCCCCTTATGTCAATGGGGAGATTCCTAATGGTAATTCTTCGATCTCTGGAAATTTCACGGTTGATGAGGCAAAAGACCTTGCAAATATCCTAAAGGCAGGATCGCTACCGGCTCCTACACGTATTGTTGAAGAAGCGATTGTAGGGCCAACATTAGGGCAATTAGCAAGAAGCCAAGGCGTTATTTCCATACTCTCGGGTTTGGTGGTTGTAGTGTTGTTTATGATCGCTTACTACGCTAAGGGTGGTTTTGTTGCTAACATTGCATTGGTATTTAACATTTTCTTTATCCTCGGGATTCTGGCTCAGCTGAATGGTGCGCTAACGCTACCCGGAATTGCTGGTATTGTGTTAACTATAGGTATGTCCATTGATGCTAACGTCCTGATTTTTGAGCGTATTCGTGAAGAAATGAGGAATGGTATCAAACTTAGAGAAGCTATTACTACCGGGTATAAGAAAGCTTTTAGCTCAATTGTCGACGCCAACCTTACTACGCTTTTGACGGCATTTATTCTTTACATTCTAGGCCAAGGTCCGATCAAGGGATTTGCGATAACACTTATTATAGGTATTTTCTGTTCGTTCTTTTCTGCCGTTTATATTACCAGAGTTGTAGTAGAATGGATGACAAGAAAAGGAGATGAAAGTAAGGTATCATTTAAGACGCCATTGTCTGCCGGTTTATTGTCTCATCTTGGAATAGATTTCATGGGTAAAAGAAGAATTGCTTATTTATTCTCGATTATTTTCATCGGACTAGGTTTGTCAATTACAGCCATACAAGGATTGAATCTTGGTGTAGACTTTCAAGGTGGTCGTTCTTATATTGTGAATTTTCAAGATCCTGTGGAGGCAACCGAAATGAAGGTTGCCTTAAGTAACACTTTTGAGAATGCAGGAACAGAGGTAAAGAACTTCGGTGGTAATAATATTGTAAAGGTCACTACTTCATATTTAATTGATGATGAATCAGACGAAGCGGACAGTAAAGTGAAAAATGCTCTTATAGCTGGTTTAGAAGGATTTACAGACTTGAAATATACTGAGAATGATGCTCAGCTAGACGATAGTAGATTTATAATTTCAGGGTCGTCTAAAGTAGGTCCAACTATAGCTGACGATATTGAAAAGTCATCTTATGAAGCCGGGATATTCGCTATTGTTATCATCTTCTTATATATCCTCATTAGATTTAGAAAGTGGCAGTTTAGTACAGGCGCTATTATTGCGCTTGTACATGATACGGCTTTTGTGATCTCAGCATTTGCTATAGCCGGTCTTCTGGGAATTAAATATGAAGTAGACCAGGTGTTTGTGGCAGCGTTACTTACCATAATAGGTTACTCTATTAATGATACTGTGGTGGTATTTGATAGAATCAGGGAGTTTTTGAATTTGGGTACAAGCAGTGACCGTCAACAGGTATTTAATACCGCAATTAATGGCACGCTTAATCGTACTTTAATTACTTCAGCCACTACGCTAATTGTGGTTTTGATTCTTTTTATTTTTGGTGGGGAGGTACTTAGAGGGTTTTCATTTGCTCTCCTTGTTGGTATTCTTGTAGGTACCTATTCTTCCGTTTTTATTGCATCGCCTGTAGTGGTAGATCTCGATAAGAAGAAAATCGAGTAAGACTTTATTATGGTGTCATGGTCTATCTTCATGCAGACTGTGAAAAATAAGTTAAAAGAGCCAGCCAAAGCGCTGGCTTTTTTGTTATTTCATTAGCTGGGCGTCCTAAGCTGTGTCAAATAGTTTAGGATGTTTAGTTTTGTAACAAGTTCAACTAAAACAACTCAATATGAATTATAATATTAGTAAGCGACAGCTCCTTACACTTATAGTAAGCTGTGCCATATTTGCGTGCTCAGCGCCTAAACAGGAAGAATCAGCCGATATGGAGGAAGTAGTTGCAGAAGAAGCGCCGGCTCCAATCACGCTATCAAAGGTTTCTGGTTCTCCGGAGTATGCAGACGCCTCACTGGCCATGGTTTCTCCCGGAGACTCGCCGTTAGATACAGGAGCGATTAGCTTCAACTTTACAGTTGAGAATTATGAATTAGGTGCACAAACCGGTGATGCCGGATCAAAAGGCCTGGCTAACTCTGGTAAAGGGCAACACATTCATCTTATTGTTGATAATGGACCATACTCTGCGCATTATGAGTCGCAGTTTAATAAGAACCTGGAAGAGGGTAATCATGTATTGCTTGCTTTTCTTTCGAGATCCTATCATGAATCCGTTAAAAACCCCAATGCATTTGTGGTCAAACAGGTAACTGTGGGCAATCCGGCAGAGACGGCTGAAGTTGATTTCGAAGCTCCACATATGTTTTATAGCAGGCCAAAGGGCGCCTATTCCGGGGATGATACAAAAAATCTTTTGTTGGACTTTTATTTATTAAATGTGAATTTATCGGCTGACGGGTATAAAGTTAGAGCTACCATAAACGGTGAAGAATTCATGATTGACGAGTGGGCGCCGCATCAGATCGAAGGTTTGCCCCTGGGCGAAGTAACCGTGAAGCTGGAGCTGATAGATGCCGAAGGGAATAACGTACCCGGGCCTTTTAATACTGTTGAAAGAACAGTTACACTTACGGAATAATACTTTTAAGACCACAAAAGTTTTAAAAAGCTTTTGTGGTCTATACTCAATACTTCTTCCAGAAATTAGGGTTGAAGAGAATTAACACAGTAAACAACTCTAGCCGCCCAAGCAACATTAAGAAAGAGAGTACCCATTTGCCAAAAGGTGTAATAGAAGCAAAATTATTTACTGGTCCGACTTCGCCAAGTCCAGGACCTATGTTTCCTAATGTGGTTGCCACAGCGCCCAAAGTTGTGTTAAAATCTTCACCGGTAAAAGAAATCAGAAAAACTCCCACGCTAAAAGTGAGGAGGTAAATCATGACAAATGCCAATACGTTATAGGTAATGTCTCGGCTAACTGCTGAGTTATTTAAGCGTACAGGTATAACCGCGGACGGATGCAGTTGACGCTTCATTTCTAAGAAGCTATTCTTAAACAATAGAGTATGGCGAACCACTTTTATTCCTCCGGCAGTGGATCCTGCGGATGCGCCTAAAAACATTAATAAAAAAAAGATAATTGTAACGAAGGGCGCCCATGTAGTATAATCGGCTGTTACATATCCCGTGGTTGTAATTACAGAAACTACCTGAAAGAGAGAATCGCGAAACGATTTTTCAAAGCCGGCCCAATCATGGGAAAACACGAAAAAAGAAATAATCACAGCCAACAAACTAACTATTATGATATACATTCTGAATTCTTCATTCTCCCATACTTTTCTGAACTTTCCTTTGAGTCCGTAATACGTTATGGTGAAGTTAGTTCCGGCCAGGAACATAAAGGCAATGATCACATACTGAATATAAGCAGAATCATAATGCGCTACGCTCGCATTTTTCGTTGAGAATCCTCCAGTTGCCATAGTGGTAAGCCCATGATTAATTGAATCGAAGAATGTCATTCCACCGGCCATTAGTAGTAATGTTTCGGCAAATGTGAGTCCTAAATAAATTAACCATAAACGTTTGGCAACGTCCTTAATCCTAGGCTTCATTTTATCCGGGCTTATTCCAGGGGCCTCTGCTATGAAAAGCTGCATACCTCCAATTCCTAAAAGCGGTAGTATAGCGACAGCCAAAACAATTATCCCCATTCCGCCGATCCATTGTGTTAAGCTTCTCCAGAATAATATGCCTTTAGGAGTACTCTCTATATCGGTTAGAATAGACGCCCCTGTGGTTGTGAAACCTGAAATAGTTTCAAAAAAGGCATCTGTAAAGTCAGGAATAGCGCCGGACAGGACGAAAGGCAATGTGCCAAACAGCGACATAAAGAACCATCCGAGTGTTACTATTAAGTATCCATCTTTTTTCCTGAGCTCCTTATTTTTATTCTTTTTTGTCAGATACCACAGGACTGCCCCGGCTGCAGAAGTTATTAAACCGGAAGCCAATATAGGTAGCCAGGGTTCATTGTAATAAATTGAAAATGGGATACATAGTAAAATAAAGGAGCCATTAAGAAATAATAGCAATCCCAGGATATTTCCTATGAGGCGAAGATTAAATCGCATTACATGAAATAGCTTTCAACGGCATGTATGCACTGTGGCCTGCAAAGTACGACCACCCGATCTTTAGGCCTAAACTGAAAGTCGCCCATAGCAGTATAACCTACTCCATTTCTTACTACTCCACCGATAATCGCCTCTTTGGGGAACTCCATATCACGCACCATTTTTTCAGTAATTTTGGACTCTGCTTTAACAATGAATTCCAAAATCTCGGCATCTACCCCATGTATACTGGTGAGGTTGATCACATCGCCCTGTCTTATGTACCTGAAAATGAAGTTAGCGGCGATAAGCTTTTTATTGATCATTGTGTCCACGCCAATATTTTGAGATAAATGGATGTAGTCTATATTTTCTACAAGTGAAACCGTCTTTTTTACGTCATGGTTTTTGGCAACCAGGCATGAAATAATATTCGTTTCTGAGTTTCCTGTTACCGCAATAAATGCATCCATCTCCTGGATGCCTTCTTCCTCCAATAGGTCAACATCGCGCCCATCGCCGTTGATCACCATCACATTCTTAAGTTGATCAGCAAATTCAAAGCACTTTTCCTTATTACTCTCAATTAGTTTAACATTGAACTTACGACTCAAACGCTTGGCGGCATGAAAGCCTACCTTACTTCCACCTAGTATCATGATGTTTTTTACGCCCTGCTTCCGTTTCCCGGAGAGGGATAGCACACGATCTACACCATCGGGTTGTGTGATAAAATAGGCATGATCACCTTGCATGAAGGCCGTTTCGCCTCTTGGAATAATGGTTTCGTTATTTCTAAGAATAGCTACGGTAACGAAGTTATGATTCGGATTTAAGTGCGCAGTTTCTATTAGTGTTTTACCGGCAATAGGACTGTTTCCATCAACATTTACACCGATAAGTGAGAGTTTTCCTTCATCGAAATCGAAAGTATCTGTAAGTGCGATCTCTTTAAGTAACCTCTTGATTTCTTTCGCAGCAAGAGATTCCGGAGAAATGATTTCATCTATTCCTAATTCCTTGAGGTCCAGCTTTTCTTTATTTAGCAGGTACTCCACATTTTCAATACGTGCTACGGTACGTTTGGCACCTAGGTATTTCCCTATTATGGCCGTAGTCAGATTTGTCTCTTCGGATGAGGTGACGGCTATCAACAAGTCAGCATTTTGAATGCCAGCTTCGTCAAGAATTTTATAAGAGGTGGAACTGCCCTTAATAGTGCCTACGTCAAGGTTTTGGGAAGCTTGCTTTAGAGTGTTTGCGTCTTTATCTATAAGAATGATGTCTTGTTCCTCGTAGGCCAAAAGCTTTGCCAAATGAAAGCCCACATCTCCGGCGCCAGCTATTATAATTCTCATAGGTACTTATCCAAAAGATAAAGTTAGAAGTAGTTGTGATAATCGCAAATGATCATTGATATACTTGATTATTCCAGAGTAGAATGCTCCAATCTTATCCCTACAGAGATAATTTCCCTCAGCGTGTCGGGTCTCATGTAGTGCTGAATACTAACCTGATATTTCCCATGCTTCTCAAATTTGAAATCCCTTAGTAGTTCAAACTGATGGTCAAACACATCGCCTATACCAGACCCAAAGGGCTTTCCGGTTTTTATATCAAACAAGTTTTGGTTTACGAGCTCTTGATTAAAGATAGTTCCCAGAGTATCTTGTAAAGTGTATTTTATGTAAAGATTTTGGAAAGGATAGGAGAGACTATTTCTTACATTATAATAAAGATTAACGGCTTGCACGTTGGAGTCAACCTCAAATTTGAAATTCAAAGTACTGTCGGATAACCATATTTTATCAGGAAGGTCTATGTTTCGCTCATATATACGGGATTCATCACATGCTTGGAGCGCCAGCATAATAAGAATTAAGAAAAAAAAAGCCCTCATTTATTCTTTTGGTCTTTTTCAGAGCTTTTTCTGAAGTTTCTGCGTTTATTCCTACGCTTTTTCTTCTTTGGACTCTGCTTAAACTTATTATCAAGAAGTTCGAGATCGCTGTTGAGCGCTGAATCGTCTTTGCCTGGCACATTATCTTCCAGTAGCGAGGCTGGTTTTTTCCCTTTCTTATTTAGCGCTATGATATGTTTTACCCTATCCACAGGTATTGGGTGCCAGGCATTTTCGTCGTCATAGCCAAACCACATTATCCGCCTAAAAATATCTGTTTTCTGCAGTTTGGCATTACCTTTTTCTATTTGCAGCGGATGTCCTAAAGAGGGTATATCTTCAAGCGCATCCATATAAGTTTCCAGCTCATAGTTGAGACAACATTTAAGTCTACCGCATTGACCGGAGAGTTTGCTCGGGTTTAAAGATAAGTTTTGATAGCGAGCGGCGCTTGTAGAAACACTTTTGAAATTAGAGAGCCAGGTAGAACAACACAATTCTCGTCCGCATGAGCCAATACCACCTAACCGACCTGCCTCTTGCCTTAAGCTTATTTGACGCATTTCTACCCTGATCTTGAATTCAGTGGCTAATATTTTTATAAGTTCTCGGAAATCAACACGTTCGTCAGCGGAATAATAGAAAGTGGCCTTTGAGTTATCCGCTTGGTACTCAATGTCAGACAGCTTCATTGATAACTTTAGATCCTGAATAATCTGTCGCGTTCTGTAAAGTGTTGGCGCCTCACGTTTACAGACATCCCCATACTTTTCAAGATCTTTTTGATGCGCTAGCCGGTAGATCTTTCTGATTTCATCATAATTCTTGATCTTGTTTTTCTGCATTTGCAGTCGGACAAGTTCGCCCTGTAATGAAACGTACCCGAGGTGGTGCCCATTAGGTACATCAACTATTACCGCGTCTCCTGTAATAAAATTCAGATTTTCGGAATTCTTAAAAAATTCTTTTCGGCCGCCTTTAAATCGTACTTCTACATAGGGAAATTTATCAACGACTGGTAGATCCATATTCGAAAGCCAGTCGAACACATTCATTTTATTGCATCCACCTGTAAGACATCCCCCGTTGTTATTACATCCTGCTACTTTTCCATCTGCCGTGGCACAACTGCTACAACCCATTTGCCCTTCTTTGTTTTACGATCCGATTAAAGATAGTTAATCTAATTGAAGCCTGAGAATATCTTTACCAATATCCTTTCGGTAGTAAGCGCCCTCCCAATGAATGTTTTCCACTCCATGATATGAAGCTTTCAGCGCTTGCGATAGTGATTCTCCAGAGCCTGTGACCGATAAAACCCGGCCGCCATTTGTCAAAACTTCATAATCTTGTTGCTTGGTACCGGCGTGAATAACCAGTGCGTTGGTGACATCCGCCAATCCTTGAATAGATTTATTTTTTTCATAGCTGCCCGGATAACCTGCTGAAACCATGACAACGGTAGAAGCATACCTGTCGCTTACGTCTAGCTTATATCCTTCCAGTTTTCCGTCAGCAGCCATAATCAAAAGTTACACCAGATCGCTTTTTACGCGAGGTGTAACCACTTGCGTTTCAGGATCACCCATCCGTACATTGTATTCGATTACAAAAGGCTCGCCATTTACATTCATTAATCCTATAAAAATGAAGCCTCTGTAGTCGATACCTTCGTTTTGCAGTCCCTTTACCGTTGGTTCAATTACTTTTTCTGTAACTTTTTTTATGAAATCCGCATCGGCAAATCTTACAGGTGATACTGCCCCCATTCCACCCGTATTCGGGCCACTATCATTTTCACCTATTCGTTTGTAATCTTTTGCTTCTGGAAGTATAACATAGTTTTTACCATCCATTAGCACAAAAACGGATAGCTCAATGCCTTCCAAGAATTCCTCAATAAGTACTTTACTGCCGGCATTACCAAATTGCTTATCTAACAGCATTGATTTTAGCGTGGCTTGCGCTTCTTCGAGGGTCTCTGCAATAATTACTCCTTTGCCTGCAGCTAGGCCGTCAGCCTTAAGTACAATGGGCATATTACAGCCTGCCAAATATTCAAGTCCATCAGTAATAGTTTCAGAAGTAAACGTTCTTGATGTGGCTGTAGGGATGCCATTTTTTTGCATGAACACTTTTGAAAAGTCTTTACTGCCTTCAAGTTGAGCGCCATCCTGGCCAGGGCCTACCAAGGCAATTTCTTTCAGCCTGTCATCTGCCTGGAAGTAATCTCGAATGCCGTTTACTAAAGGGTCTTCCGGTCCGACTACAACCAGCTCTAGATCGTTTTCCGCGGCGAGGTTGCCGAACTGTGTAATGTCGTTTGCGTGGGTTTCGACATTTTCTGCTT
>CALBPF010000207.1 GCA_937899105.1 uncultured Flammeovirgaceae bacterium | reverse complement strand
AAAATTAACTGACTGGTAGTCAGTTTTTTAAATCAAAATCGTGTCAAACTCGGGACAAGCAATCGGAGAAATATGACCGGAATTAAAAGCTAAAGGCTCAAACTGATCTATATGGGCACATTCACATGCCTTTCCGCATGATACGAAGAACGCACCAATGGCCCGGACTCTACATACTTCAATCCTCTTCTCAACCCTTCTTCTTTATAAGCTTCAAACTGGTCAGGATGGATAAATTCAGCTACCTCCAAATGCATTTTGGTAGGCTGTAGATACTGGCCTAATGTTAAAATATCTAAGCCGTGTTCCACCAAATCGTCCATAGCATTATGCACTTCGTCTACCGTTTCACCAACGCCCAGCATGATACCGGACTTGGTGCGCTTACCGGCTTCTTTGGTAAGTTTAGTTTGCTCAAGGCTGCGAGCGTATTTGGCCTGAGGGCGTACTCTTTTGTAAAGACGCTCTACCGTTTCCATATTGTGGGAAACTACTTCCTGGCCGCCATCAATCATTCTATAAAGCGCATCCCAGTTTCCCTTTGTATCCGGAATTAAGGTTTCAATGGTTGTTTCGGGAGAAAGTTCTTTGGTTTTTACCACGGTCTGGTACCAGATCTCTGCTCCACGATCTTTGAGTTCATCACGATTAACGGAGGTAATTACCGCGTGTTTCACACCCATTAACTTGATGGCTTCCGCCACACGTTGGGGTTCGTCCTCATCATACTCCGGTGGACGACCTGTAGCCACAGCGCAAAAAGTACAACTTCGAGTACATACATTCCCAAGGATCATAAAAGTGGCAGTACCTGCTCCCCAACACTCGCCCATGTTCGGACAGTTACCACTCTCGCAAATGGTATGCAGCTTATGCTGGTCTACCAGCTTACGCACACTGGCGTACTCCTTACCTACCGGTAACTTAACACGAAGCCAATCCGGCTTCCTTTTTTGCTTTTCTTTTTCTGATACAACAGGTAGTTCAATCATCCCCTCAACATTTGTAGGATAACAAAATTAGCAATTTATAGTTTCGTAATTCAGCCCCGCAGAAACTATCTGCGAGTACCGTAGAATAAGGTGATAAAGGCTGTTGGGAAGAGCGCTTTATTGTCCGCCGCAGACATGAGTTCAATCTCTTGAGTATAAGCATCTAAAAGAAATCCGGCTTCAAATCCGGTGACGTTATTTTTAGAGGTTCCAAGTTCAAAACTCAGCGACGTTTTGAAATTTGCGCCGATCCGTAATTCTGACTCTGTGATACCCTGTAGGATATAGCCCGAACCTATAATTTCTTCGGCTCCATGCTCATTAGGATCATAGCGTACACGTCTACTATTGAACTGATCCACACCAATTTCCACATAATACGGCGCCAACAAACCTAGAGTTGGACCTATTGCTGCATTAAGCTTGATTTCCACTCCTTGTTGAGGCGCTTTTTTGAATAGGATCATCTCCCGGCCGTATTGAAATCTGAATGCGTAGAGATAATTTACTTTTCCAAGAATAAAGGCATTGGTACCTGTATTTCTTCTTAGCTGAAACTCCTGCGGGTGCTTTACATTCATCACCTCAAGTCCATAACTCTGAAAAAGTCCTTCATTGATCTGAAAAGATTTTCTGAATACAAAACCGCCAATAAGGCCCCCGGCTGTATTCTTATTTACCCCCCAGATAAACTCCGTTTGATAATCATCAGCATCACGGTCCTGCCCTACCGCAACTAACAACGGCAGAAAAAGAACCAGAACAGAAATAATGATTTTATATTTCATCTACTATAATGTGATATGTAAGTTACCAATATACCCCTAGTAACGCAAAGGAGTGAGATATAGTTTGATGATAAATTATTGAAAATCTAAAAAAGTAACTGAACAGACATCGTTAAGCTCTACCTAAAATCAATCACTTTACTTCTAAATTCTACCTTTTCCGCAAGTAGGGATCAAAACCGCCCTTTAGACCAACGCCTTCAAATCCTGAAAGTTGATGCCCATGTGAGAGGTATCATAAACGGCTTCTCCATTTCTGAGCACGATTACCTGTGGTGACTCATGAGGTACACCGAAAGATTCGGCTATTTGGTTGGAAACCTCTCTATAACGTATCAGGTCCAAAATGTAAGGTTTTAAGCCTTTTACCTCGGCATCATTCCATGAGCGCTCAAGTCTATTCAAAGCCATGCTGCTGATCGGGCAGCTTGTACTATGTTTAAAAAGCATGATTGCCCCATCATTAGATTCATTTCTAAGGGCATCTATTTCGCTAATATCTTTTATTTCTGTCCAATTCATACTAGTCGTACCAAAGTCCTTGTTCTCCTTTATCAAACCTGGGTTTCCGCACCTTCTCTTTAAGGTGCCTCGGCTGGTTTTCATTTTTCTTAAACAACTTAGCCCATAAAAGATTCAGGTTGAAAAGTCCTTTTTTAAATTCGTTTGAGTCGTTTCTTCCATTATCGTATTTAAAACTAGGGTGCCGGTTCTTAATGTACTTGCGCGACATTTTTAGATTCCCCTGGTAGTTGCTTGCTTGAATGGACGCGCGCGAAGGACCAATACCCTTTAATGAGCCATCAGCCGCATGTGGTTTTTTAGTATATCTTCTTGCCAACCTCGTACGTCCTTGAAAGTCACCACTCCTCCTGCTATCTCGCGTTGGAGCAATACCTTTTAAAGCGTCATCCGCAGAACTCGGATTCTTAGTGTAACGCCATGTCCTCTTTATATTACCCTGATAATTTCCCCGTTTCTTGTAGTTGCTGTTAGGTACGCGCACTTTTAGGGATTCGTCGGCAGCGCTCTTGTTCTTGACATAGCCGGTTCTACGCTTGTTAAAACCCTGAAAATTTGCACTGAGCCGGTCGTTTTTGGTAGGTTCTTTCACCTTAATTGATTCATCAGCAGCATTTGGATTCTTTTTATAACCGTATTTTCTCTTTTGCTCACCGCGATACTCTGAGGCATAACCGTCGTACTTCCCTCGAACCATCTGCTTAGTTCTACCTGTGAACGCTGCTGCCTTTTTGGCTTCCCTGGATGGTTGCGTTGACCTCCGCTTCGTTCTACCGCTCCAGCCAGCGATGTTGAAATCCTGAAACTTCAAGCGATCTTTTGTAATGGGTTTATTATCATTATTCCAATTATTCCTGCTTACCGAGCCACCGCCTTTAACCGGTTTAAACCCCTTTATATTTCCCTGGAACCTGGCTACATTATTATCCTGTCTGGTAGCGCCCCTGCCTTGAACAGGTTTTCCTCTATTGTTCCAGTTATTGCGGCTAACAGTACCACCACCTTTCGATGGTTTACCTGCTTTTAAATTACCTTGAAAGCGCGCTATTCGATTGTCCTGGCCCGTTGCACTTCGCCCCTGCACCGGTTTACCCAGATTATTCCATTTGTTGCGACTTATTGTACCACCACCCTTTTGTGGTTTTCCTCCCTTGATATTCCCTTGAAAACGAACAATACTATTATCCTGACGCGTGGCCCCTTTACCTTGAACAGGCCTACCTCGATTATTCCATTTATTTCTGGCTATTGATCCTCCACCTTTATTTTTGTCTTGGATCCGCTGCCCTACAATTTCGATCCTCTTGCCCGCACTTTTGTATCCCCCACCTTTAATTGTGCCTTTATAAGCACGATCGCCCTTCCTTTTTCTTTTAGGGTAAGGCTGGAACCGAGCGCTGGTAAAATCAGGCCGACCTGTAGTTCTGATTCTTAACTTATGACCAGAAATATCTTTCTTCCAGGCCCTTTCCGATGGCTTGGTTGCGGTTCTAAATCCACCCTGCATCTTACCCTTATACGGACGGTCATTAACGCGGCCTTTACTGCTATACTTTGTAGGGCCCGGTTTTTGAATTATCGGTCTTTCAGTCGTGCGTTTGGTTCGGAACGATCGGCCGGTAATATCACCCTTGAATGCTTTCTCCCAGGGTGTTTGTTTTCTGAATGAAGAATAGGGACTTCTGCCCTTTCGAATTCTGTTGGTTCCGGAAAGTGATCTGGGCACTATACGTGTTTTCTTTCTTGGCCGCTCCGGGTCCCGGGTTATGGACCGTGCTGAACCAGGAAACCTTTGATAACGTCCTTTTCTAGTAAAGGTGATCCTTCTGGATCTGGTAGAGATAGCTCTACCTTGTACAGTACCTCTCCAGGCGCGCTCCCCACGTTTCGAGGCTGTTCTAAATCCACCGGTTCGACTGGCGGCTCGCTCGTTTGGCTTTCTTGAAAATCGTGGTGCAACCGACCGGGCTCTAAATCTCGATTTTTCTCCGCCTCTCGGAGGGCCTGCATACGGATTAGGTTTAGCCTTGGCGGCATTTGAAGGTCTTGGAGAAACCTTTGTAACTACTTTTCTACCTGTAATGTCACCTCTGTAGGACTTTTCACCTTGCCGATTTCTAGTCTTAAAACGCGTCTGCCTTAGCGCCCGTTTATTGGATTTTCCTTTATCTCCTCTCCGTTTTAACCTGCGATTCGCTTTGTTTTTCTTTTCATTAGCCTTCTCAAGTTTCGATTTTTTCTCCTGTCCATATGTGACCATTGGCGTTGCCAGACCAATAATTAAAAGCAGGCCGCACACCACTGTTCCCCTAAACCAAAAGGCTTTGAATTTCTGAAATATAGGGGAAGCTGAAATCAAATTAGAATGTAGATTAAAAAATCGCTTAACGGCTTAAAAACGTACCAATTTAATTAAAATTCCATCAAATGCTTAATTTTTTCAGGCAGACGGCCCTTGGGTAAGAAGTTAGCTTCAAGGGGGCTGGCAAACGGTACAGGTGTATCCAGGCTACCAACACGCATTACGGGAGCGTCCAGATACTCGAAGCAGCGCTCGGATATCCATGCGCAGATCTCGGCTCCTATACCTCCTGTCAGGCAGTCTTCATGGAGTACAAGTACTCTGCTGGTTCGCTGCACCGAGGCTTTTACAGTTTCCTTATCCCATGGTAAAAGCGTCCTTAGATCTAAAATATCAGCGGCTACGCCCATTTGCTCAACAACTTCCATTGCCCAATGCACTCCCATTCCATAGGTGATTATAGACAAGTCGGTTCCTGATTTTACCATAGCCGCTTTACCTATCTCAGTGGTGTAATAGTCGTCCGGAATATCATCAGACAGTGACCGGTACAGCGCCTTATGCTCAAAATAAAGATAGGGGTTAGGATCTTCAATGGCAGCCGCCAGAAGTCCCTTCGCATCATGTGGGTTGGAGGGATATATAATTTTCAATCCCGGAGTGTGGAAAAACCATGCCTCATTCGATTGGCTATGGAATGGTCCTGCTCCAACTCCTGCCCCCGTTGGCATACGCACCACGACATCAGCATTTTGACTCCATCGGTAATGGGACTTGGCAAGATTATTTACAATTTGATTAAATCCACAAGTAACAAAATCAGCAAACTGCATTTCTACCACTGATTTCTTCTTTTTTACCGACATGCCCAATCCAATCCCAAGGATAGCGGATTCGCATAATGGCGTATTCCTGATGCGGCCACGACCAAAGCGATCTACAAAACCTTCGGTTACTTTAAACACCCCTCCATAATCTGCCACATCCTGACCCATTACCACGAGTTCCGGGTATTTCTCAAGGCTTTGGCCAAGACCATCGGAAATAGCATCTACAAAACGCTTTGAAGTCGCTTTCTTGGCTTTGGGCGCTACTACTTTTTGCTTGAAAGGATAGTAGACATCATCAATATCCCCCATATCAGGTTCTGCAACAGGCTCTGAATAGGCCGCTTTCAGTCCTTCATCTATATCTTTTTGAATCTTCGCTCGGGTCTTCTTAATCCACTGCGGTGTAAGGACCTTTTCTTTGAGTAGAAATTGCTCGTAATTCTCAATAGGGTCTTTTGCCGCCCAGTACTCCATAAGTTCTTTAGGCACATATTTAGTGCCGCTAGCCTCCTCGTGCCCACGCATTCTAAAGGTTAGCGCCTCTACCATCACCGGGCGTGGTTTTCTACGTATGTCTTGTGCCAATTCCCGAATAGTGGAATAAACATCAAGGACATTGTTTCCATCCACGATCACGCCGTCCATGCCATAACCGGCGCACTTATCTACAAAATTTTTGAATCTGAACTGTTCGTCACTTGGCGTAGATAAGCCATATCCATTGTTCTCGATCACAAAAATTACTGGTAGGTCCCAGACGGCCGCCACATTTAAGGCCTCATGAAAGTCCCCCTCACTTGCTCCACCATCACCGGTAAATACTAAGGTTGCTTTTTTTTCTTTGTCTAACTTATTGGCAAGCGCTATTCCATCTGCTACGCCCAGTTGTGGCCCCAGGTGTGAAATCATGCCTACCAAATGATGTTCATTCGTTCCAAAGTGAAATGACCGGTCGCGTCCTTTGGTGAACCCTGATCTTTTACCCTGAAACTGTGCAAAGAGCCGATCATAAGGAACGCCTCGGGTGGTAAATACACCTAAATTCCTGTGCATCGGAAGAATGTATTCATCTTCCTTTAGCGCCAGGGCGGCCCCCACAGAAATGGCCTCCTGACCTATGCCCGAAAACCACTTGCTGATTTTACCCTGTCGCAGCAAAATCAACATTTTTTCTTCAATCATTCTTGGCCTTAAGAGACCCTCATAGACATCTTTAAGGAGTTTCGGTGAATAGTTCTTACGGTCGAACTGCATGGTCAAAAATTTCAAACAAAATTAAAGTATTGGCACTAAGCTCAAAGTGTCGCTATCTTTTTATTTTTGGCAACTTATGATTGATTTTGAGTCATTTTATCTAGACAACGGCCTGCATGTAATTATACATGAGGACCCCACTGTTCAAACTGCTGTG
>CALBPF010000206.1 GCA_937899105.1 uncultured Flammeovirgaceae bacterium | reverse complement strand
ATGAGGATATACGAGTTTTTTTTGAAGCTATAAGTGCCATTAAATAAGAATAATAAATACTGGCGTCAGAGAAAAGTTTTTTTGATTTGGAATCACTCGCTAAAAACACCCTTTAAATTCCCTAAAGGGCAGTTCTTAATTATTCCCGCCATTTGACTGGTGGGGGTAGTTTTCAGCTTTGAGGAAAAATCTTTTCTCGGACGCTTCAAAGGCACTTTTTTCTTGTTCAAAAAATTTAGTCGGACACCAGTAAACAATAATTTCAAATTGGCGTTGTTTTGAATCTTGAGACTGGCCTAATAATCCACCAAACTCTCATTCGGCAAAGCCGTAGTTCTCTTGACCTCTTTTAAAACAAACAAGCTCCTAATCTCTCCCACATGCGGTATGGAGGCGATTTTGCTGGAGTAGAATTCATGGTAGGAATCCAGGTCTTTGGCAATGACCTTTAACAAAAAATCCTGATCTCCACCCAGAAGGTAACATTCCAAAATCTCCGGAACACTCATTACGGCATCGTAGAATTCCTGGGTCTGTTCAAAGCGGTTTACTTTTAATGACCCGCCAAGAAATACAATGATTGAAGGGGCAATTTTCTGGCGATCTATTAGGGCTACATATTTGGAAATAATGCCCTCGCGTTCCATTCTTTTTATCCGTTCGTAAATGGGAGTCTTTGTCAGATTGAGCTGACTGGCGATTTCCTGAACGTTCAGTTTCGCATCCTCTTGTACGAGCTGAAGTATTTGGTGGTCGGTTTGATCAAGTGTAGGCATGGGAATATTTCCTGAGTGATGATTGTGATATTTGAAAATAAAGGAATAAAGTCTAAATAATTGAAATTATCAGGAATATATACCAAATTATTGATCCTAACAAGTGTTTAGGACTGCATTTATTAACTTTGTCAAATTCTTAGAAATCGATAAAACACGATAAAAAATGGTTGAAGAAAAATTAAAGTACAAAGTAAAAGACATCGCTCTAGCAGAGTGGGGTAGGAAAGAAATTGAATTGGCTGAAGCTGAAATGCCAGGTTTGATGTCGATTCGTGAAGAGTACCGCGATGAGCAGCCTTTGAAAGGTGCAAGAATAGCAGGTTGTCTTCACATGACGATCCAAACAGCAGTATTGATTGAAACTTTGGTTGAGCTTGGCGCTGAAGTAACCTGGTCATCATGTAACATCTTCTCTACACAAGATCATGCTGCTGCTGCCATTGCTGCTGTCGGTATCCCTGTCTATGCCTGGAAAGGTATGAGCGAAGAAGAATTCGATTGGTGCATTGAGCAGACTTTGGTATTCCCTGATGGTCAGCCATTGAATATGATCCTTGATGATGGCGGTGACTTGACTAATATGGTATTCGATAAGTACCCCCAGTATGTAGAAGGTATCAAAGGCCTTTCTGAAGAAACGACAACTGGAGTGCTTAGATTGATCGATCGTGAGAAAAATGGTACTCTGGTAATGCCTGCCATTAATGTGAACGATTCTGTTACCAAGTCAAAATTTGATAACAAATACGGATGTAAAGAGTCATTGGTAGATGCTATTCGCAGAGCAACTGACGTAATGATGGCTGGTAAAGTAGCTGTTGTTGGCGGTTACGGTGACGTAGGAAAAGGTTCGGCAGCTTCATTGAGAGGTGCAGGAGCCCGAGTGATCGTTACTGAAATAGATCCTATCTGCGCGCTTCAGGCAGCTATGGACGGTTTCGAAGTAAAGAAAATGATAGATGCGGTAAAAGAAGCAGATATCGTGGTGACTGCTACTGGCAATAAAGACATCGTAGTAGGAGAACACTTCGAAAATATGAGAGACAAAGTCATAGTATGTAATATTGGTCACTTCGATAACGAGATAGATGTAGCATGGTTAAACGACAATGCTGATAGAGACGAGATCAAACCTCAGGTGGATAAGTACACCTTGAAAAACGCCAATGATATCATCTTGTTAGCGGAAGGTAGACTGGTAAACTTAGGTTGTGCTACCGGCCACCCTTCATTTGTAATGTCTAACTCATTTACGAACCAAACGCTTGCTCAAATCGAGCTTTGGAATAACTCTGAGAACTACGAAAACAAAGTTTATACATTGCCTAAGCATCTTGATGAAAAAGTAGCCGCACTACACCTTAGCAAAATTGGTGTTGAGCTGGAAACACTTTCAAAAGATCAGGCAGATTATATAGGTGTTGAGGTTCAAGGACCGTTTAAGTCTGATTCTTACCGATACTAATAAGTAAATCAACTAAATAATAGGACGTCGCTGGTCATCGATCAGCGGCTTTTTCCCGAGTTTGACACGCAGTTTTGTTAAAAGTGCCCATACGTTTAATAGAG
>CALBPF010000205.1 GCA_937899105.1 uncultured Flammeovirgaceae bacterium | reverse complement strand
ATGCTCATATAAAAATTATATTCGAGTTCTGATCGGGTGGTTTTCATAACTATGCTGGCCTTCTCCACCCGTATTGGATTCTTTACAAATACAAACCTGGCATTTTCATAAACGCTTCCATTATCAAACCGGGAGGTATCGATGAATAGTATCTGATCGTCATCAACAGTAAGCTGAGTAACCATACTCCCAACTTTAATTCCGGAGGTATCATACATATGGTAGGTAAAAACCCGCTGATCCAATTTATGTACAGATACATCACCGAGTGGCCAAGAAAGACGTTGAGCGAACACCGGGATACCAATTAAGCCAAAAAAGAGGCTATAAAAGACTAAGCTTTTCTTCATAAGTTGAATGAATTGTAAGGTCTTATTCACCAATTTTACGGCAAAGGTAAAACTAGCGTTTAATAAAAGACTGCCATTTCATAAATGTTGCACTTCTCCATAACCACTCAAATGGGCCATAGTGAAACTTCGTCTGCCACCATTGAGAAAATATAATTTGTATAATCCAGACTCCCATCACAATCACTATTTGACCTGTTTGCTCCACCTTACCGAACAGGCCTAATCCAAAGCCGTAGAAAATAGAAATACATATTAAGGTTTGGAAGAGGTAGTTACTCAATGCCTGTCTTCCTACGGCAGAAAATATCATCAGAAACGGTTTGAATTTACCCGAGAGAACACCGAGGTTGATTGCTGCCAAATATCCCAGCGCAAGAAATAAGCTACCCCAGTAGTTAAACTGACTGCCCAGGAACATGCTATACTGAACTGACCAGTTAGCGTCAAAATTTTTCATTATACCATATATAATCAGGCATAATCCAAGGGGCGCCGTCCATAACAGCATTCTTTTATACCTCGAAACCTCCCATGTTCCTGTTAAGAATCCCGATTTATAGAGTGCCATACCTATCATCATAAGGCCTGTGATGCGCCAAAAGAAAAAGAATAAGAAGACGCTGGTATGCATCATGTTTGCAGCTTTAATGGTTTGTCCTACCTGTGAGGCCAGACTACCCCTATATGCGTTTATTTCCTGCTCTATCAATTCCTGACCCGGTCGCCAGCTTGAAATTAATCCATTGACTGCATCTTCCGGCCAATAGGGCAAGCTCAGACCCAGAAGCAAATAAATAATACTGGCTACGGAAAAAATGATTATCCCAAAAATTAACAGCTTCCTGATTGACAGCCTACGAAAGAAAAAAACGAAAAATGAACATAATGCATATGGAAAAAGTATATCTCCATACCTAAGAATATAAGAGAGTACGGTGCCTATTACCAATAACCAAAAGTTGCGTGCATAATGAACACGACAGGAGCTTTTACCTTTTTCTTGCGCCTTCTCAGTAATCAATAAAATTGAGGCTCCGAAAAGTATCGAAAAAATCGTCATAAACTTTTGATCTGCTACTACATGGCTGATAACCCATACCCACTTATTTGCACCGGTAAAATTACCATAGGCCGTGGGGTTTATATAGGCCTGTCCTATCATTGAGAAATTCTGAATGTTCATGATCAGAATACCGAGTATGGCAATACCTCGAATTACGTCTAAGCTAATGAAGCGCTGAAGGCCTTGAATGTTTGAAATGGTCACATCTTAAAATTTAGTTCGGTTAAGATCAAGACAAATTAAGCACTCAAAATACTTATATTATAGATTTTGGTTTGAATCGGACTCATGGGGTATCAATGGGATTCAGAAAAGATCAAAAATTATTTATAGGCTTTCTACAGGTTTTACTCCAGGTGAATGGAGTACTTGGACAATAAACCCGACACTTCTGATATCGAGAACCTTGCATTTCTAATCATATTACTATCAGGATCAATAGTATAGTTCTCAGCTCCTCTTAAATCAGCCTTTTCAAGATTGGTTCGATCAAAAATTGCTCCGTACAAATCACACCCGTTAAAGCTTGCACCTGATAAATTTGCCTCAGTGAAATCAACTTCTTTTAGACTACACTGGTCAAATAGGGTGCTTTTTAATGAGCGCATATAGAAAACTGAGAAATCTAAGCGACACTGGCTAAATCCGACCGAAAACAAAAAGTCGTTGGTATTATCAAAACGAATGCCTAACATTTTGCAGCCTGAAAATTGTACTTCCCGAAATGCCGCTAAATTGATATTTGCATTGCTCAAGTCGCAATTGATAAACTCGCTATCAACAAAGATCACTCCGGAAACCTCTGCACCAAAGAAAGTGCAATCTTCAAAAATACAGTCCTCGTATTCTCCCACCAGAAGCGGGCTCTTTACATAATCCTTATTTTTGAAGTGTTCACCTGTAGTGTAATCCATGAAAGTAAAGATGAGGATTCCCTGTTTACAAAAAAACCACCCGAAGGTGGTTTTATACATATTCCTTTCATTGTAGTATTTTATGACTCCTGCTTCAGTTTCCTTTCTTCAATGATATAAGCTATGCCCAAGCCAATGCCTCCAAACAGAAAGATCATTGAAAAATAAGCTGCTTCATCCATTCTTGTGCTGGACTCTAAGAAATAGCCCATTAACAATCCAATTCCAACCCCCATCAATAGCATTGAAAATCTTAGGGGGCCATTTGTATTTTTTGTTTTAGTGATCTCGCCTGGGTTCATCCCTTTTTCGATCATATTCATTCGCTCATCATTTTCATATTTTCTCAGGAAAATGATCATTATTATTCCTCCTATAATGGCTACGATGGGTATAAAAACCCCTATGACTGCTACATCCATGACTATTGAATTTTAATTTTTGAATCCATTTTAGTTCTTTGACCATAATAGTCATGAAGAGGTTACAGGTAGTGCGAAAAAAATGGTAAACGAATGAGATCACTATACTTACTTTAAATTTCGCATCATTACTGTAACTTCATTCGTAAAAGCGTAGTCAAAGAATCGTGAGTCACATTAATGATGATATCATTATTGATAGGATATTGGATGGTGATGAAAGCCAATATAAAATCCTAATCGATAAGTATAAGGTTTATGCCTTCACGTTGGCTATGAACGTACTTGGCAATCGGGAAGATGCAGAAGAAGTGGCTCAGGATAGCTTCATAAAGGCGTTCAAAAATCTAAAGAAGTTTAATCGTGAAGCTAAGTTTTCAACCTGGTTTTATAGAATAGTTACGAACACGGCCATCACCAGAACTCGAAAAAGCAGAATTGTTGGAGAAGATATAGACGCAGCATACGCTGTAGGTATTACCGCCAAGTCGGAACTGGAAATTGAAGACCAAAAAACATTCATACGAAAAGGGATAGCGCTCCTGAGTGATCAGGATAAACTTATGATCAGCTTGTTCTATTTAAAAGAACTCTCACTGGACGAAATAGCTCAGGTAACGGAGCTAAAAACGAACCTGATAAAAGTGAAACTGCACAGGGCCAGAAAGCGACTTGCGGATCACTTAAAAACAATTTTGAAAGAAGAAGCATTAAATTTGTAGCATATGGATAAAATCACAGACGAGGTTTTATTGGATTATATAGACGGATCTCTTATTCAATCAGAGGCTATTCGCATCAAAGCCGCAATAAATTCCAACCCGCAATTAAGGGCCAGGTTGGAGGAGTTAAGATTACCCGACCGGCACTTGGCTGTGAGTTTGGAAAGTCCTTCAGCAAATTTTACCGATTCCGTTTGGAGCAATCTATCTCAGTCCAAAGGCAATGTGCCAAAATTCAGCTTGAATAGCTTTCTTATTGTATTTGCAGCCATGATAACGGTAGTACTGGGTTCGTACTTTATGACAGACAGTATTATAGACTTAGACCTGAGTCTTAAAGTTCCGAATACAGTGACTGAATATGTTGAAGTGCCTCAAGTAGAGATACCTCAGGGCATTAGTCTGAAAACCGTGAGCCAAATACTACTCTATAGCCTTTCCTTTCTTCTTCTCTTAATTCTTGATAAGGCCATTCTAAAACCTTATTTTAAAAAACGCAGGGAATTATTGACTTAAGTGTTTGTATAGGTACTATTCCCCGGGGGCAGGTGAGATTTGTGCACCTTCCGGCATTGAAAATATATCATCTGAAGGTTCGTCCTGAATGAGCGCTACCTCCTCAAACTGGCGTTCACGACGTATTTCACCCACTTCTCCCTCTGTATAGGTGTACCATTGAAGACTCACAGGTAAGCTCAAGCCGGCTACTTCGCTCCAGTTATTGTATTTAATAAGGCTGAAACTTTCGCTAGTTTCTTCTTTACCATACGTTACGGTATACATCAGCCACTCCATACGGTAGGTTTCAGGGTCGAACCAGATGATGTAATAGTCTTTTGGAGAGTCCCCTACCCCTTCACCATATGATATTTTAACACCTGAATAGGTTTTACCATCCAATTCCCGCGGTTCAACATCTTCATAAAAGACCCCGGGATCACCAACCACAAAAGGCATGGAATAGAAATAGAAAAATAGATTATGATAGAAACGTGCCCGGCTGGCATCTACAGAGTCCGGGGTAACCCAAACATCCTTACCGTCAAAACCAATGGTCTGTTTTGGAGAACTGATTAACGTCTTTCTGTTCTTCAGGTTTGTCAGGTGTTTCTCATCGCCCAACTTAAAAGAAAGTTCACCCATGGATGCCCAGCCGGCATAACCGCCATGGGCCTCAAACACCTTTTTAATGGATTCCGAATGATGGCTATCGTTGACTTGTACCACTTCAACCTCTTCCTGGGTTATTGGAGATTCTTCTTTAGGTTTTTGCGTACATGCGACTAAAACAACTACAAGACTAAGGAGGACAAGCTTTTTCATAACGTTTCTATTTTGACAGATAAAAATAGCTAAGCTAAAATCAGTTATCGAAAAATCATCTTCAATTATTACACAAAAGGTTGGCTAGCTTACATTTTAGCGAATTTTATCACCCAAATCAAAAGAATTCTCATTTATGCCTCCAATCGTAGCTATCAAGTTCATCTAAGCAGGCTTTTAACAAGTCAATACTACCCTGGATATCGTCTTTATGGGCCATTTCAATCACTTGGTGAAGATGCCTTGTTGGAATTGAAATGGCCCCTGAAATAGAACCATTTTTACCCATTCGCTGAACTCCGGCGGTATCCGTACCTCCGGCGGTCAATACTTCAGGTTGCCATTTTATTTCATGACCACCGGCCACCTTCTTCATGTAATCCACCATGCGATAGTCGCAAATTGTCATAGCGTCCATTATCTTAATTGCCGTGCCTTCTCCTAATGAAGTGACTTTTTCGTGCGCCTGTGCCCCCGGCAGGTCAAAGGCAATGGTGGTATCTAATCCAAAGCCAAAATCAGGGTTAAGGCTGTGGGCTGCCACATTCGCTCCCCGAATACCAACCTCCTCTTGAACAGTAAAAACACCGTAAACATCGTAAGCGGGATTTTTCAAATCTCGCAGCGCCTCAATGAGAATAAAAACAGAAACTCTATTATCAATGGATTTGCAGTTTACACAATCTCCCATCTCAATGAGTTCACGCTCCCGTGTTATTGGGTTTCCAATAGAAACAATTTCCTGCACCTTTTCCCTGGACATGCCAAGATCGATATAATAATCCGTGGTTTTTGGCATTTTATTGCGCTCTTCAGGGCTCATAACATGTATAGGCTTTGTACCCATTACGCCCAACACATCTTCCTTACCGTGGATAATTACACGCTGGGCGGTCAAAGTTTTGGGGTCAAAGCCCCCTAACGTGGTGAACCTAACAAAACCTTTATCATCAATGTGTGTCACTATAAAGCCAATCTCATCCATGTGAGCGGCCACCATGGCACTTTTATCACTGTTTCTACCTTTCTTATAGGCTACCACATTGCCCATGTTATCTACCTCCACACTATCCACCAAAGGGGTAACCTGGGCAATCACCTTTTCTCGGATTCTCGACTCATAGCCAGGGGCTCCGGGAGCTTCACATATTGTTTTCAACAGATTAACGTTAATACTCATGTTGATATCATTGCATTTAAATTATTCAAAATCAATATTATAAAATTGACGCCAGTTAAGGCTAATTCTGAACTCTTTTTTAGATTTTTACAAAAGCATTATGTAGGTCCGTTGGCTCCATTATTTTTTTCGTCCTTAATATAGTTTTTTTGATGTTTAAGAAACTTCTTCGTCTTCTTTTAAAACTGGGTTTCACCGCCGTTGTGGTCTTGGCCCTATTTGTTATGCTGGTGGCAAGCGGTCTCTTTGGAGAACTCCCCACCAAAGTTCAGCTGGCAAATATTAAAAATAATGTCACCACTGAGGTATACAGCGCTGATGGCGTCCTTATAGGTAAGTATTACATTCAGGAGAGGTCTAATATTTCCTTTGACCAAATTTCAACAAATGTTATTCATGCGCTCATCGCCACCGAGGATGCCCGTTTTTATGATCATTATGGCATTGATCCCAGGAGCCTTATTCGTGTACTGCTCAAAACGGTCATTTTACAAGACCGGAGTGGAGGGGGCGGGAGTACCATAAGCCAGCAATTAGTCAAGAATATCTTCCCTCGTGAAGATCATGGTATTTGGACCATTCCGGTTATCAAGGCAAAAGAGTCCATTCTGGCGTATCGGTTAGAAAACATCTATTCCAAGGATGAGATACTGACGCTCTATTTAAATACAGTGCCATTTGGAGATAATGTCTTCGGTATAGAAACAGCTTCAAGGCGATTTTTCAGTAGGCCCTCAAGTGAATTAAAGCCAGAAGAAGCGGCGGTACTCGTGGGTATGCTAAAAGCAAACTACACTTATAATCCACGCTTGTTTCCCGAAAAATCTTTAACAAGAAGAAACACTGTTCTTAATCAAATGCATAAGTATGGCTATTTAAATGAGAACGAATTATCTCATTTAAAAGATCAGCCTCTAAAGCTAAACTACAGTGCTGCTAAAGAACGTGCATCTTCAGCCTCTTATTTTAAACAGCGGCTAAAGAACAAACTTCAGGAATGGATCAGTGTAACCCCAAAGCCAGACGGCACCCATTATAATTTATACACGGATGGACTTAAGATATATACTACCATCGATTCTCGTATTCAGAAGTATGCAGAAAAGGCCATGCAATCGCACATGGCAGATTTACAAAAATCTTTTGATCAGCATTGGAAGTCGAACCAGCCTTGGGATAAAGATCCCGCTATTTTGAAAGCAGCAGTAAATCGAAACCCGGAATATATAAGACTCAAGAAAGAGGGCCGTACCGAAACTGAAATTTACCAGGCTCTGGGGCAAAAGAAGCCAATGAAGGTTTTCAAATGGGGCGACCAAAAGGAGCAGGAACTATCCACGTTAGATTCCATAAAACACTACCTGAAAATCCTACAGTCCGGTGTACTGGCCTTAGATCCGAAAAATGGAGATGTTAAGGCCTGGGTGGGTGGAGTTGATTTTAACTATTTCCAGTTTGACCATGTTGCAAAATCGACCAAACGTCAGGTAGGGTCTACCTTTAAGCCATTTGTCTATGCAGCGGCTTTGGAGCAAGGGTATGACCCTTGCGCCCATGTTTCGGCTTCGCGTTTAGTGTACACTGACCAGAAAGACTGGACACCTAACAATGCTGACGAAGAAGAGAATATTTTGAAATACTCTTACAAAGGCGCTTTAGCTAAATCCGTCAATACGGTAGCAGTCAAAGTATTAGAAGAGGTCGGCCTTAAAGAAACTATAACATTAGCCAGGTCCCTTGGTATAGAGTCGGATATCCCTGAAATACCCTCGATTGCCCTGGGTACTCCATCTATATCATTATTTGAAATGACCCAGGCTTACGCCGCTTTGGCCAATGAAGGCTTGGTACGAGAGCCGCGATTTATAACCAAAATAGAAAATAACCAGGGTGAACTTTTAGCGGAATTCAGCGCTGATAACGGTAAGCGAGAAATAAGCGAGGAAACCACCGCTTTGATCACTGAAATGATGCGTGAAGTTGTAAACACTGGCACAGGAAGCAGAATACGCTGGAAATATAGCCTGAGCAATGACCTGGCAGGAAAAACAGGAACAACGCAGTCTAACGCAGACGGCTGGTTCATTGGCTATAATCCTGCACTCGTAGTAGGTATTTGGGTTGGCGCTGATGATCCCAGGGTGAGGTTTAGAAGCTCTCGGTTAGGTTCGGGTGCGAATATGGCTTTACCCATTTTCGCCAAGCTCTTCAAACAGATGAATAGTGATCCGCAACTTGCTTCGATTAGCGCCGCAAAGTTTCCAAAGCCAAGTCCGGCGCTCTTAGCACAACTCGCCTGCGATGATTTTAAGGACGACAAGAATTTTATTCAAAATCTGCTTGGACTTGAGAAAAAAGAGAAAATCAAGAAAAAAGAATTTGGAGAAAAAAAGAAAGGCTTTTTTCAAAAGGTTGGAGACTTCTTTAAGAGTAAAAAGAAAAACTAGCCACCTTTAGAATTACTGCCTTCAATGGCAGAAAGCTCTCGTTTATACTTATCTGAAATTTCAAACTCACGAAGGCTAAAATGTATACCAGCAAGACCTTCAAGAATATTTTTATCCTGATCATCGGTTTGATAGGCACGACGCATATATGGCAATGACTTTTTAAAGAGAGCAATGGTCTCGTCTTCAAACTTTCCGAAGGCAAGAATATCAATATCGTCATAATCCAATTGCAGGATACGATTTACCGCTTCA
>CALBPF010000204.1 GCA_937899105.1 uncultured Flammeovirgaceae bacterium | reverse complement strand
TATTTCATTGGCAAATACGAAGGATATAATGAAAGGAACGAATATAGGTGAATTTGAAGAGCTTGTCTTACTCGTTGTGGGTATCCTCAAAGGGAAAGCCTACGGCGTAAACGTTATGGATCACATAAAGGAAGAAAGCAATCGTTCCGTTTCGGTAAGCACCGTCCATTCTGCACTTAACAGGCTGGAAGATAAGGGCTTTGTAGAGTCCTATTTCGGCGGTCAAAGTGAACTACGTGGCGGTAGAAAGAAACGCATGTATCGCATCACTCCATACGGGATCGCCACGTTGCAAGAGGCACGGCAGCAGCGAGAAAATTTATGGTCGCAATTACTTACTGTAATTCCTGAATAGATGAATTCTAAAAGAATCAGACTTGGACTTTGGTTCATTCAAATAACTTGCTCAAGTGCCTTTCGCGATGAGTTGGAAGGTGATCTGTTCGAGATTTACGAGCGGAATTGCTCAAAGAAGAGCCGTAATGTCGGTCAGTGGCTTTTTCTTTGGAACGCTTTCACTTCCTTCCGGTTTTATCGCATTCATAAATTCAAAAACTCAAACTCAACAAACATGTTTAGCAATTATTTATTGGTGACTATACTTCATTCACGACGCCATAAGATCTTTTCATTTGTCAATATATTTAGCCTTGTCATTGGCTTGTTCACCTGCTTTTGCATTGCATTGTTCATTAAAGGTGAAATGAGCTATGACAATTTCCATGAAAAGGGTAACGACTTATACCGACTCGTTGTTCATGACGAGAAAAATGAAACGTTATCCGTCAAAATGTCTACTCACCTCTCAAAATTACTCCGTCAGTCATTCCCACAGGTTGCAGTGTGTTCATTCGGTAACGACGATATTAGAATAGAACATAAAGGGCAATCAATTATATCAGAAGGCTTTTACTGGACGGATTCTACTTTTTTCGATGTATTCAGCTTTAAGCTCATTAATGGTGATCGCAATGCGCTGAAAGATAAAAATAGGATACTTATCTCTGAATCTTTAAGTGAGCGACTCTACGGCCATACAAACGTGGTGGGCGAATTATTACCCCTAAAAATATATGATGGTGATATTACCTTGAACATGGTCATCGGCGGTGTGGTACAGGACCCGCCCTCGAACTCTCATATTCAATTTGAGATACTAGGCCCTATGCCTAAGGCGCAAGAGATTTATAAAGATTTGGTAGAATTACAAGGCTTTTATTGGTTAAGCAGTTATGCGCTTATTCACAAGACCACCCTTCCATTGATTCAAGAGTCGCACGCGGCAGAGTTTAATAAGCGCCGCCCGGAAAATAGTAACTCCCAGAGTCTATATTTTCAACCATTATCCAAAGTCTATCTTTACTCGGCAGACATTAATGGATGGACTAGTTTAGGAAGCATAACCAACGTGCGGTTGTTTGCGGCCATTGGAGCGCTTATTCTCCTGATTTCCATTTTTAACTATATCAACCTTTCAACCACTCGTTTGCTCACGCGCAAAAAGGAAGTAGGGCTACGTAAAAGCATTGGCGCACAACCCCTAAGTATTGTTCAGCAAATCATGACCGAATCCATTATTTATTGTTTGTTTTCAGCCATTATTGCGTTGGGATTGCTCTATGTATTGACCCCACAATTGAATACGGTGATCAGTCTTAATTTGATTATGATAAGTGTAGGTCTGCTTGATTTAGCTTTTGTGGGCGGTGCGGTATTGGCCATCGCTTTATCATCAGGTTTGTATCCGGCATTCGTACTCGCAAAAACCCGTACGGGCAATCAGCCCGACAAATATGAAACACCAAAGGGCAGTTTAGATACAAGTAAGATCCTGCTTTTTTTCCAATATATAGCTACTATTCTGCTCATTGCTTGTAGCCTGATTGTTTACACACAGTACAAGTATATGCGAAATTATAACCTCGGCGTGCGTACGGATAACCTTGTTAACCTGGTAGTTAATGATAAAGCCGTGCAGCAAAAAATACCTGCCTTAAAAAATAGCCTGTTAGCTATTGAAGGGATTTCGGCCATTACCGCAACGGGCGAAACTTTTCCGGGAAGGATGCAAAATACATGGAATTATTCATGGCCGGGTATGGGAGAGAAAGGGCAGGTGATCGATATTGTAGGGGTGGATAAGGAATATTTTGACGTGTTGAATATTCAATTCGTTAGTGGTTCCAACTTTACCCGTGAGTATGTGCAGGATTCAGCAAAGTCGGTGATTTTAAATAGGGCAGCAAAGGAGTTAACAGAAACAAATGACCTTGTGGGTTCTAAAGTCACTATCGGTGGCTCAAACCGAGAAGTTATTGGTGTGGTTGAAAATTACCACATGCAATCATTGCACCACCAAATTCAGCCCACCGCCTATTTTGTGGCGCCCACAGGGGCACGTATTAGCCCTGACAATTTATTGATACGCCTTAATACAGAGGAGCTGTCTAAAACTATTCGAGCAATAGAGAACACATGGGGGGATTTCTCTTCAGAACCATTAGCTTTCAGCTTTGTAGACGATGATTTGGCTCGTCAGTACACTTCTGAATCACGTTTTATGTATACTCTTCAAATTTTTACAGGTATTGCCATTTTGGTGGCATTAACCGGATTGTTTGGATTGATTACTTTCCAAACCCGACAACGGTTTAAGGAAATTAGTATTCGAAAAGCCCTTGGCGCAGGGTATAATCACTTGTTATTATCTCTTAGCTCCGGATTTTTAAAGTTGTACCTGCTGGCGTCTCTTTTTGGACTACCCATGGCATTTTACTTTGGTTTGAACTGGCTGCAAGAATATCCTATTCGAATTTCTTTGGACGTTGGTATTTTTATTGCCGCTCTTTCGATTGGTTTAATAGCATCGCTTACAGTTGTCATTTCACAGGTTCGGCGAGCTATCCGAATCAATCCTGCGAATGTCCTCAAAGAATAAGAGGGTTAATACAGTTTTGAATAAAAAAGGCTAGAAAGATAATAGCACAACCCCCATGTTCCTCCACATTGCCTTTGTATGGGGATTAGCTCTTATGCTTGAATACTTCTTTTGAGTTGTGGAAGAAAATAATGTAACATCCTAATAGGAGATTTAAAGTTAATTTCTATTAACGCGAATAGTTCTTCTAGATTATTAATTTCACTACCCGCATCTACCAGATTCATTATACATTCATTATTAGCCATAGGTCAACACCACCAAATTTTTGATCTATATCCTTAGCAAGCGTTTTTACCTACTGATCTTTTGAAGTGTCACTGTTATGATGAACCCCAGCGGGATATCCCCCAATTCAACTTCTTGACTAAGATATGCAAGCCCCAGTTTGGCGAAGGGTTTCAATACCGTCCCCTCAGGAGCGTAGGTTACGTTCAATAGTATATGATAATTTTCTAGACCGCTTCATCGAGATATTCATTAACGATATGATTATTAACCACGGCCTCTCTAATGAAGTAAGCTTTGGCATAATTACCATTAAAACCTATACGAATAGAGAACCTATCAGAAAGCACGTAATCCAGAGAAACCAAATAGCTAAATCCAATTCCCATAATATTAAGTCGCATTTGAGAACGCAAAAGCATCTTCATGGATAACTGGTCTAAAATAACCAATAACTCATTTAAAAGCTGACTTCTTCTGCTCCATCAAATCTTGACAGATTGTCTGGCCCTGAGCTATAAAATTCAGCTGAAGTGTGCAAAATAAAGTGCGGTTAACAATAGCTTCATTGTTGTAATTAATAAATTTAAGTAAATAATTTTCAGTCCGAATAGTTTTACCAATTCCCGAAATTCGGGCAAAGTTCTCGACACCACTATCTTACTTTATTTGAAACTGGGCGTCCTTGATAATTGCTTTCTGTCTATGAAATCTCATTTCAGCTTCATCCCGACATTTTCTGATGGGTTAATAGGTATGTGCTAACCTCAAAACAAGGAGTTTTAGTCGATTTTTGAGGCTTTAAGTCAGTTTTTCATTTTCTCGCCCAAAAGAAAACGAAACAAAAGAAAAGGGCGCCACAAATAAAGTCCATTC
>CALBPF010000203.1 GCA_937899105.1 uncultured Flammeovirgaceae bacterium | reverse complement strand
TAATTCTTCATTCTTAATTGTTCATTGAAGAAGGTGAGTATCTACCGAAGAGGTGTTGGACAATTGGCAATTGGCAATTAGTAATTAAGAATTGAGAGTTGGTTTTCGCTGAAGCATTATTGCTAATTCTTCATTCTTAATTGTTCATTGAAGAAGGTGAGAATCTACTAAAGAGGTGACCAGCTTCCACATTGCTCCGTCTGGAGTCCTACATCAAGTGCGGGAACTATACATAGAAAGTGCTGAAATCGATTAGTTAATCACCCCCGATCCCACTAACTCATCACCATCGTACCAAACCGCAAACTGCCCTGCGGCGATGGCTTTTTGAGGTCGATCGAAGATAATGTAAAGGCCGTCTTCTCTCATAAAAAGTGTAGCTGTTTCTAGTGCCTGGCGGTAGCGAATTCTAACCTGGTATTCCTTTGAGTCGCCTACTTTTAAGGCCAGGTCAGGCCTTACCCAATGCATCTCCTCTTTGGCTATAAACAGACCCTTACGATACAAGCCGGGATGGTTTTCCCCCTGGCCGGTGTAGATCACATTTTCTTTGGTATCCGTATCGATTATGAACAGTGGCTCGGGTGTACCGCCGATATTGAGCCCCTTTCTTTGACCAATTGTATAATAGTGGGCGCCATTATGTTCGCCGACTTTTTGGCCATCATCAACAGAGTAGTGGAACGCCTCACTTAATGATTTTAGCGTAGCCGATGTTGCACCGTTCAATGCAAGATCAACGGGGTTATTTTCGAAAATCCTGCCATTTGCCGGCACCTCAATGACCGTCCCTTTCTTTGGTTCCAGCTTTTGTTGTAAAAACTCGGGAAGCCGGACTTTGCCTACGAAGCACAGGCCCTGGCTGTCCTTTTTATCTGCGGTAACCACGCCAATTTCTTTTGCTATTTCGCGAACTTCCGGTTTGGTAAGTTCTCCGATAGGAAAAAGCGCCTTTGACAGCTGCTGCTGAGTCAGTTGGCACAGAAAGTAACTTTGGTCTTTGTTATTGTCTTTACCGGCCAACAACCTATGCGTTTCGATACCATTGACTTCAACTGTATCTTTTCTGCAATAGTGACCTGTAGCAATAAAATCCGCTTTCAGGCGCATAGCAGCTTTAAGAAAAATATCGAATTTGATTTCCCTGTTGCAAAGCACATCAGGATTCGGGGTTCGGCCTTTTTGATATTCGTCAAACATGTAGTCGACAATGCGCTCTTTATATTCCTTACTGAGGTCTATGGCCTTGAAAGGGATACCTAAGTTTTGTGCTACGATCATGGCATCGTTGCTATCTTCTAACCACGGGCATTCCTTGCTGATGGTCACGCTGTCGTCATGCCAATTCTTCATGAACATACCGATCACCTCGTACCCTTGCTCTTTAAGCAAATAGGCCGCTACACTGGAGTCAACACCCCCCGACATCCCTACTACTACACGTTTCATACTGCAAAACTACATTTTTATTGAACTTGGGTAAGAAACGCTAACATCTAACTGAACGGAGTTAGTTCCGCATGAGACCCGTTTGTCAGGGGAAAATCACCCTTTTTAGATCGTTGCTCTGGAATTTACTCGGCATATTACTAATTTGACTTCGCTAGATCATTTCAACCTCAAAAAACTGTATCATGAACACAAGACCAACTCTAAAAACCTTAAAGAGTTTATTTTTATTACTTACATCATTATTTATCCTGGGTTGTACGGAAAAACAGGACGATCCGGTCGATACCAGCAAACCAAAGGAGACCATTACCCTGGAGAGAGCTCATGAAATGTATAAAAGTTACCAGGAAAGGTACAACGCTTTAACGGAATTCCGTGGGGGTGAAGAAGACTCGCGTTACGGCTGGCATTCTTTAGATTTTTATGAAAACTATATTGCTTATTTGAAACATGAATCTGCTAAAGTAGGTATTGAAGTATCTGGCATTCGCATGTATTATGCAGCCTATCCCGAGGGTCCTGAATCCGGAAAACAACAAGGCTATCAGACTTATCTCTATGTACCCACCTATTACGATAAGAAGACGAATAAACACATTGCCTTTGATCCACTGCATGTAGAAGATGGTAAGCCCTTACCTCTTCATTATGTCATCACAAAAGGTGTAACTGCGAAGAAGCAAACCTCTTCCATGTTTTTGTTGCAAGGCGGTGGAACGATAAGTTCAATTGCCAATATGGGAGAAATGTGTCCACTTAATTGTCCTGAAGAAGATGGCTCTTCTGGGATTAATTAAATATTTTGAGTTAGTAACTTTCCTAATAGCTGCGCTCTATTACAAAAAGTATTTTAAGTCTTACTTAAAGTACTTTTTCTTATTGCTGGGTCTTGTGGTGGTAGTAGAATTTAGCATTTGGAGCCTTAAGGAGTTTTTTGGTATGCCTATACGCAACTGGTATATCTATAATATTCTCACTTCGGTTCAATACGTGTATTATTTCATTCTCTACCAAAAGGTGATGAGCAATGCTCGTAGGAAGAAGTTTGTTCGTATATTTCTTTTTGTTTTTATAGCTTCAGTAGCCATTAACTTCCTTTTTATTCAAAGGCTTGCCGTAGATGGTCCCTTTCATTCGTATAGCTTTGTTTTGGGAGCGGTGCTGTTAATAACTTCAATAGGTCTTTTCTTTGCTGAGATGCTGCAAACTGAAAAAATACTGCATTTTAAAACCTACCTCATGTTTTGGATAAGTATTGGGCTTTTTGTCTTTTACACGGCTGTTATCCCACTGATTCTAAGTATAAACTTTCTTCCTGAAGGCATATCGTCAAATACATTAGACGGAATACTTTTTACGCTTAACTTTATGATGTATACCTGCTTTTCTATGGGCTTGATAGTAAGTAAAAAACATGTAGATTAAGCTTATTGACGGCTGTAAATCATGGAAAACGAAGTCATCTTAGCCGTAACAATTACCTTACTTGTATTAGTTTCTATTATCATAGCGCTCCTGGGCATATTTCAGGCAAGAAAAAATAAGTACCTGCTCGCGGAAAAGAAGTTTGAAGACGAAATAGCCAAATCGCAAATGGAAATTACAGAGCAGGCATTGAAAAACATTAGCTGGGAGTTGCATGACAATGTAGGGCAACTACTTTCCATTGCCAAAATGCAATTAAATATTTTACATAGTGAATTGCAAGATCGAGCTCAAGCCCTTGATGAAGTCGGAGAATTAGTGGGACAAAGTCTCACGGAAATACGGCTTTTATCTAAAACCCTTAACCCTGAATCCATTCTTAAAATGGGTTTAGTACAGGCGGTGCAGGTGGAACTAGATCGTTTCAATAAGTTAAAATTTGTAGAAACCTCATTAGCGGTTGAGGGCAATGTATGCGAGATCGGGCAGCGCGATGAAATCATAATCTTCAGAATCTTGCAGGAGTTTTTTACCAATGTAATAAAACACAGCAAGGCAGATTTATTAAAAGTAAAATTGAATTATCTTTCCGATAAGGTGATCATAATCGCTGAAGATGATGGTATAGGATTTGATGCTGATGAGGTAGTGCAGGGTTCAGGTCTAATGAATATGATGAGTAGGGCGAAATTGATCGGGGCCATCTTCGAAAGAGAAACAAAACCTGGCAATGGTGTTAAAATGTATTTAGAATATCCCTACAAGGATGATAAAAGATAATTCATATTCAGTAGTCATAGTTGATGACCACCTCCTTTTCGCCCAGGCCCTTGAAAACCTGGTCAATACTTTTAAGGATTTTCATGTATTGTATCATGCTAAAAACGGGAAGGAACTTTTTGAACAGCTTAACAAAAATGATCAGCTCCCCGATGTGGTTTTACTTGACATAAATATGCCGATAATGAATGGCATTGAAACCATGCAAGAACTAAGCAAAAATCATCCTGAGATTGTGGTTTTGGCATTGTCCATGGATGATGAAGAGAGTACTATCATCAAAATGTTAAGATCAGGCGCCAAAGGCTACTTGTTAAAAGATATTCACCCCACCACTTTCAAAGATGCACTAACAGAGGCTGTTCAAAAAGGCTTTTACTATTCTGACCAGATCACCACAACGGTGCTTGGTTCATTACACAGGGCCAACAAGACGCCTGAAGTAACGCTAAAGGACCGCGAAATAGAATTCCTCAAACTTGCTTGCACTGAAAAGACCTATAAAGAAATAGCCGGAGATATGTTTTTGAGCCCCAAGACGATAGATGGATACCGGGAAACGCTATTTGAAAAACTACATATAAAAAGTAGAGTAGGTCTGGTCCTTTACGCTATTAAGCATAACTACTTTAAGGTTTAGGGCTAGTCCAACTAAAATTGGATTCAATTAAATAGGGGGTCCCTGAAAATTATGGTTGTCATGAAGGGGATGGATTTTGATAGGTTATTGTCTAACATAAAACCTTCTGCTATGTATTTTTAGTCTAATACTACTGGCGTGGGACTAAATTTTTGAATAAGAAAAAAGCGCCTTTAAGGCGTCCGAAAAAAGATTTTTCTTCGAAGCTGAAAACTACCCCCACCCGCCAATTGGCGGGAGTAACTAAGAACTGCCTTTAGGGAATTAAAAGGGTGTTTTTAGCGAATGATTCCAAATCAAAAATCTTTTTTCGGACGCCAATAGTTTAATACGAATTTTCGTCTTACAAAAGGGGAATATCACCCCTACCTTTTGGGGCAATCCGCTCTGTACTTCTTAATACTGTATTAAGACCTTTGATACATAATTAAAGTAGTTATCAAATATGAGATCAAAATGGACCGGGGTTAAAAAAAAGCTTAAAGACTGGGATGTTGATATTGTGTTGATCACGCTGGTGGTTTTATGCTTATTGCTGAATGCAATTTCAATAATTACCTCTGAAGCTAAGGTCCGCGAATCTCGTCAGGTTACAACGGAGCTCTTGTCCATTTAAACCGAAGTTATAACTCAAAATATAGTTGAGTAAAACTATGCTGTGAGTTACAACCTGTTGGCTTTAATTAAAACAGGTTTCATAAGGGGGGTACGATAAGCCTCGTGCCCCTTCTTAACTGCTTTGACGATAGGGTATTAGAATTAGTAAGAGATGTTTTCGTGTTGGAAAAATTTAAGACATTGTTAATATGAACTTAGAAACTTTGGAAGCTTTTAGAAGCTCATCTTCTTTCATTTCCGCGTCGGAGAGCGCTGCAAGTAATTCTTACAAATGGTTAGATGAAATGTCGTCAGTAGCTGTGTTTGTTTGTGATATGAGTACCGGGCAGGTGCTGTTTGTAAGTAAGTCCACAACAAATATTAGTGGCCATGATCACCAGTCTTTTGAAAAAGGCGGATTGTCTTTTTTTGCCTCCTTAATTCATCCCAATGATTACAGCGGCATTTTAAATGAATTCGTTAAAACCATTTTATGCTTCAGGAAAACCCAACACACAGTAAGCGAGAATTACAATTTTAGAAGTCAATTCAGGATAAAGCATATTGATAACTATTGGCTTCCGGTTCAAACCAATATTCTGGTACTTGAATCAACCAAAACTGAAGGTATAAAAAAGGTCTTTGGTACATTAAAGCCGTTAACCAACAGCTTCCATAATGACAATCTAAATGAGCAAAGGTCTATGGAAATCCCCCATGCTATGAACCCGGTACCCATTAACCTTAAAAAAAGACCCAAAGAAAAAATAACTTCCAGGGAGCTGGAGGTATTGCAGTTGATAGCGCATGGTTTTTCTGCTAAGCAGATTGCTGACAAGCTGTTTATAAGTGTACACACCGCCATCAACCATAGAAAAAATCTAATAGAAAAATTCAAGGTTAAAAATACGGCAGAGTTAGTGCTGGAGGCATCTAAGGTGTATTGGTTATAGTTTATAGTTCAAGTTTACCAAATAAGCCGCTCCTGTTTTTTACGGGAGCGGCTTTGGTATTTTTTAGACCTATACTAATATCATATGATTCAATTCTTATCATCATATAAATACAAAATATTAAAATGGCCATAAATGGGGATTGAATTGGTAGTGATATCAAACGATATTGCCTGAGTATTAGATAAGTAAAATTGACAGGCTATACTATGCTCGACACTTCATTAGAATTTCTTACTTCAGAGCTCAACGAATACTTAAAACTGAGAACTAATGATCCGGATGATGATCGGGTATTTCTTACCAATGTAGCCACAGAAAGTGGCGGTGTAGTAATTCCTGATATGTCCATTGGGCTTTCTTTGAGCAACATCGAGGAGGAAAGGGTTTTTAAGGACCAACGCACGACTATCATAAATGAGGACGGCGTAACTGAGCATATTAATCCGGAGGTAAAGCTGAATTTATATATTCTTATTTCGGCCAATTTTCAGGACAACGCTACGAACCTAAGTACTAACGATTACAAAGAAGGATTAAAACAGTTGTCCTATGTGATCTCATTTTTCCAGGCTAAGAATGTGTTTACGGTTGACAATTCTCCGGCGCTGGCGAATGATGGTCTCATCAGGAAACTGGTGGTTGAGTTGTACTCCTACTCATTCGAACAGCTCTATAATTTTTGGAGTGTACTGGGTACGAAGTATTTGCCGTCTGTCCTCTACAAAGTAAGGTTGATCAGGTACCAGGAAAAGGTGGTACAGGCAGCCAACCTTCCCATTGAGAAAGTCAAGATTAATTCTTTAGGCATATAAGTAATGAATATCCTGTACACCAGATTATTTAACCTTTCACTTAATCATGCTTTTTACAAAAATGGTCTGCCTAAAGGCCTGGGCCTGAGACCTACGCAGGAGACAGAAGATTTAATGAAAGGTGGAAGAATGCTTTTTAAGCAGGTAACAAAAGGTGTAACCGCATTGTATCGGACTCTTGATGATGAGATTACGCCATTAGTAGACTTAGGAAAGGACGTAAGACTCATATTTGAATTGGATATAAAAGATCGTAATGAGTTCATGAACATCACCGATCTGGACGAATCGATATCAAAAAAATACGCGTCGTCAAATGTCCTTTACTTTAAAAATGACCCGGCTAATGCATCCACAGATAAGAACACGCCTGAGGTTCTTGATTTTGAATTGATCGATTTTATTTCGCCCAGTCTTTTTACGTATGATTTTGGCATTGGTACGTCTCCGGCCCAGGTTTTGTTTAGAATGCAGGACGAAAATGGTGCGTTAGTATCGGTAGGAAAAGAGGTAGATGGGACTCCGTTTAATACTACCCTTACGATTGATAAGAATGATAATGACACGTACAATCAACAAGTAGATCTAAGAGATAAACCAAAGGGTAAGTACACACTTGTTATCCGAAATCAGGCAGACACACTAGATCTGATTACCAAAGTAGTGTATGTTGATGACAACTTTGCCGGAAAAGACATTAGTGGCATTGTAGACATCACATATAATACATCAGAAGGCCATATGTATGGAGATACCGAGGAGTACGTCATTGAATTTGCCAGCAAAGAAACAGTCTGGAAGTACCTCATTGTAAATAAGAGCAATGTCTTCAACCTGGGCGTGGACACCATTTCACTTCAGGATATTAGTGGCGCATCCGGACCGTATGTTGCAAATACGTTTGCGGTATCCGGAGCTATACCGAATGCCGATGTCAGAGTCAATGATTTAGATACGGTCATTTTTAAATCCAACATAGAAATACCGTTCTATGAAGTTCCCAAAACACTACAGCTTAAGAAAAACGCCTTAGTTAAGCCAGTAATAAGCCATTTGCCAAACCCGTCATACAGTGGCGTGGTGAAAGAAGAGTCAGGTCAGCTCGAATCAGAAATATATGTTTTTGTATAAATAAAATTAGAGATCATGTCAAATTATAAAACCCCGGGAGTCTACATTGAAGAGATATCGACGCTGCCAGCTTCTGTAGCGCCTGTTGCCACTGCCATTCCGGCATTCGTAGGTTACACTGAAGAGCGTTCTACACAAAAGCCGGTTAGAATTACTTCTTTATTGGAATATAGAGAACACTTTGGAGAAAGCATGAGTGAAAACTACGGGATCACGCTGACTGAAAACGCACTTGACCCCACCATAACCGATATTGCTGTTTCCGATCCTGCGGGAGGGCTATCCAACTATATTTTATACTATCAGTTGCAGATGTACTTCGCGAATGGTGGAGGGCCTTGTTATGTAGTTTCCGCTGATACGTACCAGGTAGACGGTTCCATCGACAAAGCCCAACTCATCGCAGGTATAAAGCTACTGGAGGCTGAGGATGAACCTACCATTTTGGTAGTGCCGGAATCAATCATGCTCACCGTTCCGGGCGATAGGGCAGATATCAATAATGAACTTTTAATTCAATGTAACAAACTCCAGGATAGAGTAGCGGTCATGGATGTGGCGGCAAATCCCGCGGATACGGTAGTAAACGACGCTATGGCCTTTCGAAATAACGAGGTAGGAATGAGTTATCTGAAATACGGTGCGGCCTATTACCCGGCATTGAAAACGGCATTGATCCGCCGTTATAGCGAAGGAAGCCTGCTTATAACTGATGACCGGGGTGGACCAGGAGCCGGAGTATTCCATAATTGTCCATTGAGCGCCTTAACCGTGGGTGATACTCATGCAATAGGAAAAATAATAATTACCAACAATGCCAACATAGATGGTGATGAATTCACTATTGGAATTGACACCTATAAAGAAGGTGTGGGAACCTTTATCAAAGGAGCTGGAAATGCCTCAACTGCAGACGTACTGGCAAATGAGATTGATAGCCCTGATTACGAAGTGGTAGATCGAACAGGAAATGTTATTCTCATACGAGCTACCGCTGAAGGTGCAATAGGGGAATTAGCGCTTGAATACGATGATGCAGATACAACCGGTATTGGCGCCGAAGTATCGGGTGCAACATTGGAGCGTTTGGCTGCCGATACCACCTTATACAATGACATCAAGAAAAAAATTGATGCCTACACCTTAGAGCTTTACCCTTGTGCCACCATAGCAGGGGTTTATGCTAAAGTGGACCGCGACCGCGGTGTGTGGAAAGCGCCGGCAAATGTCAGTGTCAATGCGGTATTGGAGCCTAACATTTTGGTGACACATGCCGAGCAGGAGGGGCTTAACATTGATGCCACATCCGGAAAATCAATTAACGCATTAAGACCATTTACCGGAAAAGGCAACCTGGTTTGGTGTGCACGCACACTGGCCGGTAATGACAACGAGTGGCGATATGTACCCGTCAGAAGGTTCTTCAATTTTATGGAAGAATCGATTCAAAAGGCGACGGAACCTTCGGTTTTTGAGCCTAATACAGCCGCAACGTGGTCAAAGTTGAAAGCCATGATCGAAAACTTTCTAGTCCAGCTATGGAGCACCGGCGCTTTGGCTGGAGCGACACCCGAAGATGCATTTTTTGTTAACGTAGGATTAGGTAAAACAATGACCGCCCTGGACATTCTGGAGGGTAGGCTGATTATAGAAGTAGGCGTAGCAGCAGTACGGCCAGCTGAATTTATAATCATGAAATTCTCGCACAAACTACAGGAATCATAATAAAATAGAAAAGATATGCTATCACCACAAACCCCTGGAGTATATATCCAGGAAATCTCAACCCTGCCGGCTTCCATAGCTGGCGTAGATACGGCTATTCCGGCATTCATAGGATATACCAAAGATGCTACCTTGCTTAACGTTCCCACAAGAATAACCTCTTTGCTGGAGTTTATAGATAAATTCGGAGGAGCTCCTGAGCAGTCCTTCGCGCTTACACTTGATGATACCTACACCGATGGTGAACTGACTTCCAGGGTGTTTAGTGTTGCTGATCCTACCCCTTCGATTTTTAAGTTGTATCACAGCCTGGAGTTTTATTTTAACAATGGAGGAGGGCCATGCTATATAGTTTCTGTTGGTAGCTACTCAGGCGGAGTAGTAGCTCCGGGAACGGCAGATCCAAAAGTTGGTTTATTAGGAGGTATTGCTGCTACTGAAAAAGTAGATGAACCTACGCTATATGTCTTTCCTGATGGGATAAGCCTAGCCAGTGAGGCAGAATATGGCAGTGTGGTAAAAGCGTCTCTAGAGATGTGCGATAAGCTTAAAGACCGGTTTACCATCTGCGATGTTTGGGATAATGGCACGCCAACCGGCATTACCGATTATCGAAGCGAGCTAGGCATGACTTATCTTAAATACGGAGCAGCCTATCATCCAACTTTGTTGACTACACTTAATTATGAAATTGATAAATCGGTTACTATCACCCATAATATAACGGTCAATGGCACGGCCCCTGGCTCGCCACTTGATCTGACAGGTATAGCTTTAGCTATCATAGAAACTGGAGATCCATCGGATCCGCTGGATTCAGGTTACCCCGATATCTATCGGTCATTTGAAGCCGAAATAAAAAAGAAATTCATGACCCTGCCTGCATCAGGAGCAGTGGCGGGTATTTATGCGCGTGTCGACAGAGACCGTGGGGTATGGAAGGCGCCTGCTAATGTAAGTGTGAATTCAGTATCAGCGCCTTCTGTTAAAATTACCTATGAGCAACAGGCAGGCCTTAATGTGGACGCTTCAACAGGTAAATCCATTAATGTGATCCGGTCCTTTGCAGGAAAAGGCATTCTCGTATGGGGTGCCCGAACCCTGGCTGGCAATGATAATGAATGGCGATATGTACCGGTACGCAGGCTTTACATATTTATTGAAGAGTCAGTAAAAAAAGCAACTGAATTTGTCGTGTTTGAACCCAATACGGCTACTACCTGGGTAAGGGTAAAAGCAATGATCGAAAATTTCCTCACCAGCCTATGGAGAGAGGGTGCACTTGCGGGCGCTAAGCCAGAGCAGGCGTTTTTTGTTAAAGTCGGGCTTGGAGAAACGATGACTTCACAAGACATCCTTGAGGGAAGAATGAATGTAGAGATCGGGCTTGCAGCCGTGCGCCCTGCCGAGTTCATCATACTCAAATTTTCACACAAGCTTCAGGAATCATAATTAAAAGAACATAACTAAAATAAAATTATCATGGCAGAGAATTATCCAATCACCGCATTTCATTTTCAGGTGGAGTGGGGAGGAACAAGAATAGGGTTCACGGAGGTGTCAGGTCTTACCGTAGAATTACAAAGCATTGATTACAGAGAAGGTAATGCATTGGAATACCAGGTCACCAAAATGCCAGGGATTCCTCAATACTCGAATATTACGCTAAAACGAGGCATGTTCAGGGCGGACAACGAATTTTTTCAGTGGTTAAATACCGTGTCATTAAACAACATTGATCGTAGAGATCTTACCATAAGTCTGCTCAATGAAGAGCATGATCCCATCACGGTATGGAAGGTAAAAGCGGCCTGGGCTTGTAAAGTGGAAGGCCCCTCATTGAATTCAACAGGAAATGAAGTGGCTGTTGAATCCATTGAGCTATGCCACGAAGGCTTGACTGTAGAATTTACCTGATAATTAATGGCCAGCTATTATCCACCCGTAGCCTTTCACTTCAGGGTAGACATTGAGGGGCTCACCACAGGTGATAAGGACATCAACTTTCAGGAAGTTTCCGGCCTGGATGCCACAGTAGGTGAGTTTACGCATAAGGAAGGTGGAGAGAACAGGTTCGTTCATCGTCTGCCCGATAGAGTTACCTATGACAAGTTAGTACTCAAGAGAGGGATGTTGGTAGGATCGGCCCTCATCGGTTGGTTTAGAGACGCCGTTGAGTCATTCCGGTTCGACCCTAAGGATGTGGTGGTCACTTTGCTCAATGCTGAACACCAGCCACTGGAAGCCTGGAATTTTGTCAAAGCCTATCCGGTAAAGTGGTCAATATCTGGGTTTAATGCTCAAGGCAATGAGATTGTGGCCGAAACCATCGACCTTGTTTTTCAATATTTCACCCGTATGGAAGTGAATTAAACGATAGAGAAATGCCAATTGAAATAAAAGAATTAGTTATCCGAGCTACGGTGGACTCAGGCGGTTCTAATACTGCCGCTAATCCTGGTCAAAACGTATCGAGTAACAACGGTATGAATAAGCCTCTGAGAGATGCGGTGGATGAGCTTATGAAAATGATGAAAGAAAAGAACGAAAGATAAAATGGGTTTACTGGATGGAAAATTGGCTAAGATGCTCATTCTGTCATTCAATACGGATGAGAAAGGAGAGATGAAAGGGCTACCTATTCCTTTTCCTGTGATGTATAACCCTGAGAAATTTTCAAAAAGTATACGAACAATATATCAGTCGCGCGCGGTACCTGGCGATGCTACCGAAGAACAGGCCATTGAACGGATTGAAGGTGACGATATAACTTTTGAATTTCTTTTTGACGCCACTGGTGGATCCATAAATTCTATCCAGGGCGAGGCGGCCAAGGCGCTGGATGGGGTAGATGCCCAAATTGATTTGTTTTTAGCATTAACGCAGACCAGGGACAAACAGGAGCACCAGCCACGTAAACTCAAACTGGTATGGGGTACATTCATTTTTAACTGTCGGCTGGTAAATGCTACCATTGACTATACATTATTCAATCCTCTAGGCAGGCCGCTTAGGGCCACTATAAATGCCACTTTCAAAGGCGATGAACCCAGAATTCTGCAATCTGCCATTGCCAAACTCTTCTCTGCAGATCTCACCCACGCACGAATCGTGAAGGAGGGAGAAACTCTACCTTTCATTGCTAAGCGTATTTACGGGGATTCAAGGTATTACATGGAAATCGCTCGCGTCAATGGGCTAAAAAACTTCCGCCATATCCCAGCGGGGACTGAGCTTATTCTTCCACCTCTAAACAAGCGAGGATAATGCTGACAAGGAATATACATGAAACGGTTGTCGATGTTGTAGGCTTTGATATCTTTTCAAACGGATCAGAAATTGAAGACAGCTTTGCTGTGGAATCATTAATGGTCTCAAAATGTGTTAATAAAATAGCCTCCAGCCGCCTTGTTTTACAAGATGGCAGCATTGCACAGGAGGACTTTCCATCCAGTAATAAAGACGAGTTCTTGCCCGGAAACGAATTTGATATAAAAATTGGCTATCGAGATGATAGAGAGACAATTTTTAAAGGAGTGGTGATAAAACATTCCCTGAAAAGCCATGAAGGAGAATCTTCAAAACTCATCGTAGAGCTTAAAGATATTGCTGTTTAAATGACTCAGGGAAGGAAAAACAAATACTTTCAGGAGGTCACAGACAGTGATGTTATTGAAGAGATTTTAGGCGAGTATGAATCAGATGCCAATGTTGAGGCCACTACGGTTACTCATACTGAAATGGTGCAGTACTATTGCACCGATTGGGACTTTGTAGTAACACGGGCTGAAGCCAATGGCAAACTAGTGTTTGTTGATGATGGAGCGCTAACCGTTGGGGCTCCCGATTTAGCCTCACAACCCGTACTGGATCTGGTATATGGGCAAAACATAAAAGAGTTTGATGCATCTGTAGATGCGCGAGACCAATATGAAGCTGTGAGTAGCAAAGCCTGGGACTACTCCCAGCAGCAATTGGTGTCGTCAGATGGCGCCGATCCTTCATTGACCGATATAGGCAATATTCATAATAGCGACCTGGCGGCAGTCGTTGGATTGGATGCACTGCCACAGCAACACGGTGGTCGTGTTAGCCCGGAGGAATTACAATCATTGGCAGATGCTAGATTCCTGAGAAGTCGATTGGCCAAAGTAAGAGGGCGAATAAGGATTTTAGGGTTTTCAGGGGTCAAGCCGGGCGATATGATACAACTGGGTGGTATGGGAGACCGGTTTAATGGAATAGCTTTCGTTTCCGCCGTAAGCCATCAGTACGGTCTTGGTTCTTCCTGGTATACCGATCTGGAAATAGGGCTCTGTCAGCAATGGTTAATAGAAAAATACGATGACGTAATAGCCAAGCCCTCCGCTGCTTTATTGCCACCTATTCAAGGGTTACAGATAGGTGTGGTTACAGCTATTCACGATGATCCTGACGGAGAGGATCGCATACAAATACGACTGCCCATAATTGATTCGGAAAACGAAGGTATCTGGGCCAGGGTGGCCAGTCTTGATGCGGGTGAAAACAGGGGGGCGTTTTTCAGGCCGGAGATTGATGACGAGGTAATCGTGGGGTTTGTGAATAATGACCCAAGAGATGCCATAGTGTTGGGCATGCTGCACAGCAGCGCAAAACCTGCCCCTATTGTTGCTTCTGAAGAAAACAATGAAAAAGGGTTCATTACAAAAAGTGAACTAAAGGTGCTGTTCGATGATGATACCAAGGTCATTACCATTATCACGCCTAATGAAAATAAGGTGGAACTAAGTGATGACGGCGGGTCTATTACGCTTTCTGACGAAAACGGTAATAGCGTACTGATGGATTCTTCCGGCATAACCCTGGACAGCGCTGGCGATATTAATATTACCGCTAGCGGAGATGTGAATATCGATGGATCAAACGTCAATGCCACGGCATCGTCAAGTGTGGTATGTGAGGGGAGTTCGGGAGCAGAGTTTAAATCAAGTGGCGTAGCAAAAATTGAAGGATCTCTGGTGCAGATCAATTGATAATGGACAATTAGCAATTAAGAATTAAGAATTAAGAATTAAGAATTAAGAATTAAGAATTAAGAATTAAGAATTAA
>CALBPF010000202.1 GCA_937899105.1 uncultured Flammeovirgaceae bacterium | reverse complement strand
TCTTAATCTCAAAAATTGGCTGGTAAGGTTGCTCCTCAGGAAGTCCATTTATGAGGCTACTTTGAGCTTCCTGACCTGCAGAAAACGAATCATCAACCGCTCGGACACTACTAGGTGAAGGCCCTGTCAGTACCAGCGATAGACTCGGCTGATAGTCATCAGTTAGAATAGAAACTGGAGCACCACTTTCTAAAGAAAATGTTGTTGTGAATGTGCCTATCGGCATCCCCAAAAGGAAGTTAGACAAAAGAGCTTCAGAACTTGCGTCAAGCGGCACTTCCTCCTCCACACATTCATCAATAGGTCCTACTGTTAGGTCGGTTGATGTAACGGTTAACTGTATGCCAGAACCAGGTACCGCGCCACTGATACCAATAACAGGAGGGATGCTAGTACAAGTGGGGTTTTCAATGACTTCTGTAATTGCTATGTCATTGGGAGTTAAGCCATCATCTTTCTTGCAACTAGCAATGATTGTTACGATTACAAAAAGTATTAGATATCGCATAATGATTGAGTTTTACACCAAAGCAATTCCTTGGTGTAGGTAATTGAAATGGTGTTAGAAATTGTAACCAACATTCGCTGACCAAAAAAATGGAGTGTGTTGGTAGGAAGAAAGAATAGCTTGATCGCCTGATTGCTTATTCTGAAGGCGATGACTGTATCCAAACATTCCTTCTACATAGGCGGAGGCAAACTGGAAGCGTAAACCTAAGCCTAGTCTCAGGTCAAAGGCTTGTACCTTGGTAGTTGTTGTTTCCTCCCTTAGAACTGAGAAATTAACCCGCCGATGGCTAACACCAATTGCCACAAAAAATGGAGATTGCCGTATTACAGGGCCACAGCCATAGCCTTTGGGTCTCAAGAAATCGGTACGTAAACCAAATGGATAAAGCCGTAAACCACCATAGTATTCCGCGCCACGCCTAGCAACAGTTAATCCAGGCCAACTTGCAGGATCTGGTAAGAACGCGTTTGCGTGCAGATCAATACGCACGAGAAAAGTTCAGAAAGAATAGGTATCTTTACGTAGTCACACGTACTGTTCTCGTAACGGTACACAACGGCTAGGGCATTGCTTTAGCCGTTTTTCTTTATATGAATTTAGGGGTTTTCAAGTACCCTTCCATTACCCAAATGGGTAAGATATATTGCCTCTAATCACTATTTGATTCCATGAGCACGGAGTGCTGCCTGTACGCGATTTTCCACATTAAGCACTTTGTATATTTGCTTACAGTATGCCCTTACAGTTTCAACTGATAGGGACATGACATCTGCTATTTGCTTATTACTATAGCCCTCATTTGCGAGTAAGTCTAATGCTCTATTTTGGCTCGGTGTCAGTTCCTTGAAATAAGTAATGCCATTATTAACGGTATTGACTGTTCCGTATTTCTTAAAAAAATTGCAAACCTTTCTTGCAATATTGGCACTCATAGCCGAGCCGTTTAACAGACTTACTTCACGAATACCGGTCAATAAGTCATCGTCATTCGTAATATACTGCTTGACGAAATATCCTACAGCTCCGTTTTTTAATGCTTCAAAAATCGTCTCGTCGTCTTGCTCTACGGTTAAGATTATGATATCTACGTCAATTAGTTCATCCTTCAATATTCTTGTGCCTTCAATACCTGATACACCTGGCAAGCCAATATCCATCAATATCACATCTGCATGCTTTAGTGCGGCTAAGTTCCTGACCGCACTCTCAACACTGCTGTAGGTTAGTGTGCAAGACATTCCCGTGCCATTATTATTAATAAATTTTCGCCATTTCTCTCGGATGTCTGCTTTATCTTCTATTATAGCTACATCTATGATTCTTGATTGCGTCATTTTATCAGAGTTTAAGGAAATTCATGAAAGAAGAGTTTTTTTGAGACTTTAAAGGGAGTATTAATGTAACTTTTGTCCCATGCCCTGGGCTAGATATTATGTCTAGTGTGGCATTTATTTTACCTGCTCGCTTTTTCATGTTGCTGAGCCCATTACCATCTGTTTTGGTATTCGTATCAAATCCAATACCATCATCAGCAATCGACATTATCGCCCGTTGGCCATCTGCAGCTAGTTCAAAGTAAACCGTTTCACTTTGGCTGTATTTTTTAGCGTTCGTCATCGCTTCTTTAAAAATGAGCTGGATTTCTCTGCTTTCCAAGCCGCTAAGTGGGTAGTCTTGAAATATGGTTTCTATTTTGGAGACTCCCTTTACATAAAAATCAGGCTGCCCAAATCTAAAAACGGCTCCTACTGCATTGGATTGCAACTCAAGTATAGTATCGAGTAAAGTGATTTTTCTATCCTTAACGGCCTTGATAAAAAGTTGTAGGTCATTGTTAATCCGCAGGACATAGTCTTGCATTCTTACCAGATAGTCCTTCATTAAAGCAGGCGAATGAATTTGATCTTGTGATTCTTCAACTAACTGCTGTAAGGTGAAAATGGTATTTCGGGTGTCATCATGGAGGTCACTGCTTAATTCTTCAATCGCACGTTCCCTGATTTTTCTCTTTATCTCCCCATATCGTCTTGCAGACATAAGTGAGATTACCATTAGCAAACCTATTGAACTAAAAATAAATGGTGGGGTTTGCCACCAAGGTGGTCGAATTATGAAGAAATAGCGAAGTGGTTCACTCCATACACCATCCCCACTACATGCCTTCACCACAAATGTATATTCACCAGTCCCTAGATTGTAGAAGGAAGCTTCTCTGTTTTTTGAAATCAATGACCAAGTAGTATCTCTAGCAGATGTTTCCAATCGATACTGGTATTGTACATCTTGAGGTGCTTTTAAATGACAACCCATGAATTCAAAAGAAACACTGTTTTTATCATAAGGTAGTGTCAAATTTTTCGGTGGGTAATTATAATTCTTCCATTCATCAAATTTAATACCTTGATTAATAAGAGAATCTTTATCGATCCAGTCAAGAGCTGTGTTGAATAGGCTGATTTGCTTTAAACTAATAATGGGTGGAACCAAAACCTCAGTATCTTTACGTGGATCGTACTCAATAAAATCAAGACCACGCTTAACAAACCAAATATTACCATTTGGGGCTTCGCTAATAGCTATGACTGGACCAGACTCACTACGAAGTAAATCATCAAAAGATTCAACTGTATAATCATCTAAGTTTTGATTTCTAAACCTATATCTTCTCAGTTTAGTATTACTGATACTAACCCAAATAAAAGTATTCGGCAACTCAAATCCAGAAAAATATACTTGAAGAGATTGCGGTTTATGGATAACGCCCCTCCTCTTTATCATCGGGTCCATAATATTTAGCAAACTAAATTTTGCTTCAGGATACAAGTAGCTATCAGCTAATGACCAGTACCTAACTTTCCCCGAGTCGTCACTTGAAAAACCAAACGGTATTGAAACAGAATATCCTCTTTCCGGTAGCCACGAATTTATCTCGTCGTGGATGATAACAATACTATCGCCTTGCAGCTTTTTATAGTAATTTGCAGTAATAGTTTTGTCTGTTGTAATAATTACACAATCCCTCCCACGGCATTTGTATATTTGATTTGTATCGGGTAACATAAAGACTAAGGTATCTTCCTTAACAAAAAAGTCTTGGGTAGAATATTTTAAATCTATACCTACTCTATCATAAGGGAAGCTTAACCACCGAAAATGTCCATCACCAAATTTAAGCACTCCATCATTTCCATCCCATAAGTAAGTAGTACGATTCTTACCCTTATATAGTCCGGCATGACTACGATGACTAGGAAAAGCAAAGTAGGGGTAATCAAATCCACTATGATGATGAAATGAGTACTTTATGATTTTCTCTTTATCGTACTTAAAAATACATTCAACACCTAAAAACCACTTTGTTCCTTCTCTATCGATTAAGAAACTACTAGGCAACATAGAAACATCTCCGTATCCTTCTCTAAGTATATCGCGATTCTGGATCTTATAGTCGGTAAGAAATGGGATAAAACGAGCAGGCTTTTTCCTCCAACGAGAGGAATGAACTACACCAAATTGGTCTGTAAACTGTTCCCTTTTGGAAGATCTTGACTGTCTTTGCGTAATGGAAAAAGAATTCGCTGCCAGATCATACTGATACGTTTTTGCATTCGACCGTTCCGATATGAATATCTCTCCATTTTCACCTTGCCAAGCATGACCTATCTTAATTGGAGCATCATCAGACTCTTTGATCACCGTTTGTGAAAAGGGGTTAAATATGATTAGGCTCATGGGAGTAGATAACCACAAATTCCCCTCCTTGTCTGAAAAATGCAAATCAATATCGTACGCTTCGTTATTACATAGTTTTTTGTCAAAACAAACTTCTTTCCACTGCCCACTTTCTGAGTAATATAAATCGTATTCGCTCTCTGTCCAAAGTCGATCTAGGGTGTCAACAACCATAAATTTTGATTCAAATCCAAGTATTTCGCTAGAATATGTAGCCCAAGATCCATCTCTATAATGATAAATATTGCCAAACGCAAAGGTGTCGTAGAACCATAAACCAAGCTCATTTCCTATATCCCCTTTCAAGATTTTGCTAATATCCCAAGGAACTGTTTCTTCGAAACAAATAATATACTTTCCGTCAAATTTGCTTACTCCATTATCCGTACCAAGCCATATATTTTCGTTTTCATCTTCAAAAATGCAATTGATCTTAAGATCACAGAGTCCATCACGAAATTTATAGGTATTCAAGCCATCGAAGACAACTAAGCCATTATTGGTGCCGAATAGAATTTCCCCTCGTTTATTTTGCGAAATAGTTGTTACGTGAGTGTCAAAATCCCATTCTAATTTATCAAAACTCTGATACACAGGATAACCTTTGAGGTCAACCTTAAAGGTGTCTATACGTGAAGGGAATATCTCTACATCCTCTAAGGTAAATGTATCGATAGTGGCCGAGGATTGAGAAAAACCAAGGCTACTAATAAATATCAACAGGAACAAAAACAGAGAATTTCGTTTGCGGTTACTCTCCCATCTGCTCTTGATAGTTTTTAAAAAAATTGATATTACACATAGTTCCGACACCTTCAATGTATATGTTTATTAATGTAATATTGTAAAAGTAAGTGTAAGCCCACTACATTAGCAATACCCTTTTGAGTATATTACATTTGATAAAAATTACGAGAAAATATGTTGTTCCATTTCCAATAGTCTTATTGTTATTCTTATTCTTGATGGAGATCAGATTACCGTTGATGAATTTTGATTATATGGCCAGATTCTTATGAAAAAATAAGTCTTTGAGTTTTTAGAGGAAGTTTTAAAGTAACTTTTGTCCCATCTCCTGGATTAGATATTATTTCTAGTATAGCATCTATTTTTTTCGCCCGTTTTTTCATATTGATTAGTCCATTACCTTCTATTTCAGTATTTACATTAAATCCAATGCCATCATCAGAGATCGACATTATTGCGTACGTATCATCTATAGCTAGTTCAAAGCAGACGGTCTCGCTTTTACTATATTTCTTAGCGTTTGTCAATGCTTCTTTAAAAATGAGTTGGATTTCCCTACTTTCCAGCCCATTAAGCTCATGAGCGTGGAACATAGTTTCGACTTCAGAGATACCGTTCATGTAAAAGTCAGGCTTACCAAAACGAAAAACCGCTCCTACTGCATTGGATTGCAACTCCAGCATGGTGTCCAGTAAAGTGATTTTTCCATCTTTTACGGCCTTTATGAAGAGTTGTAAATCATTGTTGATCTGCAAAATATAGTCTTTTATTCTTCCCAGATAGTCCTGCATTAAAGCAGAAGAATCAGTATGCCCCTGTGATTCTTCTACTAGTTGCTGTAAGGTGAAAATAGTGTTGCGAGTGTCATCATGCAGGTCACTACCGAGTTCTTCGATGGCTTGCTCTCTAATCCTTCGCTTTGCTTGTTGATAGCGTCTTGCTAACGATACGGAACTCACAACTAATAAAACTATTGAGCTAAAAATAAAAGGTGCAGTTCGCCACCATGGTGGGCGAATAGTAAAAGAATAACCAATGGGCTCGCTCCATACGCCATATCCACTAGATGCTTTTACTAGAAAGGTATACTCACCAGGCTGGAGATTGTAAAAGAACGCTTCTCTGCTTTTTGAAATAGACGACCAAGTAGTATCTCTAGAGGTAGATTCTAGTCTATATTGATATTGGACTGTTTCCGGGGACCTTAGGTGAACGCCCATAAATTTAAAGGAAACACTATTTTTATCATGAGATAATATCAAGTTATTAGGTGGATGATGGAAGTTTTTCCATTCATCAAATAGGATGCCTTGTGTTGCGAGAGAGTCTTTTTCCGTCCAATCAGGGATGGTCTTAAATAGATTGAATTCACTGATGCTAACGATAGGTGCAACCATCAGATAATTGTCCTTTTGAGGGTTATATTCAATGAAGTCAAGCCCTACTCGGACAAACCATATATTACCATTTGGAGCTTTATCACTTAATGAAATTTGACCAGATTCTGTTCTGTTTAGGTAATCAAATGATTCGACTTTTTGATCAATTAAGCTTTGATCGCTAAGAATGTATTTTTTAAATTCATAAGAATGGCTAAACCAAACAATGCTGTCCGCCAAATTAATGCTACTAACATCACTAGAAAGAGGAGAAGCTGGTGGAATTAAAAAACGTGTTTTCTTATCAACAAGAATGGAGTCTATTGTTCTAGCGGACAAATCATCGTCTGATAAAAACACAACACGAGTTTGCCCCATATTATCTTGTAAGAGACCTAAAGGCGAATGTGGAAATTTGTGGCTTGGAGAAGCTGTGATCTTACGATTGATGTCGACAGGGTAACTAACTATTTTTTCTCCTATAAATTCTTTGTACAGATTTATTGTAGCTACTGTATCTAGAGTGGTGATGGTACAAATTTCATTACAAAAGCTGAGCAGGTATGTATAAATATCATCCCTAAATACTTTAAGCAGTTCGTCCTCTCGAGTGAAAATATCGATTAAGCCTATTCCCATACTAATGCTATAACTTTTCTTTCCCTTTTTACGTATTTCAAACATCCAAAATCGATCACCGTTAAATTTTATGTACTCGATTGATTCACCTACTAAGTATACATTTCCATTCTGATCCTTATATAAATCAGATAAACTTCTCTCACTATGATGAAGGTCGATATCAAATGAATAGCGTATTATTTTTTCGTTATCAAACTTTAGTACGTATCTAGGTGTAATCGTCCATTTAACACCTTTTGAATCCACTATGAAATTTAGAGGGACATGGCTAAAATCGAGCCATACATCACTATCTAGAGATTTTCGGTTCCTAATCTTATGTTCCGTAAAAAATGGAATTTGGCTAACAGGTTTATTCCCTCCTAAATCTGATTTATCAGAACCAAATACTACACCAAATCGATGTCCAGATAATTTATCCCTGCTTGCTATACCTTCATCATTTTCATCTAAACAGGCACTATGTGTTTTGAAAGATGCATGCCTAGATTTTTTAATAACGGTTTGCGAATAAGGATTAAATACGATTAATCTCTCAGAATTTGATAACCGCAAGTTTCCATTCTTATCCAGAGATAATAATTCAATACTACCAGCTCCTATATCAAAACACACTTCTTCCCACATTCCGTCCGTAGAATAATATAGACAGCTGTCCTCACCCTCAACCCAAAGTCTATCTAAAGTGTCAACTACACAGACTTCAACAGATTTGTATCCAATTGAATTAGTAGGATATGAAGTCCACGAATCGTTTTTGTAGTGAAAAAGACTATCATTTAAACGAGAAGAAAACCAGAGTCCAAGCTTGTGACCCATATCCCCTTATTGG
>CALBPF010000201.1 GCA_937899105.1 uncultured Flammeovirgaceae bacterium | reverse complement strand
TTTGATCAAAATACTCTTGCAGGGCACTGAAAAATTTGGATTGCCATTTCTTTCTGTTTTTTAGCAAGTAGCGAATTTCGGCTTTATAAATAAGCATGAGGTTTTCTTCCTTTTCAATGGTACCTAAATCGTCCGTCGCCAATTCGTTACCCGGGATTTTAGATAAGGACTTCAATGTAGTCCATTCCTCTTTATCTATTGTACCATCGCTCATGGCCACCAGGCATGGGGGTAAGAGGTGCAGCAAGTAAACGAATTGTTCTTTGTTTATATCCAAAAATCGAACATAAGTATATTCTTTAAATAAAATATCAACAGAACCCATGACCTTGATAATATCAAACTAAAATATCCACTTTTATTAACCTGAAGCTATCAATTGAGAGTACTGTGTGTACCTATTTAAAATCTCCTGAACGTAATTAACTGGTTCCTCGCCACGGCAGTAGCCAAACTTTACCACAGGATCATTGATGAATTTTTTCTTACTCTTATTTAAGAGGTAATACTCTACATTATCGTCCCAAACATCCGGCTCACCGCCGTACTTTTTAGCCAAATCACGGGCATCAACCACATGTCCCAGACCAACGTTGTATGAGGCCAATACAAACTTGGTTCTTTCTGATTCATCTTTAACCGTTTTACCCCACAACTTATCCAAATGCCTAATGTATCCGGTCCCTGCGCTTATGCTTTGCCTTGGGTCGGTAAGCGCTTCCGCGCCAAACCGCCTTCCGGTTTCCGGCACTAATTGCATAAGCCCAACAGCTCCTGCCCAGGATCTGGCCTTAGGGTCGAATCGTGATTCTTGATAAATCTGGGAGGCCAATAATCTCCAATCCCAGCCAATGCTGTCCGCAGCAGGTTTGATTAGATGATCGTAAGGAGAAATCTTTTGCCCTGCAATAGATGAAAAATCACTACTGGCTCTAATACTTGAAGAACGAGGGCTGTTGAAGTACTTATTGTAAACTACATTATACGTGGGCTGCCTTTTTATCTGCGCTAACCATTTGTTTAATTCCTCAAGTAAGGTATTGGCATTATTCCTAACCGCCCATGCGATCTGCTGTGAAAAGCTGACAGGGGTAAAAACATCGATATTCGAATAGTAGGAAGCATTTACCAAGGCTACCGACTCGTCGGCTACCGTAAAGTCAATGTCTCCTTCTGAAACCATTTTTATTAGCTTTTCCGTTTCCACGCTGTCCTCCGTCTCCACAATATTTATTTCTCCTCCAATCTCGTCGGCCAGGTTTTTTAGCCTGGGAAGATAAGCTGAGCTTTTGCGCACATAAACCTTCTGATCTATTAAATCAATTTGATCGCGAATCAACCGATTACTTAATTGATCCCGAGTAAGCCTCCGCCAACCTTCTGGTTTGCGTTGGATAAGTACTTGCTTGGTTTTGTAATGACTGTTAGTAAATCTGGCAAGCTTCTTCCTCTCATTGGTTACAGTGAGGTTGTAGGCGATGACATCGCCTTTCCCTTGATTCAACATTTCAAAGGCCTCGCCAATGCTGGTAGTCACTTCAATTTTCAACCTTACATCCAGGTGTTCAGCAAACAGGCTTAACAAATCGAATTCATAGCCCATGGGCTGACCTTTATAAATGAAGTAGCCAGTAGAGCTATTATCTACTATGGCTACCAAAGACCCACGTTTTTTGACGTTAGCCAGATCAAAATCTATAGGCTCAACCGATACTTTTTCTTCAATAACTTCCGCTTCATTAACTTCCTCCCTGGTGCAGCAACAAAGAATTATGGCAATTCCAATAATGGATAGTAGCTTGAAACGATATTTCAGCGCCAACTTTAGTGACATGATCGGTAAAATAGTCATATTTTTGGTGACTAAAAAATTACGAGTCGTAGTAAAAAAAACTCAAAATGGTGCTTTATAACGTAACTATAGGTGTTGATAAGGATATAGAAATGGAATGGTTAAGCTGGATGAAGAATGACCATATTCCGGAGGTTATGGAAACTGGTAAGTTTACTGAATATAAGATTTTCAAGGTTTTAGGTCATGATGATCCTGAAACCACATCTTATTCAGTTCAGTATTTCTCATCGAATATTGCCATGGTCAATGATTATCTCACCAACCACGCACCTGATCTTATTAAAAAACATCAAATCAAGTACAAGGACAGGCATGTAGCCTTTCGGACGCTCCTGGAGGAAGTTTAAATAACGTTCAAAGGCTTTTTTGGGGTTCTGTCTTGTAAAAAGGATAGTTCAACGCACAGCGTTTAGCCCGTAAGGTTGATTCAGCTAAATTCAATTACCACTAAAACTATTCTGTTATGGAAACGCTATTGATTGAAGCTACAGAAGACAGCCCGAAAATCTTGTTCAACGCTGAAGAGGGTCACTTCTTTATAAATGGACGCTCATTTATGGAGGATACCAATCCCTTTTACTTTGGAATAATAGAGTGGTCACGAGAATATTTCAAGAACCCTAAAAAAAACACCATTTTGGAACTGGAGTTTGACTATATTAATTCAGCTTCTCAAAGAATGCTAGTGGATATCATTGGTGAATTTAATAAGTATTACATTGTGGGTCACAGAGTTAAAGTTCATTGGAATTTTCTCCATGGCGATGAATGTATGCAGGAGTTGGGTGAAGAAATGAAAGAGATTTTTGATCTGCCGGTGGTATGCAGGGAATTAGCCCAATAAGTTACCAATCTATACTGCAATTGATCCACTCATCATCAAGATCAGCTTGATAATATTTTTGGTAAAAGTTAATAGCAGGCTCATTCCAATCTAATACCTGCCATACCATACCGGTACAGTTATTTGCCTTGCCGTATTCAATAGTGGCATCAAATAAATGTTTTCCTATTCCTTTCCCTCGCTCGCTTTCAGTAACAATAATATCCTCCAGGTAAAGCCTTTTGCCCTTCCAGGTAGAATAGCGATAGTAATACAGCGATATGCCCACTATGTCTTTTTCTTCTGCAACAAAAAAACCAAAGAGCGGATGACTTCCAAAACCATCACGCTCCATAAGTTCTACTGTATTAATAACTTGATCCAGAGCTTTTTCATATTCCGCAAGCTCATTGATAAGATCAAGTACCTGAGGTAGGTCTTCTTTTATTCCTTTCCTTATTTTCATACATTATAGAGTTAAGCTATAAGGGAAGAATCGCAGAATCAATTTTACGGATTTTTTAGTTCAAAACTGTCATCAGTAACTATCATCATATCGCAATAGTCTGCCCCCTTGGTAAACTCAAAGGGGGTAGCCAGTCTATGGATTCTTACGAACCGAGGTGGTCATCAATACATAAAAAAGACATATACGGTGCAAAAAAATCAACTCGTTATTCGAAACATCATTTTTTTGCTCTTCAAAACTATTCCTTTTCGATTATCATTCTTTTTCTAAGCCTCACTATCACCAAGTCACTAGCGATCCTTGGATATAATTAAGTTCAATTATTAAGCCATAAACGCTGTAGATAAGACCTATCTGTACCCTGAACTGAAATATAGTATAACCCATTGGGTAGTACGCCTACATTTATGGGTTGAGCTATATTATGATTCTTTATCTCCAGCTTAATCCATCCAGTATTATCTGTAATTCGGATGTGATAATTTGCAATATTTTCCTTACTGGTTGCTGACTCGTCAATATTTATCATGAGGTAATCCTCGGTGGGGTTAGGATAACTAACTAAAGAAGGGTTACAAGGAGGATTGGGGAAGGTACCACAATCGTCCCCGCCTCCACCTCCTGAGGATACGTTAATGGGTATAAGGTTAGAAGCGCTTCCGCATGAATTATTACCTTGCACATAAATGTTATGCCTACCTGTACTCAAACATTCCACCACACAATTAACACCATTAGGTGTGAGGTTAACAGCAGAGGGATGATTAGTAGACCAACTTAGTGTGCTCAAATCCCCACCTGGAAAATCAACAACACGGATAGTTATGTTGGAACCTAACTGAGCTTGAATGGCAGGTACCCCTGAGGGGTTAGTGCGTGGGTAGGATGGTGTACCCACATAAAAATTACGTCTGAAAGCCCGAACCAAGCCACAGTTATCATTTACGCGTACTTCCACCCACGCATTTCCATTACCACTTTTTGAAACCTGATATGAAGCCGTGCCCTGCCCGGATATATAATTCAAATTACTACTCTTACTCCAAACATACCCTACCCCACTCGGTAGCCCGGCTACAGAGAAGGTAGCTGACGAACAAACTGTGGAAGGGCCAGAAATATTCAGACTAGGAATATCTGCACACCGACTGGCACAGCTATAAAAACCACCTCCATTCTCCAATTCATCCATTAACCAGCGGCCATTTTGTAAGGTAAATTGGGTATGGAGCTCATTCGTTTCGGGGTTTGAAAAAAAGTTGTCAAAAGGAATACCTTTTGGTGCCTCAGGAGGGGCCAGGGGGCTGAAAAGCCTAAAAAGATCCCCGGATTGTATAGTAGCCTGACCTTCGCCCATGTCTAATGCGCTGTAGGTAGGTACGAATCCAAAACGTGGCTGATCAAGTTGGACTTCAGGTGGCAAAGTAGCTACGTTTACCCCTAACTCCTCAATATCAAATACACCACCACTCCCATTATCCAAGGGTAGCATACTGGAGCTGGAATTAAATTCCTTTTCAAAAAGCGTGGTACGCACCGTGATAGCGAATAGAATTTTCTTCTTTGTGTACAGCCTGGAATAATATACCCGTTGTGACGATTGATCCGGTAAAGCACGTGCATCCATTACGAAGCGGATATCCGTATCTGTGGTGAAAATACCACTGAACAGACCCGCCTGGGGATAATTTGTAAATATAGCCAACGGCATAAGCAGGTTCAACCAATATGGTACGTCAATAGTAGCATTGGCTGAAGCAATTGTAGCCCCTGCACTGTAACCCTGGTCCGCCCCACACTCGGAACCATTCGCTATAGCTATATTCCGCGACTGCTGAGGGTAGCCCATGGTTTGCAACTCATTCATAAAATTAATGTGTGCCGAGTTATCATAACCTAATATGCTTCCTAAACCTGACACTTGATAACTCAACATTTGTTTTGCTGCCGGGGATTGCTGAAGTTCAATGGCGCTGCCCAGTTCCGGTACTATATCCGCTACGGAAAGTATCTGCACCTGTATTAAGCTGAGCAACCCTACGCTTAGTCCTTGAGCAGAGAGGTGCCTTACTATAGCCTGCACTCCCACTGGCACATTAGCCCCCTGGTGCGGGGAGTCGTGGCTCACATAAAGCCTGGTGTCGTGGTTTTGCCCGTTTAGCTCCATATCTCGCAAAGCATAACGGGCCACCAGCCCGCCCATGCTCATACCTAACACCACGTTGGGTGTGGTACCCACTTTATTATCATTTACCCAATCGATTATTGTTTGCAGTAGGTAGGCGTTACGCTGGATATAAGTTGTACCATCGTCAAAGTCCACAAACACCAGGTCATAACCGGCCGCTTCGAGGGC
>CALBPF010000200.1 GCA_937899105.1 uncultured Flammeovirgaceae bacterium | reverse complement strand
CTCCAAAAGCTTAAAAGTGCAAGCCGGTGATAAGATCACCGCCGGCGTATTTGGTAAGTACCTGATGCCCGATGGTTCTGAAAACCCTACCGATATTGCCGCTTCCCTGGCGGATGCCTTCCTTACCACGTATGGCATTACTTCTACCCAGGAAGTGGCTACTATTAACCAGTTTTTTACTGATCTGCTCGGTGGTACGCTCACCCTCACCAAGCCGGACGACCCTTCCGGTAACAATGTGATCGCAGGTATCAACTGTGTTGTATTCGATGAAGATTTCAACTTTGTAGATGCCGGTTTTCAGCTGTTTACGGCTGCTGCGGTGAATGACCACGAAGAGCTGGCTTTACCCGAATACATCGTTCCAAAAGATGGCTATGTATTCATTTACACCTCTAAAGAAAGTCCACAGGTAACCCAGGTGCACTTTGACGATCTGGTGGGTACCCACGAAAAACTCGTGCCTGATGAGGCGTATGACTCTGACCTTATTGCCTACAGGTATGGCGTTAACGGGAAGGAAAAGGATGATAACGGAGAATTTGGAAATACTCACTATGATTTTGGGGCAAGGATCTACAATCCGACTATTGGACGGTTTTTAAGTGTGGATCCGATTAATATGGAGTTTCCAATGTTAAGTCCATATCAGTATGCTAGAAATATGCCAATCAAATTTCTCGATATTGGAGGTTTATATGCAGGAGAGAAAACACGTTCAGTAAAAAGTTTTATAGGAGTATTTAGAGCATGGCAAGTAGCTGCCCTTCACCATAGAAAAGTAACTGTTCATACTCAGTATAATACTAATGACTCTCGAAGATTTACGACCAGAGAGTCTGATAATGCTGCTCTTTTACGAGTATTTAATCATGATATTACTTCTAAAACTCAAGATCAATTCGTGACGAATGTAGGAGGTGTGAATGGAACCTTTAGCTATTATAGAAATTTTGGAAATGATAAAGGAGGTGCGTTTGTTGATGTTGGCGGATTCCCTCTTGATGTAAAGCATTTTTTCAAAAATGTTGAGTTGGGGAATACAGTCGGAGAGTTTGTTGGAAATAAGATAAGCGTAGATGAAGAGTACTGGCAAGGGATTGATCCTGATGCAAATGATGCGGCTCGTACAAGTTCATTTTCTCCAGAGGATTTGTTATCCAATAGCCTTGGTTTGATTTTCAGTAGATATGATGATAATGGAGATTTTGCTGGTGACCTAGAAGGGTTCTTAGGTGAAGCATCGACATTATTTTCAACTAATGAATTGTCAGGGGGTAAGTATATCACAGATTCAGATGTGGGTAGACTTAGGTCTATGATTCAACGCTATCACGGCACTGATGATTTTCGAGATTTTAATAAGAATGGAGATATATTCAATTCAGAGAATATGAGAAACAACAGGAATCAAAGAACTTCTGAAATAAGCGATTTTTATCGAGGTTATCTTGAAAATGTACATAGCAATTTAAAGTGAAAAAGGTAAGTCTAATATTGTTTTTGGTAGTACTGGTTACAGTGGTTTTAGTTAAGTTTTTTTATCGAAACAACCAGTCTGCTTATAATGATCTTATTACCATGAAAATATCACCAAGTAAAGAAGAATGTGATGATTACAACGTTCTTTGGAAGGTAGATTCAATAAGCAATAGCTCTTACTCTTTTGTCAAGGATGAGCTTGTTTACATATTGAATAGTAAGCTAGTTTACAATGACTCTTTGAATGAACAGTACTTGGTTGATGGAGTTCTCCTGAAGGAGAAGAGAAAAGAACATTATTTAGAATGCGGGAGTCCTTGGATTTTTTCTGACTCTCTTATTACAACGGTCATAGAAGTCTCTGATTAATCAGGGGCTTTTTGCATTACGAGGTAATAAGATTAGAAAGGTTGTCTTTGAGTTTTTTGTTAGAGATGGCCATGTCAATGATCCTGAGCAGTGCTTCCCGTTCGTCCTCTCCAAGTTGATCCAGCAGCTTTACTTTTTCCATAAGAGGTAGGTTTACTGCTTCTTGTGGATCATCCGTCCTAAAAAACTCTACTAAAGAGACTTCAAATACACCAGCGAGCTTTTCCAGTGTGGGAATAGTTGGTGTAACCTTCCCGTTTTCAATTACCGAGTATTGCCCTTGCGGAATATCTGCAGTAGCACAGACTTCCTTTTGAGAAAGTCCTTTAAGGCTTCTTAATCGCTTGATATTAGAAGAAAGAATTTTGGTGGTATCGCTCATTATAACCATTAAATATCCATCAAAACTAATAATTGAGGGTGTTTAATCCAATCAAAAGGAAATATGCTTGCTATTTATATCTGTTTAAATATATATTTGAAAGAAAATAGAATATCTGTTTAAGCGGAAAAAATAATGGCAAAGCAAAAACTCAACTGTACCAATCCCGAAAGTCTGATCTACTCCAATGAATTACTAAAGCTGACTGTGCTTGGCGGTATCAAGCTGGAAGGACTAGACCGGATGCGAGCCACCTTAAAGGTGGAATTAATCAATACAAGCGTTCCATCAGTGCGCCACAACCTTGATCTATACAATGACAACCAAACCGAAAAACTGATCCGAAGGACGGCAGAGAAACTGGAGATCGGTACCAGCATGATAGCCGCCAGCCTTGCAGAGCTTACCGGGCAGTTGGAAGAATACCGAATGAATCAGATCAAGGAGAACCAACCCAAACCTTATGAACCACCAAGACTATCCAATGACGAGCGAAAAGCTGCCGAAACTTTCCTGCAATCCGAAAACTCACTAGAACGAACCAACGAACTCATTGGCCAGAGTGGGGTAGTAGGAGAAGAAGTAAACAGGCTGATCATGTTTCTGATCTTCACGAGTCGGAAACGGTCACAACCTTTACACATCGTCAGTTTAGGTAGCTCAGGCACAGGCAAAACCCATTTGCAAGAGAAAGTAGGAGAGCTGATCCCCGAAGAAGACCGCATAGAAATCACTACACTAAGCGAAAATGCGTTTTACTACTTCGGACAAAGAGAACTGAAGAATAAGCTGATCTTGATCGAGGATTTGGACGGAGCAGAAAGTGTCCTTTACCCACTCAGAGAGTTGCAATCTAAGAAACGGATATCCAAGACCATCGCCCATAAAAACACGAAAGGAGAAACCAGAACCATCCACTTGGTAGTCGAAGGGCCAGTAAGTGTAAGCGGTTGCACCACTCAGGAATACATCTATGAAGATAATGCCAACCGATCATTCCTGATCTACTTGGATGAGAGCAAAGAACAGGACAAACGCATTATGGAGTATCAACGGAGAGCATCCGCAGGGAAGATAAACGAGACCGAAGAACAAGAAGCAAAAGCATTACTACAAAACTGCCAGCGACTATTAGAGCCAATCAAGGTAATCAATCCCTATGCTGAACTACTCAACATACCCGAAGAAGTACTGAAACCAAGACGGACAAATAATCACTATCTACAGTTTATTGAGGCAGTAACTTTTTACCACCAACATCAGAGAGAGCTAAAGGCAGATGAAAACGGAGAAGCGTACATAGAAACCACTTTAGAAGATATCGAATCAGCGAACCGATTGTTAAAAGAAATCCTGCTTCGCAAATCCGATGAGCTGACAGGTGCATGCAGGAATTATCTGGAATCAGTAAAAAGCTATCTCGAACAAGAAGGCAAAAAGCAATTTAGTAATCAAGAGATCAGAAAGGCTTTAAAAATTAATCAGAGCAATCAAAAACGCTACAACCTAAGCCTAATCAATAATTACTACATCAAGAAAGTAAAAGGCAAAACAGGTACAGCCTATCAATATGAGATCGTGAGTTATGAAGAGTTCCAGCAGCTAAGAAACCACATTGCCAATGTGTTGGATCAAAATTTAGAGAAGCTTACTTCCAGCCGGAACCAGTTCACCAGTTCAGAACCAGTTCAAAAGGGTAGTGAACTAGTTAAACCTAAGAAAACCAAGAAGATAGCAGACCAGTCCGGTAAAACCATATAAAAGGTATCGTAAGTGAAAAAGTTAGTCCTCAAAAACCCCTCTTACGAGTACTTAGAGAAAGCCTATCGGGAATGGCTGGACATTTTGGGCTACTGCAAAGAAAGTACCGACCACATGCCAGCGATCATTAGAGAGTTCCTTCATTACTTGGAAACCAACAAAATCAACCAGATCACAGACTTACAGCCTAAACACTACAAGAGCTATTTTAACCACATCAGCAGCCGAAGCAACCTAAGACGGGGTGGTGGCCTATCGAATAACTACCTGAACAAGCATATCCAATCACTAGAGAAGTTCTACGAGTTCCTGATCCACAAAGGAACGCAAGGCGTGCCCCCTGTCAACCTAAGACAGTTAAAGCTGGAAACACGGGATATTACCGTTTTGACAGAGGAAGAAATCAAACAACTCTACAAAGCCACAGGCCGTGGGACGGCAGCTAATCATTTACTGGAAGCATTAGGGTCTAGGGACAGAGCTATGTTGACGGTGTTTTATGGCTGTGGACTCAGAAGAAATGAAGGGGTACACCTGAGTGTAGATGACATCAATTTTGACCGGAGAATCCTACACGTGAAGAAAGGGAAGAACTACAAAGAACGATTCGTTCCGTTCAGTAAACAAAGCCTGAATTATTTACAAGAATGGGTTTACGATCATCGTCCACAGTTGGTAAAAGATAACCGTAATGGCTCTCTCTTTATTGGCAGGGTAGGCAATCCCATGAAAGGAAGCAGTCTGTATGTTCGGTTAAAAATGCTTCAACTCTCCACTGAAAGTATTGAACTACAACAAAAGGAATTAGGACTACACACACTCCGGCACTCCATAGCGACACATTTGTTAGCAAACGGAATGGAACTACAGAAGATCCAACGGTTCTTAGGTCATAGCAGCTTGGAATCCACGCAGATATACACCCACCTACTTGATAAGAACAATGAGCAGCTTTAAAGAATATTTACAGAAGCAAGGGAAAACTAAAAGTACGGTAAAGCATTACAGCAGTTACGTACTGGACTTTTTGGGCTGGCTGGATCAGGACAACACGGAAATCGAAAATGCGACTGCAAAGGAAGTGTTAAGCTATCTCAACCACCTGCAAAACAAAGGGCAGGAAAACCAAACCAGAAATATCCGGCTGAATGTGATCAAGCAGTTTTTTAACTGGCAGATCGACCAGAACCAACGAACAGACAATCCGATCCAGCACCTGAAGATCAGAGGCAGCAAGACCAAGAAACTCTATCAAATCCTCGATAGGCAGCAGCTAGAAAGTCTTTACAATGATTATGAAATCCCAAATGAAAAAGACGAACGATCCAGTAGAAACTGGTTCGAAAAATACCGATTAAGCAAAGCGAGAAACAAAGCGGTCTTAAGTCTTCTGATCAATCAGGGAATTACCACTCCGGAAGTGGAAAGGCTAACCGTCAATGACCTGAAACTAAAAGAAGGGCAAATCTTTATATCTGGTAGCAGGAAAAGCACCGAACGACCTTTGGAACTGAAATCTAACCAGATCATAGAGTTAATGGAGTACCAATACACCACCAGAAACGAACTGCTCAAATATCAGGAAGGAGAAACCAAAAGGCTGTTTTTACCAGTGCCAAGTGCAGGACAGCAGAAAGCCAACGACACACTGCAAATCTGGAAAGGCTTAACGAATGAAATCAAATCACAGGGCAAACACTTTATCAACTTCAAACAGGTTCGCACTTCTGTGATTACTCACTGGCTGAAACAGTACAATCTAAGGCAAGTGCAGTACATGGCGGGCCACAGGTATGTGAGTAGTACAGAAGGTTATCTGGTTAATCATATGGAAGATTTACAAGCCGACATTGACCAATATCACCCGATAGGATAAGGGCTTATATCCACTTAGCTTTACCAAATCACCAGACATGAACATCAAATTGACAGCATCCAGTAAAATCAAGATAAAGAGCTCAGACGACATCTATCCAGTCATGCAAAAAATCCTGATGCGAGAAAACAAGGTAGATCGTGACAGGGAACACTTTTGGACGATCAGTTTGAACAACGCCCATAAAATCCTGAATATCGAACTGGTGAGTATGGGAACCATCAACAAGACGTTAACCGAACCAATGGAAGTCTTTAGCATCCCTTTACAAAAACGAGCGGTCAAAATCATATTGGTACACAATCACCCAAGCGGAGAACTCAAACCCAGTGAAGCAGACAAAGACCTGACTGATAAACTCATACAAGTAGGTAGAATCATGAATGTGCCTGTATTAGATCACCTGATCATTGCTGAGAAATCTTACATGAGTTTTAAAGACATAGGGTTACTGGAAGAGCTCGAAAGAAGTGCTAAATATGTTCCAGCCTATGAAATGCGTAGAAGATACGAGCAGGCAGCAGAAGAAAAAGGAACGGAGAAAGGAAAGAAGGAGCGATCAAAAGAAATGGCTAGAGCAATGAAAAAAGAAGGGATAGACGTTGATACCATTGTTAAAATATCAGGCTTAACCAAAGCGACAATCAACAGATTAAAAGTAGAAGAATAGAGAATGAGTAAAGAAGTAGCGATACCAGAAGAAATTATTACCAATAAGATTTACCTGATT
>CALBPF010000199.1 GCA_937899105.1 uncultured Flammeovirgaceae bacterium | reverse complement strand
ATAAATTCAGTCTTCTGCTTTTTGAGAAAAACCATGCTTAACCGGGTTTTGATGAATATAGTTAATCACTGAGGTCAAATAACTATCTGAGTTGACGTGAAACCTTTTAGTAAAATCAACCCAAAGTTGCACCTCTGCGCTGATACTTTTTGTTACAAGCTTTAGCATATGAGTTTAACAGATTGCTGAGTTGCTGCATGACCAGTTTATGAAAATCGAGTTCATACTTGGGATGCTTTTTTAATACTTCTTCGCTATGTGTTTTTAACAAAAATGAATGTGATTAGGCATGAGACAGTAAGCCAAAGTATCACATACTGAAGTCATATAATTAGGAATACCGTTTCAAGAAATAACGATAGTCATCATCCACACGAAACAAGTTTTCATTCCCCACCACGTGATTTAAGATTTGGTAGTACGACCTGGGTTCAAACTTTTCTAATCCTTCATTCACTAAAAATAGACCTAAAAGATTTTATAAACCATATAGGTCTTAAGAATATCCCCTCACCGTCAATCCTCTCCCATTCATCGAAACATTTAAAACACCTATACCCTACCCTCTACATTTGTATCGTTCAAATGACCACCGATCATATGCAAAATGTAGTAAAACATTCTCAAAAGATAGTAGCCGCAATAGCCGTTGCGACGCTATTATTATTTCAGGCCAAGTCACAGGATATGACTTCGGGCTTCCGTATGCTGGAACAGGGCCAATTCAATGAAGCTAAAACTTTCTTCGCTGATATTTTGGCAAGTGATTCACTCAACCCCACGGCTTTGATCTGTTATGGTCGTGCGACAGGCTTGTCGGGAAATGTAGCAGAGGCCCAGGAGGTATTTCATAAACTGCTAGATATGAAGCCAGGTAGCAAAGAGACGCTTCTAAACCTGGCGGAATCTCACTTATGGAATGGAAATGGAGCTCCCGCGACAGCCATTTATGAAAAGATTTTAGCGGATAACCCTACCGGCTTTGAGGCTTTATTGGGCTATGCCAATAGTAAAAGTATGCTAAAAGAATATGAAGAAGCTTACGGCATCATCAACAAGGCAATCGCTATTCAGCCGGAGAATGCTCAGGCAAAGTTATCAAGGAAGTTCATCCGCCTGGGGCTGGCGGATTACCTTGCGGCTCAGCGGGGTCAGTACGGAGAAGCGCTAGATATTGTCAATGCCAATCTAACGGACCATCCTGCCGATCAAAACTCACTAATGCTAAAAGCAACAATCTATTTGCTAAAAGAAGATTTTGCTTCAGCCCAGGACATCTATGCCAATAGCATAGAAAACACGCTAGATCGATTCATAGGCAATAGTACCGCTACCCATTTACTTAAGGATGACAAAGCGGCTTTGCAAATTGCAAAGAAGGGAATGGAAAATTTTGAAATCCAGCAGAACCCCTCCATGTTACTCAAAATGAGATTACACTTCGTTTCTGCACTCCTTTGGAATGATAAACTGAAGCTCGCAAGTAAATACCTGAATGAATTTGAGACCCAATATCCCGATAGTAAGGAGATACTTGCCGCCAAAGCACAGATGCTAATCTATCTATCAGATTATGAAGCGGGACTCGATCATTATCAGCAGTTCCTGACTCAAAACCCCTCTTCCTTTGCCGGAAATCTGGGCTCGGCCGATGCCAACCACGCTTTAGGCATGGATAACATGGCATATGAAGGCGCTTTCCGAACATTGGGTTACTTCCCAGGACAGAAAGATGTAATTGGGTTTTTAAACCGTTTAAATGCAGCTCACGCTCCTGAAGTAGAAGCAAAAATCACTTTGTCTGAGACCAGTGATAAAAGCTACCGAAAGCGTTATGGCCTTATATCTTCGGTGAGCCTTACTCCACTTCTGAAAGTTTCTTCCGGATATGCTATGGAAGAGTATGGGGACTTAACAGATGAAAGCATACAGGTGAACGCAGTAAGTTTCGGAGCCAGTTATCGAATGAATAAACGCATAAAACTCAATGGCCAATTGGAGCTAGCTAAAGCTCACAGCAAAGAATTCAATAGCAATTTCATGAACCATATCATACAAGCGGATATCCGTGTGAGCAAAAGCCAGCAAATAGTAGTGGCCCAGCAAAAGGAGCTTCAGAATTTCAACAAGAACCTACTCGCCCAGAACATTGCGATGAACCACTTCATCATCAAGAACATCAGCTTTTGGAAGCTCCCGAAGATTGGATGGTACTCTGAGGTATACCACACCAGCTTGAGTGATGGCAATACCCGCAACCTGTTTTTCACTTCAGTGTATAAGAACATTACGAAAAGCCCAATGATCAAGACAGGTATTAATTTTTCAGCGATGTCGTTCACCGAGTCCAAGCCTGTGGAGTATTACAGTCCCCTATCATTTCAAAATTACGAGTGGTTTGTAGGGTTCAGCATGGATCAAAGCCAATCTTTTCCGGTAAGTATTTTAGCCGACTTCGCAACCGGATATCAGATCAGTGACGGAACAGAGATACTTGCTTGGCGGGCCAGCCTTAAAGTAGAGCGTAAGCTCAATCGCTTTGGAATGAAGGCCTTTGCGCAGCACAACTCGCAATCCGCCGTAACCAATAATGGATTCAGCTTCTCACAGGCAGGATTTAGCCTGAGCTACAGGCTCTCAGAGCGCCCGATCTTCTATAAGAAATACAGTCAATAGTGCATGTAAATCGCAAATAAATAATACCACAATGAAAAAGTTAAAAATAGCCATCGTTTCTCCCTACCCACCCAGTGATGTTACACTTTCTGAGTATGGATATCACTTGATCAAACATTTTGCTAAAAAGGAGGAAATCGAAGAAATTGTAGTCCTCACCAATACCTTGGAAACCGGGAGTTACCCGCAAACGGATGGTAATGTAAAACTCATCCCGTGCTGGTCGTTCAACAGCTTAAAAAACATCTACAGCATTACCAAGACCATCAAAAAAGAACAACCTGATGTAGTGTTGTTGAATCTGCAGTTCATGCTGTTCGGTGATAAAAAAATAGCTGCAGCTCTTGGTTTGATGATCCCTTTCGTATTGAAAATGTTGCGCATTCCTACAGTGACGTTACTGCACAACATCCTCGAAGAAGTGGACTTAAGCAACGCTGGGTTTACTAATAACAAAGTACTTCAGAAGGCCTACAACTTCATAGGTTCATGCCTGACCCGTTTGATTTTACAATCCAATGTAGTGGGTGTCACCATCGAAAAGTATGTAGACACATTACGTAATAAATACAAGGCTCAGAATGTAGTTTTGATCCCACACGGTACGTTCGAAATCCCGAAGCTTCCAAATTTTGACAAGCCTGTAGAAAACATCAAGGTAATGACCTTTGGCAAGTTCGGCACCTACAAGAAAGTAGAAATACTCATTGAGGCAGTGGATAAGATTAGAAGCCGTACAGACCTTCCTATAGAGTTGGTGATCGCTGGTACGGACAACCCCAATGTAAAGGGCTATTTAGAAGAAGTTGAGGAAAAGTACAGTCATGTAGAGGGTATCACCTTTACCGGGTATGTGGCGGAGGAAGATGTACCGAAGATCTTTTCCGACAGCACCGCTGTAGTTTTTCCTTACACATCTACCACCGGAAGCTCGGGTGTATTGCACCAGGCCGGTTCGTATGGCAAAGCAGCGGTATTACCTAAGTTGGGCGACCTGGAACGCCTTATTGATACGGAAGGCTATGCTGGCGCTTACTTCCAGCCTAAAAGCGTAGACAGCCTGGCGGATGCCGTAGAAAAAGTAGTGACCGATAATGCCTACCGCAAGGCGTTGGAGTTTAAAAATTACCAGGCGGCGGCCTCATTAGATATGAGTGAGATTGCGGATTGGTACCTGTTGCACTTCGGCAGAGTTATGCGTGTCGCTTAACATCTTAAGATAGTGTTCCCACGGCTATGGGAACATTTTGTGGTCGAAATCCCTGCTTGAGAGAGTGGGGATTTTTTTGTTATGTATGCATTTAAATCGACTACAGTAATTAACCAAAGTATGATATACTAAAATTTTTCTCTATTAACTATAGCTATTAGCAGAATTTTAAATATAATTTTAACCATTAAAATTAATCCTAAATCTTTAACAATAAAAAATCATGGATGAGATTTATGAGAAAGTTTTTGAAACTTTATTTTCAGAATTTCCAGTTAGCTGGATATACAGATATGATGAAAGAGACCATTACTATGAATACTACGATATTCCCAGCTCTGTTATTAGGGATAATTTAAGAGAGGTAAGAAACTATATAGTTTTTAAAGTTTCTAAAATCAAATCGGTAAGGGTAAGATCAGATGCAAAACTCTACTTAATCTCAAACTATGCAAATATGGTTCTTCATCCAGTACTATTATCGAATCGTTTGAGAGATAAAGGTCTTCCCTTCAACAAGCAATTCTTTGACGATATTCAAGACGATATTGATAAGATATTTAAGGAAGCAGAAGAATTATCGAAGAAAGAGGAAAACGAGATATCAAGTCATACAATTGTAAAGGCAATAAATAACACTTGGACTGAATTATATTCTACAGTAAGAATATCATGGTCTGAAAATAAATTATAACTAAAAGGTGTCTTTCAATAGTAAATCAGAAGCAGTAAAAGTAGGTATCCAATTAAGTCTTCAATTCGTAACGGCATCACTAGGGCTTCTTACAGTAATTGGTGGCTTGATCACATACTTACTTAATAACAGGAGTTTTGGGCCTTGGAGCATAGCATTCGTACTCATGGGCATTTTATGTTTATTGCTAAGTATTTTCTTTGGATTCCAAGGTATCGCGCGAAGTAGAAACCATGCCTATAGAGGATGGTGGTCAATAAATGTAAGCAGTAGAAAGTTTGACCTTCAAACCTATTTTGGCCTTACAGGTATTGTTTTTTTTGGCCTCGCCATTGCTATTCTATTAAACAATCCAAAATCTGAAAGGAGGCAATTCTTACCGATTAAGGAAAATGAACAAAACAAAGAAGTAAAACTTTTGAATGATACGGTCTATTTGAAAATAGTTGAATCAGATTATCACTCTAAAACAAATAAATCTGATTTCAATATCAACGTTTGGAGTAAACCTATTTTTATTGTTGGAAGTATTCTTATTGTATTTTCATTACTTCTTCTTAGAGGAAAAGATTTCCGCAAATATTCTATCGCATCCTTAATTTCGGGTTCGACCCTGTTAGCATTGGATTCTTTGAATCTCCGCCTAACAGTTCCTGCTGAGAAGGAGTATTTTTTTGTTGAAAAAGAACTAAGGCTTATTTACAAAGAACCACTCCGTTTAGGGCCATTTAATACTGGTGCCTATGATTTGAATGATACCATAAAATTTCAAATAAATCAGAATTTACCAAGAATTAAGTCTAGTGACGGCATTATGATAGTAGGTGTCGCTGATAAAAGAAAACTCAAAGGCAAAATCTCAAATCTATATGGGACAAATTTCGAGTTATCAAGTCTACGAGCGAGTTCCGTTAAATCATACCTTATTGAAAAGGGAGTTGAGAGTAATAAACTAATTACTTTATCTAAAGGAGGTTTTCATCTTGACTCATCTGAGTACTATATGGACCGGCAGGTCATTTTGTATTTTGCCGAAAGCAATTGAGAGTGCTGTGAGGCATCCTCAACTGGTCGTAGGTTGAGCGACAATTGTCTACCGAAGTGAAACGTAGGATTTCTATGTTAAAACCAAATTAAGTGTTATAAGAAAAGTCATATTTACGTTGATCCCTAACACAAGCGAAAATGCGCAGTATGATTTTGTTACGTACTGCATTTAGAACTGACATTTTAGGTTTTCCTTCTTCCACTTTTCGTTGGTAGTATTTACCAAACTCATTGTCGTAACGGATCACCGTAAGAGCTGCCATGTGCAAGGCGTGGTTGGCGGGTTTACAC
>CALBPF010000198.1 GCA_937899105.1 uncultured Flammeovirgaceae bacterium | reverse complement strand
ATAATAGAAAGCGATAGCATATGGGATGAATCATCAAATACAGCCACATGGAAAAACAAAGGAAAGAATCAACCCTTTTTTCACGTGTTCAACATTGGGATAACCCATGAATCGGGGTTACACTTCACCCAGACCTTCATGGATACAACAGAAACCATAACTGATCTTCAATCTTTTGACATTCATCCTAATCACCCGGACACAAGACTTTTTAGATTTACCAATGGGTGGTATCGTGACAAGGTAGTAGAAATGGATCGCAAAGTAGGAGAAGTAATTGATGAACTTGAGGAAGGAAACCTTCTAGATGATACATTTATCTTCTATTTCGGTGACCACGGCGGCGTTTTGCCGGGGAGCAAAGGCTATCTGTACGAAACAGGTTTGCACGTTCCCATGGTAGTTTATGTGCCCAAAAATTTCCGCCATCTGATTGGAGACACAGACAAAAGAAAGATTGACGGATTTGTTAGCTTCATTGACCTCGCGCCGACTATGTTGAACATAGCGGGAGTTGACATTCCTTCTGAGTTCGATGGTAACGCGTTTTTAGGTCTTGATGTTGATCTTAAATTCGTGAACAGTTGGAAAAAGACATTTAGTTATGCCGATAGGTTCGACGAAAAGTATGATATGGTGAGAGCCGTTAGGAAAGGGAGATATAAGTATATCCGGAACTTTCAACCTCACTTTTATGATGGTCTGATGAACAATTACCGTTACAAGCAGTTGGCCTATCAAGAATGGAATGATCTCCAAGAAAATGGGGAATTGAATGAGATTCAATCAGTATTCTTCAAATTCAAAGAGCCTGAATACCTTTTTGATCTTGATTCTGATCCTTTTGAAACCATTAATCTTGCGAGTGAAAGTAATTTATCATCGGTACTTTTCGATATGAGATCCGAACTTAATTCCTGGATTAAAGACATGCCTGATTTGTCATTTTATCCGGAGTACATACTGATTGATAGCGCTTTTTCGAATCCAACTGGATTTGGTTTGAGGCATAAAAAGGATATCTCCAAATATCTTGATGTTGCAAATTTAAGCCTTTCAGAATTCCACCAGATAGAGCAAAAGATAATAAAAAGCCTCAATTCTAGCGATTTATGTGAACGGTACTGGGCATTGACTGCTATCATTTCTTTTGGTGAAGAAGCCGTGAAACTAACACCCTTACTTTCCAGCATTTCGAAAGAAGACCCGACACTTATAAATAGGGTAAGAGCGTCTGAGTTTCTAGCTATAGTAAGTAAGGTTGATCCAACGGAATCACTGACTAATTGTTTATATAGTTCAAATAAGCCTGCAGAGGCGTTACTCATTTTGAATTCAATTGTTCTGATGGGGTCCTATTCCTATGGTTATGATTTCGAAATAGAACTTAGTAAGATTGACGATAATGTTAAGAAAGATTCACAAGTCAAACGTCGGTTGGAGCACCTGAAAGTGATCTGAAAGGTGATAACAACGATGTAGCACATGCCTCCTTTAAGCAACTTGAATGTGCTATGCAAATCCGCTAGCTTAGAAGAAATAAACAAAGTTCAAAGGCAGGCGCCATATCTGGAAGTTATGAATAACCCACGGCTTCGCTCGGCACAAATAGCTAAACCTTAAAAGGAAAAATATGCATACTCACACCGACAAAACACAAGAAAATAAAAGCCAATCGGTGGCAAATTCAGTTACCCAAAACCATAGTGATGATAGGTCTGCTTTTCAGTTTGTCAACAACCGACCTGAAGCCATTGCGCAAAGAAAACTTCAAGAAATGGCGAATAACAGCCCGCAATCTAAACAAGCAGCACAATTGCAGGCTATAGCCGGTAATTATTATGCGAAACAACATGACACGATACAGAAAAAAGAAGACAAAATAGGGCTGTTAGATAATCTGGATACTGGCTTGGTAAATTCAAGAAACAAAAGTATACCGATACAATTGCTTAAAGCGACTGATTATACACGGGTTGAGTTGAATGCGAATGGTCTAACTGACCTTCAAAATATCACGAATGGCCTTGCAGCTGCTATCAGAGCTAATGTAGCAGGTATGCAATGGGATGGCTGGTGGCAACATATCTTGGATAATAACCATAACGCAAATCCAAAGGTCGGTGACCAATCAAGTTTCCTGGGAGATACCGAGGACAATATTAGAGGCTTTGCAGAAACAGCAATTACTAATGGAAATTACTACCTAACCAATGGTGGGATGATGGTTTTCGAAAGCGCCTCCGATGATGTTTGTAATGGTAGTGACGGTCGCAAAAACGTAAGGGTTACAATTAACGTTAATGATGTCCAAGATGATATCCTCTTAGCTGACCAAATAGCTTATATGACTGTAACAAATTCATACCCAATAGCCTAGAGCCATGGGATTAGAGCCCATAACAAAACCTAAAAATCATTAAAAAGCTTTTAGCCCAATTGTCGGCGGTAATTTAAAGAAACAATGTGCCAGGAAATAAAACCTTCTGAAAGACTTAAAAGTATCATCGACTCTTTTTGGATTTTCTCAAAAAACGAATCGAGTGAGAATTTCAAGGTATTACCCGACAACTGTGCTGATTTAATTTTCGACTTTAAACAAAATAAAGGATTTTTATCCGGTGTTATGTCAAAATATCAGCTTCGAGAATTAACGACCGAATCTGATTTAATCGGAATCCGTTTCAGGGCCGAAAATTTTGGCTGTTTATCAAAAATACCACTTGGTGAAACCAAAAACTTACGGGTTGAATTATCACATATATTTCCAACAACAAACCTTAATATTTTGAGTCAGCTATTTGACTTGGATAACTTAAACGCTAAAAAAAATTTTCTCGAAAATCTTATAGAAATACTCTTCAAACAAAATTACACGAGACAAGACCAGATGATTATATCAGTTTCACAAAATGTAAGGTCGCTAAACGGAATTGTAAATGTTAGTCATTTGGCACAATCTTTTAACATAAGTTTAAGACAACTGCAAAGACGTTTCAAAAATTATATTGGTTTAACTATCAAAGAATTTTCGAATATTGTGCGCTTTGTCAATGCCAGGAAAACAATAACTTCTACAAAAACAAGTCTTTTAGAGACAGCATTTGATATGGGATTTTTTGACCACTCTCACATGACTTATGAATTCAGAAGAATTTCAGGGGAAAATCCAAGCTTTTTTAGATAACGTCGCTTTTTTACAAAGTGAGACTTTTAGAGCTAAATAACTTTGTGTCAAAACGAGGATATGAAATTTTGGCTTTTCTCATTTAGCTTAATTCTATTCCTACAAAAACAAGGAAAATAATACAAAGAATAATGCCAATAAAATTCAACAAACTAAAACAGCAAAAATGTACATTCAATATTCATACACAATTCTCTACGTTTCGGACGTACTAGGAACATTAGAATTCTATAAAAAGGCATTTGGTTTTGAGCAAAAGTTTCTGACTCCAGAAAATGATTATGGAGAAATAAGATCAGGCAGTACTACAATTTCATTTGCCAACTTTAAACTTGGCAACTCAAATTTTCAGAAAGGGTTTACGGAGAGTAAGTTGAGTGAAAAACCATTTGGAGTTGAATTAGCCTTCACGACTTCTGAAGTTGAGAAAGTAATGAAGAATGCGATTGCAAGCGGAGCGGTTCTCTTGGAAGAAACGGTGACGAAACCTTGGGGACAGAAAGTCGGTTATTTAAGAGATTTAAATGGATTTATATTTGAAATCTGTACACCTATTCAGTATCAGGAATTGAAATTCTACGGCCAAGAATGTGTATATGCAATAGCGTTTTGAGTACTAAATCTATCTGTTTATGGGTCAATTATGCTTTTTTGTGTATTA
>CALBPF010000197.1 GCA_937899105.1 uncultured Flammeovirgaceae bacterium | reverse complement strand
ACCAACCCCCAAACATCCCTGGATTTTGGCGTAAGCACTGTTTTACATCGGTTTGATCCAGGGAGTAATTCCTTTGATGAACAGTTTAACGTACCCAATAGCCGTGCTTTTGAGCATGGGCTTTTTGTGAGCTTGGAACAGGAAATAGGGCAATCTTTGCTTTTAGAAGCGGGGGTGCGGTGGTCGTTGTTTCAAAATGTTGGAGAGACCAACGTATTTGAATTTGATCAGGGCTTCGCGTTAAGTGATACGGTTCGTTATAGTTCCGGAGAGGTTTACAATAGCTACAATAACGTGGAGCCAAGAGTTTCTGCACGGTATGCATTGGATAAAAAGCAATCCGTAAAATTGAGTTATAACCGTATGGCCCAGTACCTCCACATGCTGGCCAATTCTACACTTTCCTTTACAGCATTCGATGTTTGGTACCCTAGTGGGCCTAATATTGAACCACTTCTGGTGGATCAAATTGCTTTAGGGTATTTCCGAAACCTGAATGAGAATAGGGTGGAGGCTTCGATTGAGGGTTTTTACAAACACATCGAAAATCAGCTTGACTACGCAGATTTTGCACAACTCGCCTTTAACCCATTGCTGGAAGGTGATTTAAGAAGTGGAAACGGACGATCATATGGGGTTGAATTTATGCTAAAGAAAAATACAGGTAAGTTGAGGGGATGGTTGAGCTACACATGGTCCAGAGCTATTCATAAAATACTTGAAATCAATAATGGGCGACCTTTTGCCGCTCTCTATGACCAACCCCATAAAGTAGCCGCTACGGCGTCTTATCAGCTCTCAGAAAGAGTGTCATTAGGTGCTAATTGGACATTTAATTCAGGTGGTCCTGTTACGTTCCCGGTCGAAAGCTATAGTTACGATGGATTATCAGGTATACCGGAATACAACTCGCGCAACGCAGATAGGTTACCGGATTACCACCGTCTTGACCTCTCCGCGAGGATTATGTCAAACAAGAAGTTGTTCAAAGGGAAAGTTGATATCGCTTATTTAGTCTCAATTTATAATGCTTACGCAAGAAACAATGCGCTAGCCCTTTACATTGGGGAAGATCTTTCAGCTGGATCAGATGGCTTTAATTCCAGAACGGTGGCTAATCAAGTTTCATTATTTTCAATTGTACCGGCGGGGTCAGTGCTATTCAGTTTTTAACCATGAAAAAACACAGCTACTATTTATATATTCTTTTTATTCTTTCAGGTGCCTGCGTGGAAGAAGTAGATCTCAGTGAGATCAACGAACCAACATCCGGTAGATTGGTCATTCAAGGTAGCATAACCAACGAGATGAAACGACATGCGGTGGTTTTATCAAGAACCAATGTAGCTATTACATATGTTGATGCTGAAAAGGTTAGCGGAGCAATAGTCGAAATTACGGATGGTGCCATAGTTTATGAGCTTATTGAAAATGATACCCTTCCCGGACTTTATCTTACTACTACTGAGATAGCCGGGGAGGTGGGTAAGCAATATACACTGAGGGTAGAGGTGAATGATACTATGTATACGGCCACAGACCTAATGGAACCGGTGAGGCCATTTGAACCTAAAGCCGAGCTCTTTGAATTACCCAATCGTGTAGAAGAATTTGATGATGTTGTAGAAGAAGGGTTTTATGAACACCGATTCCCTCATGTGAGATACGGTACCTCTGCTCCGTCAAAGCAGACGCTTTTTGCCTATGATTCGACCATTGGTGCATTGCGGCAAGCCATATTTTACGAATTTCCTAGAACTGGCCCTCAAGGCTTTTTACTCGGCTTCCAAGGCGATAACCCAACACTGATAATTAAGGAGGGCTCAACTATTTTTCAATTCAAATCTTCGATGTCTACGGCTCATTATTTGTATATGCGGGCAGTATATGCAGAGACAAAATTTAGAGGGGGACTTTTTGATGTGATACCGGGAAATGCTCCCTCCAATATGAGTAATAACGGTCTAGGTTTCTTTTCGGCATCGGAGGTGATCAGTCGCACATTTACAGTTAAAAAAGAGAATCTGGAACCATAATGAATCTAATGATATGTTAAAAAAGATTGGTTTGCTTTTCGCTCTGTTTTTTCTGGTTTTCCTTACCGTTCAGGCCCAAAGTGGTTTATTGGAAAAAGAGATTGAATTGGATAAAACCTCGGGTTCCATAGCACAACTGCTAGAGGAGATCAGCGAAAAAGGAGGCTTTACTTTTACGTATAGTAATCAGATTCCTGACAGTGAAGACGTTAACCTGAAGCGTAATACAGGGACCGTTCGAATGTTTTTGGATCGGCTTTTTCCGAAAAGAAATATTCGTTATACACCACTCAACAATAGAATTGCTTTAAGCCTCATTAAGAAATCCTCCGCCAAACCAAAGCTGGTCATCAGTGGCACGGTTTACGATAAAGAAACCAAAGCACCACTACCGTTTACCCATGTTTCAATGCTGAGCAACAAGCGGGGTACAGCTAGTAATGTGAACGGTGAGTTCAGGTTGCTGCTACCCGAAGCATACAAGGAGGATAGTTTACGGTTTAGTTTCGTGGGATACCATCCACTTATAAAAAAGATTACTGAACTGCCTGAGAACGCTAAAATCTATTTGACAGAAGACAAACGCGTGTTGGATGAAGTAGTATTTAAGGATTTAACTACGCTGCAAATAATAAAAAAAGCCATTGCCAACATACCAAAAAATTACCAACAGAAAACCAATATCACTCAAGGCTTTTACCGGATGACCGCCAAGCGGGAAAATGCTATTGGTCAATTGTCAGAGGCCGTTTTTGATATTTATTCGGAAAAAAATAGGGAATCCAAACCACAGTTTAGACTGGAAAAGATGCGCCTTCTAAAAGATGAAAAAGTCACTGAAGGAATTGATATGGGGCTCACACCACGTTCTGTGATTAATATCGACCTCATTAATAACATCGATAATATAAACCTATTTAATAAGAAAGGGCTCAAAATGCATGATTTTACATTTGAGGAGACCATTATCTATGAGGGTAGGCCAGCTTACGTTATTTCTTTTGATAGAAAGGATGGACTTAAAAAGGTAGGACGAAAAGGGAAAGTATACATCGATGTTGATACCTTTGCTTTTCTTTATGTAGAGCATGGATTTAGTCCAAAGGGAGTACAATATGTCAAGTTTGGCAGTGGCGCATTTAGGGCACTCATGGTTATTTTTGATATTCATATAGGGATTAACCAAGACGATACACAACTTTCTTATAAGGAGATTGATGGCAACTACTACCTGAATACTGTTAAGTCAGATACGCAACTAAAATTGCGGAGTGACGGAAGGCATTATGAATTTAAACTAGATATTCATATTGACTATGTAGCCACCAATACACTAATAGATGAAGCTGAGCCATTCGCTAACGAAGAGACCATTGGCCAACAGAAGCTCATCGAAGGGCAGGAATCACAATTTGATCCTGACTTCTGGAGTGACTACACCATTCTTACCCCTGAATTGGATTTTAATGAAGTTGCTAAGACTGTTGAAGCCAATAATGAAGCTGAAAAGCTCAAGGAAGAAATCGAAGATGCGTTACGCAAATTTCCCAAAGATGATGCAGCTAGGATAGATTCTATTTTGACTTTTTACAATCGTAAGAATTTGTTTAATGGTAATGCATTGATTGCTTTCAAAGGGCAACCAATTTTCCAAAAGAGTTACAATAACTCACTGGTCCAAAATGATTCAAATACCCAATTTAGAATAGGTTCTACGGCCAAAACCTTTACTTCTACACTCATACTTATGCTTGAGAATGAAAGTAAGTTAAGTTTAAAGGACACAATTGGCACTTACATACCTGATTATCCGCACGGTCAAGTGACGATCGAGCAATTGCTTTCACACCAGTCAGGTATCCCAAATTACCTTCAAAATACTGATCATATCTTACGCGTATTTGAAGAAGAACCCACTACAAAGGAGTGGGTGGAGACTTTTGGGAAAGATACATTAGACTTTGACCCGGGAACTGATTTTAAATATTCAAATACTGGATTTTTGCTATTGGCGCACATTGCAGAAGTGGTAACAGGTGAAGATTTCGCTTTTTTGTTAAAAGCTAAAATATTTGACCCTCTGGGTATGAAGGATACCTATTCTGGTACACCCGGTTCGGGTAGAATTGTTCCCAGAGGGTATTACTACGGACGGTTGGAGAAGTTATATGCACTTGAAAACACTAAAGGTGCCGCTGGAGTTGTGTCCACTATAGCGGATCTTCTCAAATGGAGTCAGGCGCTTGAATCTGATGTCCTCTTACCTAAAGAACTATTGGATAAAGCTTACATGCCCAGAGCAGCTTACACCGACTGGGATGGTGATTACGGCTACGGATGGATGCTGGACAACTACATGTTCAAGACATCAAAAAAGCATGAAATTAGATATCACCCAGGGACTGATTATGGCTTTTATTCAATGTTTCTAAAACAGCCTGATGAAGGTATTACCATTATCTTACTGTCTAATACGGGGGATTTTCCTCGTTTTGAGATCACGGATTTAATTTTGGAAGAATTGAACTGAAGAAACTCTAAATTACTCGGTTTTTAGCGCCTCAATAGGATTGGAAGAAGCCGTTTTCAGCGTTTGTGATCCGATGGTTAAAAGTCCAATGCCAAGCAAAATGAATATACCTAGAAGAACTGTGCCTAATCCAAAATCTACTTTTACGGTCATGAAATTCAGCCAAAAATTGTTCAATACATACGCGAGGGGGGCGGCTATCCATATAGCTATCAGCAACAGCTTTAGAAACTCTTTAGAAAGTAGGAAGGTCAGACTCACATTGCTGGAACCCAGGATTTTTCTTATCCCTACTTCCTTCGTTCTTCGCTCGGCTGTATAAATGACGATACCAAGCAAACCCAAAGTGGCGATGGTAACGGCTAAAAATGCTACGAATCCAACGATACTTACAATATCAAAAATACCCCGGTTATTGTTGGCTAAATTTTCATCGTAAAACTCATAAGTAAATGGATGGACTGGATCGATGGATTCCCAGGCTAACGACATGTCCGCCAATATTTTTGAACGATTCGTGGAACGGATAGACAGGTTCGCCATGGTAAAGCGTTTAGGATTATTATAAATGATTAAGGGACTTTTGCTACGCCCGTTAAAGAGTAAATGGAATGTAAAATTTTCAATTACACCTATGACTTTCACGTATTTCCCATTGTACATCTCAAACGATTCACCAATAATTTCGGCAGGTACCTGATAGCCTAAAACCGATGCTGCCTCTCGGTTTATGACTATGGTAAGCCCATCATCGGTCAGTGGCTGTTTGATATTCCCCGCTATCGTCTCAAAATCTAGTACATCAATAAATTCTGAGTCAGCGCTAATGGCAATAAGAGTTTTAGGTTCTTCCTCTGTATTTACTTTCAGCGCCATATTCTCAGTTCTTCCGGTTGAGGGTAAGTATTCACTGCCTGAAATAGTACTTACACCAGAGATAGAGGAGAAGGCAGCTTTTACCTTTTCATAATCATTACTTTGGAGATTTATTGTCAGTATATTTTCTGTTTCAAAACCGTAGTCATGCTCCATTACATGTCTGAATTGATTATGGATCACAATCGCGGTGATTATGAATAGTAACGAAACCACAAATTGCAAAACCGTTAAAGACTTCCTCAGACTCATTTTCGTTTTTCCGGAAGAGGCAAGCGCTTTTAGAGCTTGAACGGGTTGTTGTTTTGATAGGCGCAACGCTGGAAAGATTCCGGCGACCGCGCCCATAAAAATTGCAAAACCTAAAAAGATGCCATAGATGTAAAGGTTAGCGGCAAGGTCGAAGTTGAGATATTGATTTACCCATAAATCCATGAAAGCAGATTTGACAAAATATAAAACGAGGTTAGCTAAAAGAAGCGCCAAAAATGACGTAATGATAGACTCACTTAAGAACTGAAAAATGAGATCTTTTCTTCGTGCGCCTGTTACTTTTCGAATACCAATTTCTTTTGACCTTGTAATCGCTCTGGCGATCGATAAATTTGTGTAATTCAGACAGGCCAAAAGGAGTATAACGAGCGCCAGTAAAGAGAGAATGTAATAGACAGGCATGGGCAGACTTATACTTGGCGCATTATTTAACAGGGGACCCGGCCGAAAGTCCAATATCGATTGCGAAATCAGGTAGGACACCTGCATTTCTTCTAATTCACTAAATTTTGTATGGGACAGATCGGACAGTGCCTGAGACAGATTTTCTTCTGACGAGGCTTCGTTAAGTACTACATAATTATAGGCCTGGTAGTAGTTGCTCCAGTTTTGTGAAAGGTCATGTACCTTTTCTTGTTGATACAAATTATTTAATGATGATTTGGATACCAACACATCAAATCTTAGATGCGTTTTGTAATAGTTAATGGGGATAACTCCTGTAATCGTGAAGGTACCCCAGAAGTCTGGTGAGCCGCTTTCATCATCATCAAAATCCAATCCTCGATTGGTAAAGTCGACCGTCTTCCCCAACGGGTTAGAATTTCCAAAAAGCTTTCGGCTTATCTCCTCACTGATGATCATGGAGTTTGGGTTGGTCAGCGCTGTAGTTGGGTTCCCTTTGGAAAGTTCATAGCTAAACACCTCGAAGAAATCAGGATCAGCGAAATACCCAATCATTTGAGTGAACTTCTTTTTGTAAACGGCATCTCCCCCTATACCTCGTCTTAAAGAGGTGGTATGTTCGGCTAGTGAATAATTTTCATTGAAAGCTTCCAATGTTGAAAAAGGTGTAGTGGCAGCCGTTGTATTACCATCGTTATGAGCGGTCAGGATACGGTATATCCTGTCCTTCTTAGAGTGAAATTGATCATACTGATGCTGGCAGACCAGCATCAGTATGATCAATAGGCTGACAGACATGGAGACGGCTAAACCAAATACATTGATAAATGAAAATACCTTATATTTTAGAATATTCCTGAAACCTACTTTAGCGTAGTTTTGAAGCATTACGGTGTTGTTTGAGTTGTCGAATTTGAGTTTTTTGATTACAGAAGGGCGGATTAGAAAAACTACCTCTTTTATATATATCAACTTGGCAAACCATGTTCCTCGAGTCGCACTGTTATAACTAAAAGTTTCCTCTAAGTCCCCTTCAATTTCTTCCAAAAGGTCAGATGCACAGAACCATCTCAGCAGTTTTCTGAATAGTTTTGGAGGTTTAACCGGCTTGTTGGCTTTACTCAAAATTAAAGGATGGCTTGATACTACTTCGGAAAGATTCCCGTATCATTCGTGCTTCTTTCAATGCGTTCTGACCGGAGACTGTAACACTGTAAAGTCTTTTTCTACGACCCCCTCTTTCTTTGGTAGCTTCACCAAACGCTGACTTTAGAAAGCCTTTTTCTTCAAGGCGGCTCAAGGCCGAGTGTAGCGCTCCACGTGTGATATCCCTCCCGGCTACTTCTTTTATTTTCTGTTGGATGGAAACGCCGTAGGCTTCTTCGCCCAATGCCAAAATGGCTAGCAAAACGAGTTCCTGAAATTCACCTAAAAAGGTACCCTTCATATTTGTTTCTTTTTTGAATACCTAATAATACGGATATAATTCGTAAATGAATACAATATTCAAAAAAAGAATAGTTAACCTCCGTATATTCTTAAAATATATGCCTATGACTTAGTCGCTCCTTAAGCTCTTTATAGGGTTTCTTGTGGCTGCGCTAATGGTCTAAGAGCTGATCGTTATTAATGCAATTAGAATGATAGTCAAGGCCGCCAGTATAAAAGTACCTAGGCCTAATTCTATTCGATAGGTGAAGGTCTGAAGCCACCAATTCATGGAATACCAGGCCATTGGACTGAATAACAGAATGGAAATGAAAATAGGTTTTAGTGAAGAAAGGCTGAGTAATTTGGTAATCGTTAGTACCGAACCTCCGAATACCTTTCTAATTCCGATTTCCTTTATCCGTGCTTCGGCCATGAAGGTGGCGAGTCCGAATAGCCCTAAACAAGCGATAAATATAGCTAGCGAGCTAAAGATGGTAGTTATGGTTTGAGTTTTTTTCATGCCTGAGAACTTTTGTTGATACTCGACATCCACAAATTCAAATTCAAAAGGGTAGTTTGGATTGTATTTTTCGGATAATTCCGCTAATTGTTCGATCTGCTTTTGAATAACATTAGCCTTATTGAGTTTGATATGTACATAACCTAGTGCCCAGCTAGCCTTGCTTCCGAGGAGCACCATAGGTTCTATTTTAGCGTGAGGAGAAGTCAGAATGAAGTCTTTGACTACCCCCGTAACACGCCATTCTATGCCATTGTCAATGATCAATTCGCCAATGGGATTTTCAAAACCCATGACCTCCGCTGCTGTTTCATTGAGAAGTACAGCGGTAGAGTCTGAGGTATATTTACTGAGATCCATATCCCTGCCCTGAACGATAGTCAGACCAGCCGTTTTGGAAAACTGATCGTCCATGTATATCCTTTCGAAATTGTAATTCTCTTCTGGTTTCTGGCCCTCCCATTTAATATCTGCAGAACTACTCCATCTCTGCGTAATGGGAGAACTTGTTTTTGTGACCGAAATTGCAACACCTGCATTCAATAGATCATTCCTATAAGACAAATAGTTTTTGCCCAAATCACCTGTTAACGGTTGATAGATAAGGTCATTTTTATCATACCCGGAGGCTCTGTTTTGGACGTGGTTGATCTGATTGTTGATGACAATAGCGGACACGATCAGCATAATGGCAAAACCAAATTGAAAAATCACCAGTGCATTTCGAATGAAGTTCTTATTCACGGACATGCTAAAGGCTCCTTTCAAGATCTTGACGGGTTTAAATGCGGATAAAATTATTGCCGGATAAGTGCCAGCCATTAGTCCGACCACAAAAACTATACTTATGGCTACTAACCAGAAATTGAATTGGTCAAAATTCAACGAAAGTTGCTGACCTATGAGTTGGTTAAAGAAGGGAAGCGTAATTAGCGCAACAGCTATCGATATAAAGGCGGCTAAGAAAGTAATCAGTAGCGATTCGCATAGAAACTGTAAAATAAGCGTATTGCGAAAAGCTCCTGTTACTTTCCGAACAGCTACCTCTTTTGCTCTTCGTTGTGCCCTTGCCGTACTTAGGTTTATGAAGTTTATACAAGCAATGACCACCAGGCAGATGCCCAAAATGATAAGCATTCGTATTACTTCAATTCTACCGCCAGCTGGAACACCATTTTCGAAACGTGAGTAAAGTCTCATTTTGGTCAAGGGGTAAAGGAAAACTTCCGCGTTGGGATCCTTAGGGTAGTTCTTCTTTTTGATATCTCGAATGGCTTCGTTGACGGTGGTAATATCAGCACCTTCTTTAATCTTTACGTTGACAGACAATGTGTCAC
>CALBPF010000196.1 GCA_937899105.1 uncultured Flammeovirgaceae bacterium | reverse complement strand
GGTTTATTTTTTGGATTGGCTTTCCTATTCTCACCAAAAGAAGGGATAATAACTAAAAGGTTTCAAAAAGAAATCAAGCCTACAACTTAATGATCATTCCTTCATCCGACACTTTAAACTCTTGCTCTACTATCTTGTAAGCATCACTATCGATATCTAGTAACGGATTAGAATGGTTAAAGTGTATAAAATGAATTTTTGATTTGTCCGCCTTACCTAACTCCGAAAACAGATCCATAGATTCAGCTACAAAGGGACGCGGAATCTCACTCATATCTCTGCCGGGCAACTCAGCTTGATCAAAAAAAGTGGCGTCAAGAAAAGTATAGTCATTTTCCTTAATTATCCGGGTAATGCTGTGCGGCCATTTGCTCCACTTATCTATATCGGGTATAAAAATCACTTTGATGTCATTCGTGCTAATCTGATAACCTACGGTCTCAGTGTATTCATCGCGATGAGAGACTTCAAAAGGTATGACCTTAATGGCCGGGATCAGTTCAATCTCACTATCGTCGGTCATATGTTGCAGAACGATATTCTCCAGCTTTACAAGCTGATCCCAGGGACCATTTGCACCTAGATAAGCACACATTCCAGGCATAGCATAGACATTAATGCGTTTAGTATTCATGGCTTCCCTTCCAAAATGCATGAGTCCGGTATAATGGCCAATATGACCATGAGTCAAAAAAACTCCGGCCAGTTCGTAAACACTGTCAGGCGCATACTGCTCCAACATAAAAAGCTGCTCTTTAATATCAGGGGTAGCTTCGAATAGCCACTTTTTCTTTGATTTCGGATCAATAAGCGCAAGGCAGGTAGCGTTTCTCTTTAAACTTGGATCATTCCATGCCCGCATGCAGTGTTCTTTATAACAACCTGCTTGCGGGTAACCGGCATCTTGAGCAGTCCCCAGTACTACCAAATAAGGAGTACCTGGCGTTAGAACTTCAGCCTCATGTTCGGGAAGTTTTTCATTTTGGCAGGCAACAAGACTAAGGATAAATAGAATAATTACTCTATTCATCCTCTTGAGAAACAATTCTCACATCTGCTCGTCTATGTTCTTCAGGATCACCTTCTTCATCCTTCACGGAGCCATAACCCTGAGCAATAATCCGGTCTTCGGTTAATCCCTGGCTTATGAAATAGTCAAGGACGATGAGCGCTCTTTTCTGAGAGAGTTGCAGGTTGTACCTTGGATTGCCATCCTTACTTGCGTAACCGGCAATATCAATACTAAGAATATCATATTTGTTCAAGAGCTGAACAATACTGTCTAACTCAGATTGATGTACTTCTTTAATGGAGCTTTGATCCGTATTAAAAAAGATCTGATGTGTATGATCAATTATTTTGAGTTCATAATCTTCAAACTCTTTTTTCTGTTCTCCTTTTTCTTCAGCGACTATCTTATCTTGACTCAGTCTTTCGGTAAGCGCAATCTGTTCCTCGCTTTTATATTCCTTATCTCCATGATACCTTACCTTAAAGATGTCCTCAAAGCCAATTCCTCCTTCTCTTACCGAAGCATAATACCCAATCCTCTGATCCGGAGATGCATTAAAAGATATTTCATTATCCGGAGTATTGACCGGGTAACCCAGATTCTCAGGCTGAGACCACTCGCCTTTTAAGCTGTCATATACTGACCTGAAAATGTCATAACCACCATATCCTTTGTGTCCCGTACTGATGAAATAAAGTGATTTACCATCGTAGGCCAGGAACGGACTGTCCTCGTCAAACTAGGTATTAATAACAGGCCCAAGACTCTTCGATTTATACCAATTCCCTTTCTTGTCTTTGATACACATGTAAATATCTATTCCTCCCTCGCCCCCTGGGCGATTGCTTGTATAAAAGAGGACATCACTGGTGGATGTCTCAGTAGCGGAATTCTCACTATAAGCCGATGAGTTAATCCTGTTTGTCAGGAATTTTGGTTTCGACCAGGTGGTACCGTCATAATCGGAATAATAAATGTCACCGCGCCCCTCATCTTTGTATACATACAAGCGGTTCCCGTCTGCTGACAGCGCTATGTTCGAATCGTGGTACCTGGTATTTATTGGCTCCCCAATATTTTCAGCAGGTCCCCATTCTCCATTGGTTTTGCGAGAAATAAATACATCTTCAAAATAGAAGTTATCCTTGTCTACATCAGCTGACGTATTTCCCTCCTGGCGACGGGATGTGAAGATCATAACATCCCCCTTTTTATTTAGCACCGGTGCGTAATCAGGCCATGGTGAATTGATGTTTTCATTGAGGGCTTCTATAGAGTATCTGGCCGGTCTTGTTATAATGTCCTTCCCATTCTCACACTCCAGCAGTCTTCTTTTAACTCGCTTAGGAGGAGTTCGGTCCCTTCCTCTATATCTGGGGTTGCTTAAGATCTTCTTTTCGTAACGTTTATAGTATTCAATGGCTGTGTCAAAATCTAGCCCATAATGATGAGCACGTCCAATTTGGTAGTCGATATCGAACCTGTAGCTAGGCTTTTGCCTTTTTACCCGAAGCAGGTACTCAACAGCACGATCTTTATTGATCGTTTCCAGATAAAGCTTTCCTGCCATCCAGTTCGCTTTTACATTGGAAGTATCTAAGGTAGCAGCCTGAATGTACAGCTCTTTTGCAATTTCAATGGCCTCTTTTTGTTGACGATAGATTTGATCGGCCTGCTCCATATACTCCAATGAGAGTGTCAGAGAGTCCACCTGCGCCCGTATATTAATTGACGTTACAAGCAAGGCTAAAAAAATAAGTGTTTTCATCACTTTGCCTTAGGTTAAAAAATAATGTTACAAGATAGCCAGAATAGCGGTTTTTGGCAAATTTCTAGGCGGAGTGCATAGGACGTGGGGCTTAGGGCAAGGAGCCTGGGGCTTGGAGATTAGGGGTTAGGGCATAGGGCTTGGAGCTAAGGGCACGGGGCATAGGGTCTACCTTCTCTTTGCTCTAGGCTCTTTGCTCTAGGCTCTTCGCCCTGTGCCATTTGTTAATTGTAAATTGTTAATTGTTCATTGCTATGTAACTTCGCGCATGACCGCTTTCGCAGATACCATAGTAGCCTTAAGCACTGCCCCGGGAGTTGGAGCGATAGCCGTGATCCGCCTTTCCGGAGAAGATGCTATTCTCATTACGAATAAAGTATTCAGCGGTAAAAACCTGGAAAAGCAGGCTTCACATACCGTACATTTTGGTACTATTCGATATAATGAAAGAGTGGTTGATGAAGTACTGGTCACCCTTTTCAAAGCCCCTACCTCCTTTACCAAAGAAAATGTGATTGAAATCTCATGCCATGGATCGCCTTATATAGTAAAAGAGATTATTAAGGTGTTGTTAGCCAATGGTGCAAGACTCGCCAAAGCAGGTGAATTTACCCAGCGCGCTTTTCTAAATGGTCAGTTTGATCTGGCGCAGGCGGAAGCGGTAGCCGACCTGATCAATTCGGACTCGGCAGCATCTCACGAAGCTGCCATAAACCAGATGCGAGGTGGTTTTTCAGAGCAGATCAAAACACTTCGGGAAGAGCTTATCCATTTTGCCTCTATGATTGAGTTGGAACTGGATTTTGGTGAAGAAGATGTGGAGTTTGCCGACCGTGACGATTTGAAAAGCCTGATCAATAATCTATTAACAGCCATCAACGCGCTGATCAAAAGCTTTGATCTGGGCAACGTGATTAAAAATGGGGTGCCAACCGTGATTGCCGGCAAGCCCAATGCCGGTAAGTCCACTCTGCTGAATGCTCTGCTCAACGAAGAACGGGCAATAGTCTCTGACATAGCCGGTACCACACGGGATGTGATTGAAGACGAGATCAACATTGAGGGTATCAACTTTCGGTTTATAGATACCGCAGGGTTGAGAGAAGCTACAGACACCATCGAGGCTATAGGTGTAAAGCGAACACAGGAAAAAATGAGGGCCGCAGCCTTGATCATCTATATGTTCGACCTTTCTCAGGAACCACTCACGGATATTCTCCGAGAGGTAAATCGATTGGAAAATAATAGCAAACCGTTTATTTGTGTCGGTAATAAAATAGATAAGGCGGACCAGGAGATTGTTGATAAACTTTCGTCCAACGAACATTTTGTATTGATCTCTGCCTCTCAAAAATCGAAAATCGAAAATCTAAAATCGAAAATCCTGGAGATCGTTAATCTTGATGACTTCAAATCCGGAGATACCATTGTGACGAATATCCGCCATTACGATAACCTACTTAAAACGCGCAATGCCCTGCAAGATGTTCTCAATGGATTAAATACCAATGTAACCGGGGACTTTCTGGCCATGGACATCCGTCAGTCGTTACACTACTTGGGTGAAATAACAGGGGAAATAACCACAGATGATCTGCTGGCGAATATCTTTAGTAAGTTTTGTATTGGGAAGTAAGCAATTGACTCGACTAAAATTGAAGCTTTTATATGCAATTTTCTTTCTTCTGGTCACTACGAAAGGCATATGCCAACTACGATGTGCAGATGCTATTAATGGATTTGAACCAGACCCATATGAACTTCTGAACGATTCTATTTCGAACTTCGCTACGGCCAAACAAATTGATCAATTGATTAAAGAGCAGATGCTACTATTTTCATTGAACTTCAATCTTCAAACACAGGAGATCAATGATCTGCAATTGCTATACGAAAAAGAATTAGCTTTGTTTGACGGAAATGAGCCTCTGGAACCTGAGCTAATCAAACAACTTGAGCACTTTTTTGAAAAAAACTTGAAAGTCATTGTCAATCCAAAATACTTGAATATTGAACATAATTTAACAATCAAGTGTGTCTTCTCAACCGGCGTCAAAAAAGAATAAAACAGTAATGGTGGAGAGCATCAGCCTTGATCTTTTCGTCTTTTGGGTTAAGCCCTCATACACGTAGAGGTTTGAATTACTGAATAATTGTGGCGAAAAACCACGCGTTAAATAATATCGATATCGATAAGATAATCAAAGACCATATTACCTAATTCCAAATGAATTCATTTCTGGTTATATTAGATATTCTCAGGATCTAAATGAAGGCTATACCAAAATACAGTTACAATCAGCAAATGGATATCAGATTCAATCATCAGGAATTGATT
>CALBPF010000195.1 GCA_937899105.1 uncultured Flammeovirgaceae bacterium | reverse complement strand
TATAGCCGAGGTTGTTGATTTTTTCTGTGGCTCCATTGACCAGGTCAAATGCAGAATGATCAATCAGGTCATCTTTAATAACCTCTTTGAACAATGATTTCAAAGATCGATCATCAGCGTCAATCACAACCAGACCATAATCCCCAAAAAGATGATTCATATAGCTTCTTACAGCCGAAGCGAGGCTCCTTTCCTTGTACGCCCTTTTAAAGAACTCTGGCGCTCCGGGCACAGTATCAATAAACTCCTGAAAACCTTCCAATTCAAAGCGACCTACCGCACCTGTTTGATCGGTTGCCCAGCGATATTTCTTGCCATCAAATCTAAAGTGATCAATCTCCTCAAAGTCGTGATCCTCCGATGCCATCCAATAAACGGGAATAAAAGCGCTGTCAGGATACTTTTTTTTCAGCTCTTTGCAAGTGTTAATGACTGTAACGATCTTGTAGATGACATAAAGCGGGCCTGTGAAAAGGTTAAGTTGGTGGCCTGTAGTGATCGTGAATGAGTTATTCTGAGAGAGGGATTTGAGGTTGGTACTAACCTGGTCTGTAATTGTCTGGTCCTGGTATTGATTTTCAAGAGCCTGACAGAGAATTTTTCTGCGCTCGGCCGAAAACTTCTTGGCTTCAATCTGAGCTTTAAAATTCTCAATACTCGGAAACCGGCCATAAAAGGGTTTTAGTTGATCTGCACCTTCGATGTAATCCAAAAAAAGTTTACCGAATTTGTTGGTTGTGCGTAGATCTACTGTTTTCAAAGTCATTGGCTCAGTAATTAGGTCGGGTACATTTTCTTAAACTGAAATCCCTAATTATTGGTTCTGAAAAATTACAGTATCGGTACACCATGTAAATCAAACTCTGTGGCATCTGTTATTTTTACATTTGCAAAGTCGCCTATCCTTAGATGATTGGTATCTGACGTGACAATTACTTCATTATCTACCTCGGGAGAATCATACTCAGTTCGCCCTATGAAGTTGCCTGATTCCTTCCTGTCAATAAGCACCCTGTAAGTATTCCCGATCCGCGTTTGGTTAATATCATAGGAGATCTGTTCCTGAACCGCCATGATCTCATTGGCCCTCTCCTGTTTTACCTCTTCAGGCACATTATCTTCAAAATTATGAGCATGGGTATTTTCTTCATGGCTGTAAGTGAAGACACCTAGTCTTTCAAATCTTGATCTTTCTACGAAGCCCCGCATCTCTTCGAAATCAGCCTCGGTCTCACCCGGATACCCAGCGAGCAACGTTGTTCTTAATGCAATGCCAGGTACTTTTTCGCGTATGGTCTGAATAAGTTCTTCTTGTTTTTCCCGGGTTGTTCCTCTACGCATATGCTTTAATATGACAGTGGAGCCGTGCTGTAAAGGCATATCCAGATAATTACAAATGTTTTCACGCTCTCGCATCACATCCAAAATATCTAACGGAAAGCCTGTCGGGAAAGCATAATGGAGCCGAATCCAGTCAATTCCTTCAACATCTGAAAGGCGCTGTAATAACTCTGCCAGATTCCTTTTCTTGTAGATATTCAGTCCATAATATGCGTAATCCTGGGCAATTAATAGCTACTCTTTAGCGGCGTTCTTCACGAGATTCCTGGCCTCTGCTTCTATTTGCTCAATAGGTTTAGAAACATGTTTCCCCCGCATTAGTGGTATTGCACAAAAAGAACACGGGCGATCGCAGCCCTCTGAAATTTTGAGGTAGGCGTAGTGGTTAGAAGTGGTTAAAATTCTCTCGCCTACTAATTCATTTTTGTAGTCTGCCTTAAACTTCTTCAGAAGTAGTGGTAACTCCATAGTACCGAAAAAAGCATCTACCTGTGGTATTTCTCCTTCTAAGTCATCACGATACCGCTGAGATAGGCAACCAGTCACATAAAGTTTATCAATCATGCCCTCCTCTTTGGCGTCAGCATACCTAAGGATGGTATCAATGGACTCCTGCTTGGCATTGTCAATGAAGCCACAGGTGTTTACAAAAACTACGTTGGCATCATCCATTTTAGACTCAAGCGAGGCATCGATCTGGTTACCTTTTAACAGGGTAAGCATCACCTCCGAATCAACCAGGTTCTTTGAACATCCCAGAGTAACAATGTTTACCTTATCTTTTGGTTTCGTCTTCACAATCCCTTCTCTTTTTGCGTGATGCAAAGCTAGCGATACGTAAGCTTATTTACGAATCACTCCTATATCATTCAAATGCAGGCAGGCTTTTGTACTTTCGCGGCGTATTTAGCGTTAAATCCATCTATATTTGCGCTTCATGAAGAAAGGCGCCTTATTTATCTTAGCCTGTATAGTAGCTTTAGCTGCCTGTCAGGACGAAGCTGATTGCACGAGTGTAACCACAAATTTTGCTAACCTTCAATTTTATGAGCTTGAAAGCGGTGAAACTGATACGGCGGTAGTTGTCAACAGCATAAAGCCAATTGACTCTGATAGCATACTAGTTAGTGAAACTACTATTGTCGGAACCATTCAATTACCTCTAAATGCAAATGAAGCATCAACGGCCTTTGTATTTGAAACAGAATTTGGACGAGATACACTTGTTTTAAGTTACAAGGTAAGTACACGGTTAATTTCTGAAGACTGTGGATTAGAAGTGCTTTTTACTGAATTGGAAAGTATTAGAAATGATTTTGACTCTATTCGAATAGTCAATGACATTCTAGTTGAAGATATTAATGAAGACATTCGGATTTACAATTAGCCTACTCATCGTTTTTGCTAGCATTGGCCTGGGCCAGACTGAAATCGCTATACACCCCGATTCCGTCAAAGGTAAGTATATACCTACCGGGATTAGAATAGGCGCGGAGTTGATAAATATTGGACGCTCAGCGTCCAATACCGACCTTTCTGAGTATACTTTCACTGCTGATATCGACTTTAATAGATTTATTTTTAACGTAGAGTTTGGCACCTATGACCGGTCTTTTGATGACCGGGCAGGTTCATTGTATTCTGTTTCAGGAACCTATTTCCGAATTGGACCTGATATTAACTTCCTAAAAAGAGACCCTGATAAAAGTGTGCTTTTCTTTGGACTCAGGTACGGCTGGACACAACTTGACGATGAACTGACTTATATAAATACAGGATCTGTGTTTACTAATGAGGAACGATCAATTAGTAACTCTAGCCTTACTACGAATTGGGGTGAACTGGTGACTGGCCTTAAAGTTAAAATATGGAAAGTGTTGTGGCTTGGTTATACAGCGCGCTTTCGGTTTGGCGCTGATAATTTTGAACGCAATGAACTCATTCCTCACTACATACCAGGCTATGGCAGAGCTGATAAAACGGTAAGCTGGGCTTTCAATTATTGGTTGATGGTTAGACTTCCTCTTCGCAAAGCACCGGTGGTTCTTTTTGATAAGCAATAATCTCCGCAGGTTATTCCGTATACCTGGGCCTGATATTATTTACAATAACAATAATCCTCAGCTCCATTCTTGTAGCAAGTTACAGTAAAACAAGAGGACAAAAGGTTTATGACCTTTTAA
>CALBPF010000194.1 GCA_937899105.1 uncultured Flammeovirgaceae bacterium | reverse complement strand
TTTTTAATGGGCTTGAGCAGATAGTCAATGCTATTTACCTTAAATGCTCTAAGCGTGTATTCATCAAAGGCTGTTGTAAAAATGACCGGACTCGTGATTTGTATTGTTTCGAATATTTCAAAACTTATTCCGTCGCTCAATTGGATATCCATAAAAATCAGGTCGGGCGGATGGTTGCTTTTCAGCCACTCCGTACTGGCCTCCACGCTGTCGAGTACCTCAATTATATCAACGCCTGGCTCAACCTCTTCTAGTATTTTTTGCAACCTGCGAAAAGCCGGCGCTTCATCTTCTATGATTACAACCTTCATTTTAAACCGCAGGCGCCATCAATTGCTCAGTGTCACTCTTAATATGTAATAATGGAATGGCCACGAGAAAATTATCTCCCGTAGTTTTAACTTTGATAGAATCATATCCGAAGTATGCATACCTTTTTTTGATATTTGCCAGCCCTGTTTTAGTAGTTTTCTCAATCACTTTTCGCTTCTGTAAATTGTTCTTCACTACTACGGAGTTTGTACCGTCCACGTAAATATCAATTTCCAAAGGATGGGATTTTGAGATGCGATTATGTTTAATAGCATTCTCCAACAATATTTGAATGGTCAAGGGAGCTATGCTCAGCGCCAGGTACTTGTCTTCCACATCAAAGTTTACATTTAGATTTTCCGGGTATCTTATTTTTAGAAGGAAAATATAGTTTCTGGCAAATTCAAGCTCATCTTGCAGTTTCACTACTTCCTTTTCTCTATTCTGAAGGATGTAACGATATACTTCAGACAATTTTTCAGTAAACTCGATAGCTATATTGACATCTTCAGCAATGAGTGTTGTTAGCGTATTTAGGCTGATGAATAGAAAGTGTGGGCTCGTCTGATTTTGTAGTACCTCAAACTGCGTCCTGATCTGTTGATTTTTTAAGGCTTCATTTAATTGAATACTTTTTTTCCATTGCTCGAAGAAATACACGTTTTCATAAATGCTCCCTACTACAAAAGTGGCAAGAAAGTTAGATGGTAAATGATCAAATGCGATGGCAGGGTCAAGTACTGTCTGCCAATCTTTGAACCCGAAAATTAAACATAACAGCGGATCACCAAAAGTCAGAAGAATAGCCAACCAAAACACCGTTATTGCCAAACGTTTAGGGGTTTGCCTGATTTGCGGATATATTCTTCTAAATCTCATGAAGAGCATAAAAGCTCCATTCCAGAAGAACGAGGTAAACACAAAGGAAGTGGCATACTTTTGAATGTAAGCTTCATCGGGTTCTTTATAAAGAAGCATCATTATAACACTTAGCATGGCTATACCTGCCCAGCGTACATGAACTTCTCTAAGTCGATAATTTTTGAACATCCTCTTCACTGTTATATCTCAAAATAAGTAATTCCATAGCTTAATACGAATATTTAATAGACTCAAACCCGAAAATGAACCTGTGAAGCCATTAAATGAGCGCTTGAAATCGAAAAGTGACTTAGGTATTAACGGTTTTGGATTTAGCCTTTTAATTCCTGCCTTAGCCAATAAAATACTGGCCTGAAACAGATTCATCTTCCTAAAGCAATTGGGCCTGCTGAAATTCGATTCAGTATTAAAACAATCCGAATGAAAAATCTATTAACGTTCTTTTTTGTATTGGCTCCAATATACTTTCTAAATGCACAAACCCAGACCGTTAAGGGTTCAGTGCTCGACGCTCAAGCCGATTATCCAATTATTGGAGCGTCGGTTATATTGATCGGATCGGACCCGCTGATCGGTTCAGTGACGGATCTAGATGGCAACTTCCGGCTTGATGCTGTGCCCTACGGTCGTCAAACACTGATGGTGCAATATGTGGGCTATAAAAGCATTTCTCTGCCAAATGTGTTGGTCACCGCTGGTAAGGAGGTAGTGCTCAATGTTAAACTTGAGGAGTCAGTTGAGAAACTCGATGAAGTAGTTGTCACGGCGGAAGCAGATAAAGACTTGCCGTTAAATGAATTGGCTAAAGTAAGCGCCCGCACCTTTAGTCTAGAAGAAGTGACCCGGTTTTCTGGTGGAAGGAATGATGTAGCGCGTTTAGCTACTTCTTTTGCAGGTGTCAGCGCCCCCAATGATTCCAGAAATGATATTGTAGTACGTGGTAACTCGCCGGTAGGTCTGCTATGGAGAATCGAGGGTATGCCTATCGCCACTACGAACCATTTTGCAACGCTGGGTACGACGGGCGGACCAGTTAATGCATTGAATACCAACCTTTTAAGAACATCAGACTTTCTTACCGGTGCATTTCCAGCTGAATACGGTAATGCGAATGCTGCTGTATTTGACGTGAATTTTAGAAATGGGAATAGAGATAAGACAGAATATACCGCCCAGCTCAGTGCATTTAGCGGACTAGAGTTTATGGTAGAAGGGCCCTTTAGAAAATCCAAAGGAGGGTCTTTTATAGCGTCATACCGTTATGGAATTGCCAGTGTTGCGGCTACGGGCACCAGTGCCACACCATTCTACCAGGATTTTTCATTCAAAATAAACTTTGGGGAGACCAAGCTTGGCAGGTTCGAATTGTTTGGTTTAGGGGGACTAAGTAGTATTGATTTTTTAGGGGATGATATTGATGAAGATGATTTATTTGCTAACCCTAATCAAGATGCTTTTGTAGAAAATCAGCTAGGTCTTGTTGGGCTGAGTAATACGCTAAGACTTAATAAAACCACTTTTTTAAAGACCTCAGTTGGAGTTA
>CALBPF010000193.1 GCA_937899105.1 uncultured Flammeovirgaceae bacterium | reverse complement strand
GAGAGATCCGTATTAGGACGGAATTCGATATCCGAAAGAGTAATATCAGTCACGTATGCTCCCGGTTCTCCATCTTCCTCCCACATAAAAGTGCGATGCTTCTCTGGGAACGTGATGCCATTAACCACCTGTTCGCCTTCATAGGTCATAAGTTTTTCCTGTGAATGTCCGCCATCTTTAAAATATCCCGGATAAGACACTATATATCGGATAGCTGCTAACCTCGAAGTTTCTGTATTAATATAAAGCACGTAATAATCATCGGGAGCGTCTCCAACGTTCTCACCAAACGTCACTCTCACCACATGGTGTGTATTTCCCTCGAATGCAACATCTTCCTCCATAGTGAGATTCACACCTTCATCTGCAAAAACAAAAGGCATACCGGCAAAGTAATAAGGAGTCAAAGCCCAAAAGCGTGTATTATAAGGAATTTCTGCGTCGGCAGGATAATACCAGGCTTGCGACCCATCCCAGCCGTATTCCTCATTCTGGTTTGATACCCGTTGGTGCCGCGTTTTGGAGGACCAATAGTCGGCAGTCTCATAGGTATCTCTAGGTGTGCCTGTACCCGGTTTTGGTTGATAATTAAACCGGAAGTAAACAGGCCCGTTGCTCCACCACTTCTCTAATCCACCATGGTATTCTATACTCTGCCATACAAGCTTCCCAGCCTCAGAAGCCCATAACCTTGCTTTAGCCGCTGCTGCTCTTTCCGTAACCCATTCCTGTTTTGGTTTTGCCAAAGTATACGGAGCTTCTTCTATCGTTTCAGACGGTATATCCTGCTTTTGTGTGTTGCAGGAGACAATGGCGATTACAGTTAGAAACATTAAAATGCGATTCATAGGCTGAAATTTTAGATTTTCAAATGTACTCACAGCAGTACAGAGTTCATAGGTGATTTATGACTGGTGAAAGACATAACTTGCACAAAACCATCTGTTCTTGTCTTTCAAGATAGAAATAAGTACTTTAACTATTACACGGAAACTCAAAGTCAGGACTGAATCTCAATTTTAATCCAAATGATCCACAATTACGTTCTTATAGCCTTTCGGAATTTTAGAAAGGAAAGACTATTCAGCCTGCTTAATCTCGCTGGATTATCTCTGGGCATTACGGCCACACTACTGATAGTTCAGTATGTGAAGTATGAAAGAAGTTTTGATGCATTCCATAGTCGTGCTGATGATATTTATCGCATACAATACAACGGGTGGCAAAATGGACAGATTAGTTTTGAAAGTGCAGTTTCAGTACCTATGTCTGCGGCAGCGCTTAAAGAAAACTTTTCGGAAGTAGAACAATTTACCCGCTTTCTTCCCACAAGTGGTATAATTTCTTACGAAAAACCAGGTGAAACGCCCATTTCATTTCGCGAGGAACGGGCCTTTTTTGCTGATACTTCTCTTTTTAGAGTTTTTGACTTTGATCTGTTAGTTGGAGATACTAAAAGTACACTGAAAGGAACAAATAAAGTGGTTATCTCCCAAACTAGCGCTGTTAAGTATTTCAGGGATGAAGACCCAATAGGCAAGCAGCTTGCGTTGGATGGTAATGATGCAATGTTGGAAGTGACCGGTGTATTCCAGGATGTTCCTGAAAATTCGCATATCAAATTTGACTTCCTTATTTCCTATGAAACCATAAATGCATGGACAAACAACGGCTCTGAGACCTCCTGGGGATGGTATGATTTTTACTCCTTTGTTCTGTTAAAACCAGGAACTGATGTTAGTGATCTTCAAACTAAGTGGGATAATTATCTGGCAGAGAATAGAAGACAAGCCTGGGAGAGCAGAAATTCAAAACAAGAGTTCATTTTAAGACCATTGAATGATATTCATCTGTACTCAAACCTTTTATATGAAACCTCCCCCCAAGAACTACGAGATGGAGATTCAATAAATGCTCTAAGCCTCATAGCCATTTTTATTATGTTCATTGCATGGGTGAATTATGTGAATTTGGCTACTGCCAGGTCAATAAAGAGGGCCAATGAAGTAGGAGTAAGAAAAGTTGTTGGCGCTACGAGAAAACAGTTGATAAGCCAATTTCTTACTGAATCATTCATTATTAACTTTCTGGCTACGCTATTCGCTCTGGCGGCTGTCCGGATCTCATGGGAATCCTTTTCCTCACTCACCGGGTGGAATATTCCATTAGACTTTTTTACAAATAGTGAGTTCTGGGTCAAGGTGGGAATACTTTTCATTTTTGGAACCTTTTTCTCAGGTTTTTATCCGGCGATTGTTCTCTCTTCTTTCAAGCCCATATCGGTCCTGAAGGGAAAGCTCATCTCCTCAACAGGAGGGAAGTACCTGAGAAAGGGGCTTGTAGTGTTCCAGTTTATTGCATCGGTATTTCTTATTGGTGGATCTATTATCGTTTATCAACAATTGGACTACATGCGGAACCTGGATCTTGGTGTTGATATTAAGGAAACGCTGGTTTTGAAAGCTCCCGGAGTTGTAGATTCACTATATAGTTCTAACTATGAGTCCTTTAAAACAGAGGCCCTGAGAATTCCTGGTGTAGAAAGTATTAGCGCCTCGTCCAGCATACCCGGAGAAGAAAATTACTGGACAAATGCTATTGGAAGGATTTCAGGAGGACCTGAGGGTCGTACAACCGTCACTAACATGGCTATCGATTATGAACATGTAACACAATTTGATATTGGAGTTGTAGCGGGCAGAAACTTTGATAGAGAGTTTATGACAGAAAACGATAAAGTATTGATCAACGAATCTCTAATGAAGGTTTTGCAATTCGATAATGCTGAATCTGCAATAGGCGAATTTGTAGCTAATGGAGGCGACACCTTGCAAATTATCGGTGTTCTTGAAGATTATCATCAAATGTCTCTTAAAGCCAAGGTGATCCCGGTAGTTTTTCGGATGAATACATTAGGATCCTTCTACTCGCTAAAACTTGAAACCAAAAACTATAGCCAAGTTATTGCGGCATTAGACGAACCTTGGTCAACCTTTTTCCCAGGCAACCCTTTGGATTATTTTTTCCTGGATCAGTTCTTCAATAGACAGTATGATAATGATGATCGTTTTAGTAAGGTATTTACCCTTTTCACAGGTCTGGCAATTTTTATCGCCTCGCTTGGCCTGTTAGGTTTAGCGTCGTTTATGACCTTGCAAAGAACAAGGGAAATCGGGATACGAAAGGTGTTAGGATCTACTGTTTTCGGTATAGTAATTCTGCTTTCCAAAGAGTTTTTGCAACCGGTTATTATCGCCATTATTCTGGCGTGTCCGCTTGGTTGGTGGCTCATGAATTATTGGCTTGAATCATTTCCGTATCGCATTGATGTTGGTGTGATGGTGTTTGTGATTTCAGCGGTTATGGTATTGCTGATTGCTTTTAGCTCCGTTTTCTCCCAAACGGTAAAAGCTGCTTTAACCAAGCCATCCGAAACACTAAAATATGAATAGAGTATTAAAAACAATTGTATGAAGTTAGGAGCATTTTCAGTGAGCCTTAGCGTCAAGGACCTTAAGGCTTCAAAAGTATTTTATGAAAACCTGGGGTTCGAAGTTTTTGCTGGGGACATAGAACGGAAATACTTGATCATGAAAAATGGCAATGCGTTAATAGGTCTTTTTGAGGGGATGTTTGAAAATAATATTCTCACGTTTAATCCTGGGTGGGACGAAAGCGCTAATAAACAGGAGTCTTTTGATGATGTCAGAGACATTCAAAAGCATCTCAAATCAAAAAATATTAAACTTGAAGCTGAAGCTGACGAAAGCACATCAGGTCCAGCTAACCTGACTTTGATTGATCCGGACGGGAATGCGATACTGATTGATCAGCATGTTTAGGCTAGAAGTTAAAGTCCAGTAGCAGCTTCCACTCGTTTTCTTTTTTGATCCAGATCAGAATGTAAAGGCCTTTTCCACTGGTTAAAAACCACCTATATCATAGGCAGTTTCTTCATTGACTATGGTAGTACTTAGGCCTTCAAGCGAGATCTTAAAAGATTCAGGGTTCATATACGAGTAGACATCGGCGATCTCCAGGTTAGAATATACTCTGCCACGGTTGAAATAATATCCACCATCAATGTATAATTCTTTGCCAATGAGATCCGGTCTGTGATCATTGGCTAATTTTTGCCAGGAATCACGCAGTAATTTGATCTCACCCGCTTCATCCGGACCAGGGTTTACAGCTTTGTAAGTAACTTCTACTTCCTTGTACCACCCGTTGTTATTTCGCCATCCAATTATTGTATAATAGCTTGACCCCTTTTCCGTAAGATATGCGCCAAGCTCAAACTTGGAAGTTTCTATGAGTTGAATAGTTTCTATCAGCTTGTATTCGGTAATAGCGCCTGCCTGACTATGGAGTTCAAGCCACTTCTTACCAATATTTTCGCCACCTGTAATAAGTTTGTTTTCTTGAAGTATGCCGCTTGCTTCACGATAGAATGGTTTAAGATCACCTGATTGATTAAACGATGAAACCCAATCGTTTTGAATATTTTTCGTCTCATGAGATTGAGCTATGGCATTGTCAATAATGACGATTAAGATCAATGTAAATAAGCTTTTACAGAATGCATTCATAGGGTTGTTAGTAACTTGAGTACTAAAAATGCAAACTATAGCTTCGGATAACAAAAAAGGAGCAGTTTAAAATCTGCTCCTTTTTGAATGCTTTTAGACAATAATATTAAATATGCACCTTATAGGTATGGTTTTACCACCCTTTAGCATAATATGATTTTGCGTTACTGCCCAAATGGTAGTTTCCACTTCTAGTGGCATACCAAGAATATTTTCAAACTGAATTAGGACTTGTCGTTTATGAACATTACCTAAGACCAATGACCTGTCTAAATTATGACGTCTTATACTTTTGTCGCTTTCATTACTTAATACCTCTTGCTTATTAAATGAAATTTGGTCTAGCTCCGATTTATCGATTTTATGAATGGATTTTAAAAGCATAATAATGATTGTTTGTAGTTAGAGAATTATTTTCTGTTTACACAAACAGCACTAGTCGAATAACTTTAATGAACTGAACAAGATGAAGTACTTTTCATGAGCTATGCCACTTATAAGATCGGGCATCGCTTCATTTTCCAGTGGCAACCAATTTTTGTTAGATTGCAACGACTTTAATTTTTTTATTTTTTTAACCTGAAGAGCTTTATGAAGTACCTCATTGCCTACCTTAATGCCTTCACAAACCTCAGTGATATTCTCTTCGGCAATTGTTGGAGCGCCCGCTAAAAGAACCATCAGAAGAACATAAGGAGCGCTTTTGATCGATTTTAGTAATATGTTAAGGCACAGGTTGATCACGATACATCTAGTATATTAATCAAAATAATCGTTGGAATTTTTTAAATCTCTAGTTCAATTATATGGAAGCAAACAGTTTTGGTTTTAATTAGTTTGGTGGTGTGGGATTTTTTTGATTTTTGGATCGCCGGTCTTACAAAATGAAAGTACTAGGAGTTAGAAAAAACGTCACGACTATCTTAATACCAGCTGATCCTTATTTTGTTCCAGTGGTTTCTTCATGAGAATATCGGTTTGATGATCGCCACCAAGAATAAAAGAATGCTCACCGAAGGAACTAAAGCCTAAACGTTCATAAAACCTAATGGCATCTTTATTATACTGCCAAACACCGAGCCAGATATAGTCAAGGCCCTTATTTATCCCTCGTTGAATTGCTTTATCTAGTAATAGCTTTCCAAGTCCTTTATTTTGATATTCTTTGATGATATAAACCTGCTGCACTTCAAGGCAATTAGTGAGATGTGGCTCCGTTTGACTCAAACCATAATTTATTTTTAAATATCCAATGGTTTGATCATCGACTTTCAGAAAATAGAACTCCGAATCAGCATTTAATTGCTTCCTCAGACTTTCCAGTGACCTACTTTCTCGAATGTAGGCCTCCATGTCTTCGGGAGTGTTGACTGCCCCAAATGCATCAATGAAAGTAGCTATACTGATAGCCTGCAGTTCTTTAAGATTAGCTTCGGTAACAGCTTTTATTTCCACAGATCAAAAATGCTAATTAGCTAGTAGAGGGCCAAGCCGGTTCATTATTTCAATATTTTACATTACCTTACCTTATCATTTCACTAACTTATTTATCATGAACAGAAGGTATTTATTAAATGGCTTATCGTTGTTTTTCTTAGTTGTCATCTCGTCATGTACATCAAAGCCAGATGAGAAAAGCACAGTAGATACGATTATTAAGGAGGATAACGGTCTTCAAATCTCTTTGGCTCAATGGTCGTTGCATAAAACCTTTTTTGGTGGCCCTGTGGAAGACTGGGACCGTTTTGGGAGATTGATTAAAACTTATCCTGACTCATTGCTCCAAGGTGAAGACCCCATGAATTTTCCTAAGATGGCGGCTGACTATGGTGTCAATACGATTGAGCTTGTAAATGTATTTTACTACGGCAAGGCTAATGATAAGGCCTATTGGGAGGAATTTAAGAATAAGTGCAAGGATGCAGGAGTCTCTGTTGGATTGATCATGTGTGATCGCTTGGGAAACTTGGGCGACCCGGATTCCCTGGCAAGGGCGCAAGCAGTTAAGAACCATCATATTTGGGTAGATATAGCTGAGTTTTTGGGGGCTTCAGCGATTCGGGTAAATGCAGCGGGTAAAGGTACCGAAGAAGAAGTAGCTGCCAGCGCTGAGGCAGGGCTGAAAAGCCTGGCTAACTATGCTTCTTCAAAAAATATAAATGTTATTGTGGAGAATCACGGAGGCTATTCATCAAATGGTAAATGGCTTGCAGGAGTTATAGATAAGGTGGGTTTGGAAAATGTAGGTACGCTTCCGGATTTTGGAAATTTTTGCCTTAAGCGAGGAGATGGCGGGTGCATCAGGGAATATGACAGATACCAGGGCATGGCTGAAATTATGCCTTTCGCTAAAGGCGTAAGTGCGAAATCCCATGAATTTGATTTAGATGGTAACGAAGTGCACACGGACTTTACCAAAATGATTGAAATTGTAAAACAGGCAGGTTTCTCCGGTTATATAGGCATCGAATTTGAAGGTAATGACCTTTCGGAGGACGAAGGTATAAAAGCTACAAAAGCCTTACTTGAAAAGGTACTTGAGAGTAATAGCTAACTCAAAACCTATAAAGTAACACACCGTTCAGAGGGTAGATGCAGCTATTTCATTTGATCAAATCAGGAAGGAATCTCAATTGTTTTTTTCATATTTCAAGCATAATAAAAAAGTCAGCTACGCGATAAATATCATAAAACAATTCTAATTGTGACACTTTCGTGATACTAGAACGTGTACTTGGTACCATCATTAAGAAAGATCGCTGAAATTAAATTGAATAAATTATGAAAAAAGGAAATTTTGTTTTGCTGTTTTTTGTGTTTTGGGCTACTTCCTGTGAAATAACTCAGCTCAATCAACCTGATGATGAAGAAGAGATAGATGTAGTAGAAGGGCCAACGGTGGCGCCTACGTCGACTGCGGAATTTGAAAATTTATTCCATGGTGGAGGTCAAAGATCTTGGAAGACTATTTCCTTTACTTTTATGGGTGTAGGTGGTATTCAAGACTGTCGCCTTGACGATAGCATGACCATTAACGCCGATGGTACATATGAATACGACGGTGGGGCCAATCTTTGTGGGGCTGAAGATTCGGAGCGTGTAAGAACAGGGACATGGGAAGTAACAAATGACGGTAGAAACATTGTTTTTGATTCCGGTACAGTCAATGAATACACTGCAGATGTAACTGGAGCTGAAGATGATCAGATTGCTTTATCCGGCCAATATATTGGGCTCAATGTAAGCGGGGTATATCAAATTAATTAATAATGAAGACGTTCATATTCATTCTGCTTTTGATATCCGGAAAGGTATTTGGCCAAGGTGATTTTTTTCAAAATGCCGATGCCTTCTTTTCTGCCCATGTGAAGAATGGAAATGTGGCTTATGCCGCTATTAAGGCTGAGCCTGCGCAGCTAAATAACCTTGTATATGCCATAGCTTCTTTTGATATAAAAAGCGCTGATAAAAAAACTAAAAAGGCATTTATGATCAATGCTTATAACCTGTTGGCGATCAAAGGGATAGTTGATAGCTACCCGGTTAAGTCACCCTTTGATGTTAAGGACTTCTTCGATGCGAAACGATATACCGTGTCTGGAGAAAAAATGTCACTCAATATCCTTGAGAAGGAGAAGTTATATCCTATGACTCAAGACCCAAGGTTACATTTTGTATTAGTCTGCGCGGCTGTAAGCTGTCCAAAGCTGGCTGATTTTGCTTATGTCCCTGGCAAACTGGAGTCTCAAATTGAATCAAAAACCAAGGAAGTTCTTAATGATAATCAATTTATCAGGATAAAGGGGAATAAAGCTCAGGTTTCAGAGATTTTTAACTGGTATGCCAATGATTTTAAATTAGGAGGTCAGTCGGTAACTGAGTTTATTAACCAATACAGGGTTGATCCATTACCATCTAAGAAAGTTGGTTTTTATACCTACGACTGGTCACTTAATAACCTATAAGTATATTATGAAGAAGTATTTAATATTCTTAATTTGTTTAACCGGAGTTTATGGCGCCATGGCGCAGGGAGAAAGTTCTAATGTTCAAAAATATACTCCTTCGGTTTTACTTGAAAAAGGAAAGTGGGAGTTGAATTCCTTCTACAATCTCTATACGCAAACGACGATCCGAGATGCGGAAGGTGACGAGATCAATCTTGGCCAGCGCCAGACCTTTTTAAACGCCATGTACCAACTGACTTATGGTATTAGCCCATCGGGAAAAATTAATGTAGGCATTGATGTTTGGGCTACCCGTGCACTTTATGATAATGATGAAGGATCACCTTTTAAAGTATTGACATTTGCCGATGGTGATTTCAGCCGTACGGCGGTAACCGGAATAGGTCCACGAATTCGTTATGTCCCGTTTAATAATATTAGCGGGTTTAGTATCCAATCTACTTTTCTTTTTCCCGTAGCGGATGATTTGGAGGAGCCGTCTTTTACAGGTCACGATCGGTACACCTGGTTTACACAGTTTTTCTACGACATGAAGTTATCTTCACAGTGGAGACTATTTCTGGAAACGGATTTTTTATATAGAATTGATAGGGAAGGGGATCGAGCTAACTTTTTCAGGGTACCTTTAAGCGCCTTCTTGAGTTATTTTCCAAGAGATCAGAAAACAACTATTTTCGCATTTGGGCAATATTCACCTCGTTACGAGACCTTGTCAAATGAGGTAGACGAGCAGTTTGGGCTAAACAGTTGGTTTACCCAGCTGGGTGTAGGAGCTAAATATCAGCTAACGACAAAACTTGGATTGGAGCTATCTTATGCTAACTTCATTGCATCGAGACAGGATGGAGGAGGTTATGCTTTGAATCTAGGATTTAGGTATATTTATTGAATCAATTAAGGTTATTGAGAGAGGTCATATCTTTTTAGGTATGGCCTCTTTTGTTTAGTCTTGTATCTAAATTATTGCGTTAGTATGAAAGACATCCTCTCATCACTTCTTTCGAGTTTGTTATTTTTGATCACAATGCAGACGAGCTTTAGCCAGGAAAAAATCTATTCGTATCTTGCTTTGGGTGATTCTTACACCATTGGTGAAAGCGTGAGTGAAGCCATGAAGTGGCCGGTGCAATTGGTGAGCCGGTTAAACAATGCCGGTTATGGTTTTAAAATAGCTGACCCTAAAATTATTGCCACTACAGGCTGGACAACCCAGGAGCTGAAGGCCGCAATACTAGAAGAAAAGCCAGCAAAGGACTATGACTTCGTGTCACTTTTAATTGGGGTAAATAATCAATATCGAAAATACCCTCTTGATGATTATCCTTCTGAATTCGAATCCCTTTTGAAAATAGCTATTGAACATGCAGGAGGTCATAAACATAAAGTAATAGTCGTTTCAATTCCGGACTATGGCTTCACACCTTTTGGTAAGTCCAAGCAGCCTATTATTAGTAAAGGTATTGATGATTATAATATGATCAATCAACGCATAACCAAAGATTATGGGATAAAATATTATAGTATAACATCTATATCCAGAAACGGATTAAAAGATGCAGGCCTTATAGCTAATGACAAGCTGCACCCATCAGGTAAACAATATTCCCTTTGGGTAGATCTCATTTTGGAAGATGAGGCTCTTGTTAGGATTTTTAACTAAAACACCTACCAGACAAAGGTTCTGTTAAATTTGAGATGATTACCTAAGCGTATGCCAGCGTTTTACCTGTTCTAATTTGTCCAGATCAAGTATCACTAATTTGCTATTTTTAGCTTCTACCAGCCCTTCCTCCTTGAAATCAGATATCACTCTAATAACGGATTCCGTGGCTGTACCAACCATATTAGATAGGTCTTCCCTTGATACGGTTAATGCAAAGTCCTCTTCATTGTCAGGGTTGAATTTCATAGAAACTTCAATTAAAGCCTCTGCGGTTCTTTGGCGCACAGAACTGTAAGCCAAGTTCAGTAGTTTTTGCTCTTTATCGGTAATCTTGTTAGAGAGCATTTCAATGAATTTTTTAGCTACCTCTCTGTTAGAGTATACAAGTTCATTAAATTCATTTCGCGGAACACTTATGATATAAGAATCCTCCATGGCTTCAGCAGAGTCGGGGTGATTTTTGTTTTCCAGAAGTGCTTCGTATCCAAAGAATTCCCCAACTGAGTAAATAGAAGTAATGAATTCTTTACCCTCCTCATTGGTCTTAACAGATTTGATTTTTCCAGACTCAATGAAGTAAAGATAGTTTGGGTATTCACCCTCTCTGAATATGTCGTTTTTCTTTTTATACAAACGAGATTTTCTATTCTCATGAAGCGCATCAAGGTTGTGTAATTTTTTAGCATCACTTATAAAGCTGTTTAACCCGGAGCTGCTATTTGCATATTCTTTCCTCATGGCCTCCGTTTTACGAAGTCTAGATTCTACCGCATCAAGGAGTTCAGTGTCTTCAAAAGGCTTGGTGAGATAGTCGTCTGCACCTAATACCATGCCTTTGCGCATATCAGAACGTTCTGCTTTTGCGGTCAAAAAGATGAACGGAATGCCGGCGGTTTCGTCTTTTTTACCAAGAATGTGAAGGACGCCATAACCATCTAATTCGGGCATCATAATGTCGCATATGATTAAATCAGGATGTTCCGATACTGCTTTTTCTACTCCAACCTTTCCGTCAGGCGCTGTGATGCTATTAAAACCATCAAGTTCAAGTATCTCAGCTATATTTTCTCTAATATCTTCGTTATCCTCAATAATTAATATCTTTTTCATCATGGGTTTATTTATCTGTTTCCCTACTTGTTTTCTTACCCTTAGGGAAACAGACTGTGAAGGTGGTTCCTTTATTTAACGTGCTTTCAAAATCAATGGTGCCTTCAAGGATTTCGACGTATTTTTTTACAATGTTCAGACCCAGGCCGGTACCTTGAATATTAACGGCGTTCTTGGCCCGAAAGAAGCGTTCAAACATATGCTTTTTTTCCTGCTCTGGAATACCCATGCCATAATCTTTCACTTCTATTTTAAGGACGTTCTGCTGATAGGTCAAAATCATATCTACATCCTTTTCAGAATACTTAATACCGTTTGAGATAAGGTTGATAAGTACATTATTAATGATTTTATCGTCAGTATAGCAGATGCATTCTTTCCCTTTGATCATTAGCCTTATCTGCTGGTTATCGCTTGTAAGCTGACTCATTTGATCAATCACACTTTCTGCCAATTCAGATACATCTACCTCAGATCTGTTAATTAATATTTTTCCTTCTTCAAGTTTGGAAAGTGAGAGAAAGTCATCAAGAATATTCTTAAGGTTACCAATCGCAGTCTTTATTTTTTTTATATGTTTCCCACGTTTATCAACCTGTCTATCACTATTATATCGCTCAATAAGCGAGACAGAGGACAACATCGTACTTAGGGGGGTTCGAAACTCATGCGATGCCATTGAAACAAATCGTGATTTTAATTCATTGAGCTCACGCTCCTTTTCAAGCGCTTTCTTTGCGTCATTTTCTGCTTGTATCCGGACGCTAATTTGCTCTTCCAGATCATGATTCGTTTTTTCTAAAACTTCAATGGTTTTATCCAATTGCTCCGTGCGGTCCATCACTTTATTTTCGAGTTCTGAAGCGTAGGCTATAAGTTGTTCTTCGCTACGTTTTAGAGCTTCTTCAATTTTTTTTCGCGCTGAGATTTCTACAATAAAGGCAACCGTATGCGAAACATCTTTAAGAATAGCGCGATTCAGACTTATTTCTATTGGAAACTCCAAGCCACCCTTTTTCAAACCATACAAATCTCGTCCAGCCCCCATTTGACGTGGGGTAGGTTGTTTGTTATATTCTTTTCTATAGCTCGCATGTTTTTTTCTAATACGCTTCGGTATTAGGTCTTCAATCCTTTTGGATATAAGTCCTCCATCATGATATCCAAACATTTGATGGCTGGCTTGATTGGCAAGAATGATTTCACCTTGATCGTTAGATACGATTATGCCTTCCTCACAAGCTTCGAAAATTACCTTAAATGCATCCTTGCTATTATGTGGCATACTTCTGGGTTACAGCCTTGAAAATAATGAAAGATGACAAAAATCAGGTATAAAAATGATGCGAAGCACAGAAGTAACTTTCAACAACCTGTTATTTTCACAATTATGTTTTATTGTCAGACAGATTAATGAAATTATACAAGAAAATTCTGTATCCTACGGACTTCTCGGAGAATTCCATTCGTACTATGGATTATGCCCTTAGGGTTAGTAAAGATCAAAATGCAGAATTGATTCTCTTGTACGCTTACCGATTAATCAATAATGGGAATTCTGATCACATTTCCCATAGAAATAACCTGGCGGAGCATGGCTGGAAGAATTATGAAGCGGTGAACAAAGAGCTTCTTGCAGATTCTGAGGTAGGGTATACCTATCTTTCTGAAGTAGGTTTTATTGAAGATCGAATATTAGCTACGGTAAATGAAAATGATGTTGACTTGGTGGTTATCTGTGATAGCGTGCATAAAGCCATTAAAAGTCAAAATAAATATGGTAATGAAAGACTATTAAAGCGTATTAGCTGTCCTCTGATGATGGTGCCGGCAGATTTGTGATTTGGGTACCTTTATTCATGGAAGGTCAGTAGTGCAGATTCCAGGTGCATTGCGATCTCTCCCGATGTGCTATGATGAAATAAACTTTGTAAGAAAGTGTGCTTTCTGGGCATTAACGTCAATATGTTTATACCCTATTCATTCGTGTAGTCCACAATACCTTGTTTGATGTCTTTACTTTCACTTAAAAAGAACGCATGATTTACATCTTTAAAGAAGTAATGAAGTTCCATAGCTTCATCCCCCTCTTCATTGGTAATATATTCCGGTGATTCATTGACATTTAGCAAATGTAATTCGGAATCATAAGTAAGTGCAAGCTCTCTGAGATTGTCCAGTGAAGACATATGCTCGATCCTCTTAAAATCGGCTGCAAATACAAGCTTTTCAAAAGATATTTGATGAAGATGTTCAGGAATGACCAATACAGGTATTTTTGAATGTTCTATTACTCTTAGGGAAACACTTCCTACCAATTTATCGATAACGTTATGCTCACCTCTGGTACCCATTACTATTAAGTCATGCTCGGCGCTTCGATCAATAATAATATCTGCTTCCAATCCAAACTCGACTTCAAACGTGTGATCGATTGATTTAAGTCCCGGAATCTCTTCGTCGTAGCCCTTCAGGTTATTAATTAAGTCGTCTTTGATTAATGCTTCAGATGAGGTTTGTACTCTGGTGACAGAATATACATTAAGGACAGTAAGTGTGGCCCTATTTTTAGCGGCAAAATCGACAGCTAGTTTTAAAGAATTCTTACTACAAATGGAGAAATCAACGGGTACAAGTAATCTATGAAACATTTTACAGTTGAATTGGTACGATTAATAATGGTACTTTCAAAACAAATGCTAATTGTTTAGAAACACTACGTTTTAAAGGATCTTTTTGGTTGTTAATTTTATGGAACACCGAAAGTAGGTCAATATTATTTTCAGCTATGAACTTTCTAACAGCGCCTATAACACTAGGTTGATCTATTTCATAGAAAGAACTTAGATTGTATTTGAAAATACCTTTAAAACTTTGTTGAATATCGGCGGTTCCATCGTCTTCCGGCGCTTTTTTGACATTAAAAACATGGATCTTGGATGAAAAGGATTGCGCCAGGTAAGATAAAGCATAGATTTCTGATTGCTCCGGTATTACTTTGTAGTCGCTGGCTACGGCAATTTGCTTAATGGTCAGTATCCTACAGTCGCCAGGTAAGGTCAGTAATGTGCATTCAGGATTATCTATAAAGTAGGTAGCCGAGCTTCCAAAGTTTGACTCATTACGGCCGGAAGCGCCACGCATGCCAATTACCATTAGGTCTATTCTTTTTTCTTTTATCACGGTACTTAATTCGTCCGTTGTGTTACCAATACGGATTATGTTAGATGTTCTCAAAGTACGTCTAAAGAGAAAGTCGTGTCTTATCTGTTCGAATCTGTCATCAATCTGCTCATTTGACAAAGGTGACTTTGATTCATCTCGTATGTGAGTAATGTAAAGTTGTCCATCGATCTGTTCTGAC